>PWVB01000543.1 GCA_003562365.1 Anaerolineae bacterium
AGAGAAGCTCCATCAGCGCTTCCAGCAGCGCCGCCGCCGAGAGCGGGTAGGTCAGCAGCAGGCGGCTGATGCCCTGACTGGCCGCCTCAAGGGCCGCTGTTCGGGGACCGTCGCCCAGGTAGCGGATGCTGGTCTCGGCGAAGAAGCGCGACCGGAAATCGGCACAGAGGGTGCCGCGCAGTTGTTCATCGATCGCGCACTCCAGCGCCGAGGCCGCAACGGCGCGGGCCGAGAGCCCCATCTCGCCGTCGCTGCGCAGCGTGAAGTCCTGCCAGGGGGCGCCGTCCGGAAACCAGAGCGCCGCTGACCAGCTCTCCTGGTTGGCCCGGGTGCTGTCAAAAACGTCCTGGTAGATCCGGTGGGCCGCGTCGCGCCGCATCCTCTCCATCTGCGGCATCACCGTCGGCCCCTGGCCCAGGAGCAGGACGGCGCCGATGCCGTAGAGGATGACCTTGTTCAGGCGCACGACACGGATGTCCAGATAGGAGGCCAGCAGCGTCAGGCCGCCCAGCATCAGCGCCGCGGTCAGCGCCAGACGCACGACGCCGGTGCTCAGAAGCACGTCGGCGACGACCCGCAGAACTGTGGGCAGGAGCCCGGTGGTAAGCACCGTGCCCACCCGATGTAGGACGCTGGCGACCGTCTGGAGGAGGGCGTGCCCGGCCCAGAGCTGCTCGGCCAGCACCATCAGGGCCTGATAGGCGAGGTTGTCGAAGATGGCGCCGAGGTCGACGGGGAGCACCGTCGGCGTGGGGCCCGCAGTGCGGGCAGCCGCGAGGGCCGTGAGCAAGGCCGGGGCGTGCTCTGGCGTCCTGGCGCCGGGTATCTCTATCGGGGCGGCCCGTCTGGGAAGGGATGTGCCCCCGGTGCGGGAGGCCGGTCTCTCCGTGTTCTGAAGCCTCATGGTTCTCCTTTCCGCCGCTGCCTCTGCAGGGCCGCCGCCAGGGCCCAGGCGCCGATCCACAGGATCAGCAGACCCAGCAGCACCAGGGCGCCGATCCGTCCCCGCGGCTGGGCAAGGGCCGGAGACGGCGCCCCCGGTGCGCCGGGCGGTGTACTCAGGGATGGCGGGATCGGTGTCGGCTGCGGCTGCGGCAGCCAGTCGCGGGGATCCAGCGGGGTGGGGCGGGCGCCGCGGGGTGTCTGGTCCAGCAGCGGCTGGGCTGCCGCCAGCCCCGGCTCGCGCACCAGCGTCAACCCTGCTGTCGTGGCCGGTCCGGTGTGCCAGATGCCCAAGGGGCCGTGATGGTACTCTACCAGCCCGCTGTCCCGGGCCGCGATGTTGGCCTGCCCGTAGGGGTCCACCGGTGTCCCGTCGGGCAGCGTCCCGTGCAGCTCAAACCCGTAGACGCCGGTGGCAAGCTCGAAGTGGCACTGTCCGGCGGTGAAGACGCAGCTGTCGAGATAGTGTCCGTCCAGATCACGAAGGTGCAGGGTCACGCCGGAAACCGCCTGGCCTTCGGCATCCCGCAGCCCAACGGTGAGCGGGTAGCGGGGGGCACCGGCCCCGGCGGCATCGGCGCCGGCGGCATCGGGCGGCGCCGCCAGGGCGGGCGCGGAGCGGAAGGCCGCCCTCAGCGCGTCCAGTCCGGCGGGGGCGGCCGATGCGGTGCCGAAGTAGAGGTAGGGGTCTACCGGGACGTTGTGCACGCGGACCTCCCAGTGCAGGTGGTTGCCGGTGGAGAAGCCGGTGGTCCCGACACCACCCACCACAAGCCCCGCATGGCAGGCGTCGCCGATGGCGCCCTGCTCGTAGCAGCCGGGCTGGGGCGCGGCAAAGCCGACCAGATGGGCGTAGTAGCTTTTCAGGCTGTCGCTGTAGTTACCGATGATGACCAGGTTGCCGTATCCGCCGCCCCAACCCCAGTGGCGCACGTAACCGTCCAGGACGTTGTAGATGGGGGTGCCTTCGCGGCAGGCAAAGTCCACGCCGGTGTGCCAGTAGGGTTGGTCTGCAGGACAGCGTTCGCCTCCGGCGACACCGGTGGGAAAGGCCGAGCAGCCGAAGCCCCGGGTGATCCTGTGGCAGGGCGGAACGGTCACCGGCACCCCGGGTGCGTATCGGCCGCCCATGGGACGGGTAAGGACGCCGGCGATGGGATTGCCGACGCCCAGGGGCGGATCGCTGAATTCCGGATACAGGCCCTGGGCCGGTGGGTAGGAGCAGTGGGGGTCGTAGCTCCAGAAGTCCACGTAGAACGCGGTGTCGGATCCCGTCAGCAGCGTGCCGTCCACGGCCGCCGACCCGGCCCGGCTCTCAAACAGCGAGGCGAGGATGCCGAGTCGCAGGTGGCTGCGCACGTTGCCGGGGTCCGGAAGCTCGGGAAAGCAGATGGGCACCGTCACGGTGCGCTCCTCATCGGGGCTGAAGCGCGCCTCTGGATAGGGGACGCCGAAGTCCCGGAAGGCTGCGTGGGTGGCCTGATAGACGGCGTTGGTGTGCGGCGTGGAGAGGTAGACCATAGTGGGCAGGTCAAGGTCGATGGGTGACCCGGCGAAGCTCCGCATGTTGAGGTTGAAGGCGATGCAGGTCGCCTCGGCGTGGGTGGGGGAGCTGCCCAGCGGGCTCCAATCCTTGACGCTGAGGCGGATCCACTCGTGCTGCCAGGCGCGCACGCGGCTGTAGATGGGGATCCAGATAGTCTGGTTGAGGTAGAAGGTTCCGCCGGTGATGACATAGGGGGTGGGGGTGGGCTGCGGTGTGGGCGGCCAGCCGGGCGGATGCCAGGGCAGCGGCGTGGAGCCGGGCTCGGGCGTCGGCCAATCCCACGGCGGCGCCTGGGGTGTTGCCGTCGGCAGCGGTGTGGCAGGGACGCACACCCACCAGGGTGGCACCGCATGCCCGCTGTAGGGCGCCAGCGTGGTCGTCTCGGTGGTGCCGTAGCAGGCCAGGGCCATCAACAAGAGCAGGCAGCTGGCGATGAGCGCGCACCGCGTGCGCTGGCGGCGGGTTTGATCTTGAGTCCGCGGCATGGTATCTAATGTCCTCCTGGCCCGGGCTCGCCTGGATGGGGGCGGGGTCGGGATGGCCCGCTGAAGAGGCTGTCCCGGCGCAAGCTGATGAGGAAGACGTCCGTCTCCCGGGCGTTCTGCAGGAATCCCTCGTAGGCCAGAACCGCCCCATCGTGGCTGATCCGGAATCGCCCTTGTTGGGCCCGTGAGAAGACCAGGCCCGGCGCCCCGATCCGCAGGTCCTGGTCCTCGCCCAGCGCGTCGACCTGGCCTTGGTCGGGCCAGGTCCAGCAGGCCTCACCGATCGGCCACTGCAGCGTCGAGAACACGATGTAGCGGTGGGCACCCATCGGGCCCAGCGGCTGGTGCCAGGTCCAGAAGGCCGCGTACGGCCCCTGATGTGTGGGAAGCGCGGCGACGCTCTCAATGGGGTATCGGCTGGTCTGCACGGTGCACGTGGCCCAGTGCTCGCCCTGGTCCAGCGAGCGGGCTACGTAGGCGGCCGGAGGCTCGGTTCGTCCGATGCCCAGCAGCAGCTGGTTGAGATGGTAGGTGAGGTTGATGTGCTGCCCGCCTTCCAGGCTGGCCACCGGCCCACCGGGGAGCAGGTGCACGGTGGTGGCATCTGGGTCGGTGGCCGCGACGACGATTCGGTTCGCTATCGGCAGTGCATCGTAATCGCTCACGCCGGTGCCTAGCTCGGTTGGACCGTCCCAGAGGCCGGCGGCGCTCTGGCGGTAGCTTGAGAGGATGCCGTTCTCTACGATCAAGAGGAGCGCGTATCCGTCTGGTCCCACCACCAGGTGGGGTTGAGCACCGGCGGGCGCCGGGCTCGGTGGCGACCACGCCGCCGACAGATCGTCCTTGTAGGCATACCGGCCGGCGGCATAGAGGTGGATGCGGCCCTTGGGGGACAGTGCGACGGCCGCCGGGCCGTCGACCCCCAGGATCTCCGCGACGCCGTAGCTGCGGGCGCCGATGGGCGTGTTGAGGACCAGACGGCTGCCGCTGCCGTGCCAGGTCAGCGCCTGGAGGTCGGGCACAGCCACCACCCGACTCACCGTCTCTGATCCCGGGCTGAGGGACAGATTCTGTGGCGCCGAGGCGACACGTTCCACCAGGCCGACCTCGGCTGGAGCCTCGGTGGGAAACGCCGTCGGCACGGGCTGCGCCGCTGTGGGCGGGGGCGGGCATGTCGGCCTCGGCGTTGCGGGTGCAAGGGGTGGGAGGGGTGTGCCGTCCAGGGGTGGATCAGGAGCGTAGGCGGGTTCAATGCGCGTGCCGTATGGCAGGCAGGCGCTCTGCGCCGCGGGATCACCGACCGCCCGCAGTGCTGCCGGCGGCGCCGCTTGCGCGCATGCTGCGCTTATGAGTAGCGCGCCGGCGGCCACGACCTGTAGCAGCGGCGTCTTGACTCTGCGGGTTGGTTCACCGCCGCATCGGGCACACAGGTTCCGAGCGCACGCCTCCGTTGATCTGGGCGCAGCTGCCCCCGGCAGAGACAGATCGGTGAAGTGCGCAGCTAGCTGTGGCGCTGACGGCTCCCGGGTGGACGGACGTTCGCCGGCGTCGCGCTGCTGTGTGCGCCTGATCCTGCTGGATGCTTCTGGTATGGTGGATCGCAATCCGAACCTCGCTGTCTGAGACAAGAAAAAGAGGGGAACGCAACGCGCGCGTTGCGTTCCCCTCTTTAATTCCGCCGACCCGGCGCCAGAGGCAGTGGGTCCTCTGGCCTTTATTTCAAAGGGTGATCCTGCTTGGACGCCGGCCTCGCAGCCCCTTCCTCCCCCTTTTCGGGCGGGGAGTCTTCCTTTGGCAGGGTGTATTATGACCTGAATCTAACTATATACGGCAACAGTGTATCATATGCCGCAGTCTCTGTCAAGCATTTTCCGACCGGTGCAGCGATGAAGAATCGACGCGGCATCGGCGGCTGGGAAGACGAGAGATGCGGCCAGCAGGCAGTAACCAGTCGTCGAATAACGAACACTGGTCAATCAGAAATGGCGTATGCGCTTGGACGGTGGATGCGCCGAGGAGCATCACAATTCGTCTTACTGATCCTGACACAACTACTTAGGTGGTACCAGTCTTGTAGACTGGAGGCATGGACACTGAAAAAGAACGCAACGAACTAACTGGCACCTTCCGCGACCACTGGGAGTGGCGGCGCTTCAGTGTCTCCCGTTGCCACCCTGTTCCCCTCCGATCCCCCTGACCGCGGTTCTCGCCATTCTCCGGCTCTCCATCCAATCTGGCCGACATTGTCGCTATTCTGAGCAAACAAAGTGGCCGATAACAGCCACCAATAACGCTGCCGAGCGGGCGTTGCGCCCGGCGGTCATCACGCGCAAGACGTCCTTCGGGAGTCACTCGAAGAAAGGCGCCTTGGACTTTGCGCGTCTGTTGTCCTTGATTCGTACTTGGGAGC
>PWVB01000179.1 GCA_003562365.1 Anaerolineae bacterium
CAGGTCGGCATCGACGCACCTCCTGGGATTCACCCGGACGGTCGTCAGTCTGGGTCAGGAGAGGTGCGTAGCAAGCAGCGCGAAAAACCAGAATCGTCCTTCATTGCTGCCTGTAAGCAAAACCGCTTGCGTAGAAGCCCAGACGTGGTATAATGATTATACACTTAGTGATGCAGCGCGACGTCAGCCTCAACTCCATGCGGCGCTTTGGGCTCCGGCGTACTCAGCAACTGTAAGCGTGAGTGGTGCGCCCCTATTTTGTAACGCTAGTCAACCCCGACACAAGCGCCGCCAAGCGTCACTATAGTCTCATCGACAGGGACTCCCATGCGCCGCGACCGAGAGAGCCGCGTGCCCAATACCAGACCAAGGAGGTATTATATGAACACTGACTTCCACGTCGCCGTCATCGGAGCGGGCAACGGCGGCAAATCGATGGCCGCCGATCTTGCTGCACGGGGCTACTCCGTCACACTGTATAATCGGACCCCTGCGCACATAGAGGCCATCCAGCTGCGCCGCGGCATCTCGCTGATTACCGAAGAGGGCCGCGAAGCCTTCGGTCCGCTGAAGAGGGTGACTTCAGACATCGAGGAGGCCCTGCGAGACGCCCGACTGGTGATGGTGGTCGTTCCGGCCTGCGGACATCTCCCCATCGCCCTCGGTGCAGCTCCCCATCTGCGCGATGATCATGTCGTTGTCCTAAATCCGGGGCGGACCGGAGGCGCTCTGGAGTTCGCCCAAGGGCTGCGTGAGGCTGGTTGTCGAGCGCACCCTACCATCTGTGAGGCAGAGACCTTTCTCTTTGCGGCACGCAGCATCGGCCCTGCAGAAGCGCGAATCTTTCGAACCAAGTTCTCAGTGCCGATCGCGGCACTGCCCACGACCCGCACCGAGGAAGCGGTAGCGCTCATCCAGCAAGTCTACCCCCAGTTCATCCCCGCCAAAAGCGTCCTCTACACCAGCCTCAACAACATGGGGGCTATCTTCCACCCGGCTCTGACCCTCCTTAACGCCGGTTGGATCGAGAGCACCCGCGGCGACTTCGAATTCTACATGAATGGTGTCACGCCCACAACGGCCCGGGTTTTAGAAGCGTTGGACCGCGAGCGTGTCACCGTCGCGGCAGCTGTGGGGATCCGGGCGCAGACCGCGCTAGAGTGGCTTCATCGCGCCTACAACGCGACTGGGGAGACCCTGTACGAAGCAATGCACGCCAACGAGGGCTACGCCGGCATCAAGGCTCCCAGCCAAATGCAGCACCGTTATATCTTCGAGGAAGTCCCTTGCAGTCTTATCCCCATCGCTGAGCTGGGACGGCAATATGGAGTCGGGACTGCCACCATCCACGTGATGATCCAACTGGCCAACACAGCCTACGGAAGAGACTACTGGCGAGAGGGAAGAACGCTGGAGAGAATGGGGGTCAAGGGTATGTCAGTGCAGGAGCTGCACCACTACGTAGATTCTGGAGAGCGGTAGAGGATGAGGCGACGATGCGTATTCTAGCAGGGGCTTTGGGTGACTGTGTCCACATCGCAGGAGTACATCGATTCCTGGGTCTCGCCGAACGGCTTGGGCACGACGTGCGCTTCACCGGTCCAGCGACCGATGTCGAAACCTGGGCAGACATAGCACGCGACTATCAGCCCGATCTTATCGGCGTCAGCTATCGACTGACCCCGGAGAATGGGCGCCGAGCGCTCCAGGAGTTCTGGGCTGTGATGCAAGCAGCCGGGCTGGAGAATCGCACTTTTGTCTTCGGTGGCACACCGCCGGTCGCCGAGGTAGCTCGGAAAATGGGCATCTTCGAAGCAGTATTTGACGGCAGCGAGCCGGTCACAGAGATCATCGGCTACTTGCGAGGGGAGGAGGTAGGGATCGGAAAAGCCGAGCCCCCGCCACAGGATGCGGTGGCTCGTATCCGCTGGAAGGCACCCTATCCCCTCCTCCGCCACCACTTCGGCATTCCGGCGCCGTCCATCGACCCCACCGTTAACGGCATCGCCCGCATCGCTGAGGCCGGCGTGCTAGATGTCATCTCCTTGGGCGCCGATCAGGACGCTCAGGCCAATTTCTTCCATCCGGACCTCCAGCGTCCACAGCGTAAGGGCGCTGGAGGCGTGCCGTTCCGCGGCGAGTCTGACCTCACACGCCTCTATGCCGCGAGCCGCACGGGCAACTACCCGCTGATGCGTTCTTACTCCGGCACAGCTGATCTACTCCGCTACGCCGAGATGCTGGTCCGCACGCTCAATAATGCTTGGTGTGCTACCTCTCTCTTTTGGTTCAATGCAATGGACGGGCGAGGCCCGCTTAGTCTGGAGGCCTCCGTTCGCGATCACCTTGCGTTGATGGCGTGGCATGGAGAACGCGGAATCCCAGTTGAGGGCAACGAGCCTTACCATTGGGGTATGCGCGACGCACCAGACGTCATCTCCGTAGCGGTATCGTATCTCTACGCATACAATGCCAAGAAGGCTGGCATCGGCGACTACATCACGACCTATATGCTCGAAAGCCCTCCGCAACTTTCCAACAAGATGGACCTTGCCAAAGCGCTGGCCCAGATCGAGGTTGCCGAGGCGTTCAGCGACGAGAGCTTTAGAATTTGGCGTCAGACGCGTACCGGTCTACTGAGCTATCCGGTAGATCCCGTGCGGGCGCGAGCACACTTGGCAGAATCGATCTATCTTCAGATGGCACTCCGTCCATCGATCATTCACGTCGTAAGCTACTGCGAGGCAGATCACGCTGCTACGGCCGAGGAGATTATCGAGTCCACAACAATGGCGCAGCAGGTGATCGAGACGGCAGTAGAAGGTCTGCCGGATATGACCCACGACCCTATCATCGAGGAGCGAAGCGCAGAGTTGGTCGCCGAGGCTCGGGTCCTGGTCAATGCCATCCGACGTTTCGGAGAGGGTCAGAACGATGATCCTCTGAGCGACCCAAAGACTCTGGCGCGAGCCGTCGAAGTCGGATTGCTGGACAGCCCCCAGCTGCAGCACAATCCCTTCGCTCGCGGCGCTATCCGCACCCAGTCCATCGACGGAGCGATAGTCGCCGTCGACAATGACAACCAGCCGCTCACAGAGCAAGCCCGGATTGAAGCTCTGCAACTAGATCTGTAGACAGCCGCGAAGCCCATCGCCAAAGCATCTGTTCAGCACCAAACTGGGACTCCCCGCGTAGTCTCGCGATACCAAAGGAGAAAGCAGCGATGCCAAGATCGAAATGGCACCACCTAGGCAGCCAGACCTATGCCCTGAGCAGTGGTTCCAACATCGGCTTCATCGTTCAGGGAAACAGCGCCCTGATGGTCGATGCGGGGCTCGACGCCGATAATGCCCGGAAGGGCATTCAACAGCTGGAGACTGTGGACGCCACCGTTGCGGCGCTGCTGCTCACCCACGGGCACGCCGATCACTTTGGCGGCGCCGCCTGGGTCGCGGCGCAGTGTGAGGTGCCGATTTACGCTCCACCGCTCGAGGGAACCATCGCCGCGCACCCACTCCTGGAGCCACTCTTCCTTTATGGGGGCGCCGATCCCATCGAGGAGCTCCGGGACAAATTCACACTAGCGCGGCATCCCACCGGACCATCCCGACCACTGACTGATGGCGCGATGAGGCTAGCGGAGTTCGACATCCAGGTAGTTCCCCTGCCAGGTCACGCGCCAGCCCAAGTGGGCATCGGTTACAGGCCGCGCGACGATGGTGCGGCTACATTGTACTGCGGCGACTCCGTCTTCCCACTAGAAACGCTCCAACGGCACCCAATTCTCTTCTGCGCGGATATGGACGCCTGGCTTGCTACGCTAAAGCGGCTACCAGGGCTGCCTTACGCGCACTTTGTCGCGGGCCACGGGGAACCGGTGACCGATATCGCACCGCTTGCCAAGGCGACTGCCGCGCGCCTGCAGGAGATCCGGGACCATGTTCTGGCGGCCCTCGACGAGCCTCGCGAACCCTATGCAGTTCTGCGTGCAGTAGCGGATCGTTATCGCCTCATCTTTTCCGCGCCCCAGTTCTTCCTCTTGTCATTGACGACAATCCACGCCGCGTTGACCTCGCTACAGCGAGCCAAAGAAGCCGCGATCTTTATGGACGACAATCACCTGCTCTGGCGGCGCTGCACCTGAACAACGCATCCAGAAGGCTTCTGAGCTGAGCGCCTAATCGGCCTACCGGTTAGCCAGGTAAAGCTCAAAGACCTCGTTCATCAGCAATGCAATCCTGATACTCGAGTTCAGCTCCCTGTAGCTCCCTCCTCCGTTCCAGCAGACTTCTTGCGCTTGCCCCACCCGAAGATCAAGCCCAGAATCCGGATGAGTGCGTAGATGCCCACACCGAAGAAGAGCAGAACAGGTACCACCACCAAGAAGAACCAGATGAGCGCATCGATCAGAAACTGGAAGACAACCACGACGGTCTCAATTGCCCGCCGAGCGGTCCCGATAGGCCGCCAGCCAGCGATCTCCACCGGGCGGGAGAGCTCATCGGGTGTCAAGAGGACAGTGATAGTGGACATCGCGGCACGACGCTCCAGATAGCGCATCCGGCCCTTCGTCTCCTCTATCTGTACCTGGGTGCGGCTGAGTTCACTGTATACAGCCAGGACAGCTTCCGTGTCCTCGGCTTGCTCCATCAGCTCCTCGAGCCGCTCTGCTTTGACCTCCAATGCCCTGAGCCGAGATTCAAGATCGACATATTCCTGGGTGACATCTTCGCTCGTGACTTCATCCTGCGTGATCTCCATCGCCATAGCTCGTAGAGCAGCCATAGTGGGTGTAAAGGCATCTGCAGGAACGCGCAGAGTTAACGTCACCCGCCGCAGCCCAGCGCCGACGGTGAAGCTGCGAGCACTCGCGACGTGGCCCCCAGCAGCCTCAGCTAGCGCCACCGCCTCCGAATGCGCTAGCTCCGTGTCACGCACCACCAACGACAGCTCTCCTACGTAGATGATCATCGGCGGCAGGTCTGGTGCTGCCTCCTCCGGTTGCATGATCGCCGCATCCTCGGCAAGCCAAGATTCAGCTGGTGGGGCCGGCGCGGCATCATCCCAGGGCATACCAATCTCGTCAGCACGTTCCAAAGAAGGCACAGCTGCACAGCCGACGAAGAGCGCCGCCAACAGCAGTAGACTCAGAACAGCCTTTCTCTTGCGTCCCATCACAGACCTCCTCACTTCGCAGAGACCGTTCTCCAATACCTACTAAAATCTACCATGAGACTTTATGCTTGGTTCCTGCTTCAACGAGGCCGCCAACAATACTGCCGTTGGTCTTATATCCTCTCCGCAAGCGTGACTTTCCGCCGAACTGGCGGTAGTTTTTGATGCCAAATTGTGGCATGGTCTAAG
>PWVB01000017.1 GCA_003562365.1 Anaerolineae bacterium
AAAAGGTCGCGAAGTACGAAGAATCTCAGCTTTACCCACTACATATGCCGTTTTTTGTCTTATAAAACACAATATGTGGGGCGTGCCGCTGACGCGCCTACCTTTTTACAGGGGAGCCAAATATGCGAGTCGTTATCAATGGATGGTTCTGGGATCAACCAGAGACCGGAAGCGGCCAGTACGCCCGACGCCTTGCCAAGGCACTGGTTGCGGCAAATCCCAGCATAAGGCTCACGATCCTAGTGCCTGCGACAGCGAAGACTGCCACAGAGTCAAGCGCAGGAGCGCGCTTGAGACTTGTTCATTCACCCACAGGCCGCACCGACCTGCGGAAACTCTGGTGGGAGCAGGTCCGTGTGCCGCGCCTTGTCCTGGACCTGCAGGCTGATCTTCTCCATATCCCGTATTGGGCTCCACCTCTCAGCGCACGTTGTCCGATCATCGTGACAGCCCATGATATTATCCCACTAATTCTACCGGCCTACCGTGGCAACTTCCTCGTGCGCCTCTATACGAACCTCGTCAGCACTGCGACGTCGCGGGCACGACTGGTTCTGACCGATTCAGAAGCCTCGCGTCAAGATATCCTGCGGCATTTGAGGCTTGCATCCGATAGAGTGCGCACGGTTCCGCTTGCCGTAGGCGACCTCTACAGCCCCGACGCCTCTGATGACGATGTCGCTGTGATCGAAGCGCTGCAGCTTCCAGAAGCCTACCTGCTCTATCTCGGAGGATTCGACATCAGGAAAAACCTGCGCTGCGCAGTCCGAGCGTTTCGCTCCGTCTGCAGAAGACATCCTCAGGCCAAGCTGATTGTCGCCGGTCGCCTGCCCGAACATGATACCACGTTCACGCCGTCACCTGTCCGGCTAGCTCGTGAGGCTGATCTCCCAGAGGACGCCGTCCGCTACCTGGGATTTATCGCCGAGACGCACAAACCTACCCTTTATCGGAAAGCCAGAGCTCTGATCTTCCCCTCACGGTATGAGGGCTTTGGGTATCCAGTGCTTGAGGCGCTCGCCTGCGGCACACCCGTCGTGGCAAGTAACACTGCCAGCCTGCCCGAAGTGGTCGGACCCGCTGGCGTCCTACTCGATCCCGACGATGAGAAGGGGATGGCCACAGCCATGATACAATTCCTGCTCAACGATGCCTACCATGCCGAAATGAGCGCAAGGGCGGTTCGCCAAAGCCGACGCTTTTCGTGGCGGCGGACCGCGCAGGATACTCTGGCCTGTTATCGAGAAGCTCTTGAGCCGACCGGTCCCGCAACGACAAATGCCGACAAATGCATCAGCAGGGCCACAATGGAGCGCGAATGCGATCAATACAAATAACAAGATTGTGTTATAATCAATTGTATGGAACCTGATGAGATCCTAACCCACTTAAAGCGCATCCCGATGTTTCGGGAGCTTGACGAGGAGGGGGAGCAAGAGCTGCTCCGCCTAGTTCCGCATATTCGGGAGCAAACTTACCAGCCGGGAGAGCAGGTGCTGACCGACCGTCAGGCACCCGACCGGATGCTCCTCATCATCAGCGGTCAGGTGAAAGTCACAAGAGCCGACAAGGGACCACGTACAGGGATACTGGATCTCGGACTGCACGGGCCGGGCACCATCCTAGGACGACAGAGCCTTGAGATCGGCGATTTCGAGAGCACGAAGGCCGAGGCCGTGGATGAGACCCGCGCGCTTTCGCTCCCGTTTCGCGACTTGGTGCGCACCTATCAGAAGAGCGACTATCTCCGCGAGCATCTCCAAGCCCCGCTCAGCTCACAGCGACTCATCCACACCCTGCGCCAGATCCCCCTTTTCGGTGATCTCGCGGGGCGTACAGGTGAGTTAGAGCTCTATCAGATCGCCCAGATCACCCATGAGCAGTACTTTGAGCACGGTGAGTGGCTGTTCCGCCAAGGTGAGGTCTCAGATCGCCTGATCTATATGCTTGAGGGCCGGGCGCGATTGACGTTGACCGACCAAGAGGGCACAACGCAGCGAGTTGGTGAACTCGAACAGGGCGAGCGTGCCGGAGAGACTGGGCTGCTGGTAGGCGACTTTCATGACGTCACTGCCATTGCCGAGGGATACGCCCGTGGCGTCTATATCCTGCACTCGGAGTTTAACGAACTGCTTCGGGAACGTCCCTACCTGCGGCGGAATCTCAAGGTCTCGGCGCCTGTGGAGAAGCGACGCAGGCTCCGCCGCTTCGACTGGATCCGGCAGGACGAATGGGCTGTCAGCGTCGTACAGCGTCACTGGACCAGGCTATTCAACCAGATCGCAGAACCGGTCGTCATCTTTCTACTACTCCTACCCGCGATGATCCTCCTCTTGATGAGCGAGCCTGCTATCCTCAATGTACTATCGGGGCTCTTAGCAGTCCCTATGCTAGGCTTATTGGGCATCATCATATACCAGTACTTTAACTGGCGCGACGATTATTTTGTGCTAACGACTCAGCGGATGGTCCACATAGAACGCGTTTGGCCTTTCACTACCCATCACGAAGAAGTCCCCCTCGACAAGGTACAGGACATCTTCGAGATACAACCTCGTCTAGCCGCCAATTTGATGGGCTACGGGAATCTGATATTACAGACAGCCGGGGAGACCATCAACATTGATATGGATTTCGTCCCTAACCCTGGCAGGCTCCGCCGCCAGATTTCTGAGCAGATCGAGCGCGCCAGGGCCCGCAGCATCCTGCAGAACCGCGGACAGATCAGAGAACTCCTAACACACCGCATCCACCCCGAGACAGCTCCGCCTGCAAGGACCGGGCCAGCGACCGCGGTTGATAGCGCCAGCCAGAAGACTCCATCACGCTTGCTGCCAGGCATGCTTGTGGCATCTGTCTGGCAGTATTTTTTCCCACCCTCAAAACTTGAGATGGATGATGGGAACACCATCATCTGGCAGCGCTACTGGCTGCCTGGGCTGATGCATTCAGCGCCAGCGATTCTAGCGCTTCTCCTGGTGGCCCTCGGCGGACCGCTCTATTTCTTAGTCGTATCGACCTCAGAGATTCCACTCGGCTGGATAGTCACCTGGCTCTTTGCTATCGCGGTGTTGTTGGGGGTTTCGCTATGGCTCATAGAGGATTGGCGCAATGACTATTTTGAGCTCACCCCAAGCCGGGTCGTCCTCTTTGAACGGCTGCCGCTCCTGCTCAAGGAGTCCCGCCGCGAGGCCAACCTAGACAGAATCCAGAACCTGGGGTACCGTATCCCCAGCATCCCAGCGCGAATACTCGACTATGGCCACGTCCACTTCGAGACCGCCGGGACTGAGGGACGCTTTGTGCTGCACTATGTTCGGCATCCGAAGCGAGTCCAATCAACGATCTCGAACCGACAGTATCAGTTCAGGCAACTTCAGAGTCAGCTCGAGGCCGAACGACGGCAACAAGAGCTGCTTACTTGGTTTTCAACCTATGACGAGCTCCAGCGCGAGCCCGGAGCTTGATCATTATAGCGCGCTGGGAGGTAAGGTAGGATGGCTTTACGAGAAATCATACAGGTGGGAGACTCCCGCTTGCGCGAGCGTGCCCGACCGGTCCGGGCGTTAACACCGGAAATTCAGCAGTTAATAGAGGATATGATCGAGACGATGCACGAAAACGACGGCATAGGATTGGCCGCGGTGCAGTTAGGCGACTTGCACCGTGTCATCGTGATCCAGTTGCCCGAAGACGAGGAGGTGTGGGGCAGTGGAGAGCTCTACGTGGTCATCAATCCCGAGATCGTGAAAGCTTCGCGGGAGGTCGAGATCGGCATCGAGGGCTGCCTATCCGTGCGCGGTTACGTCGGGGAGGTGGAACGACCGACGGAGGTCCTGGTGCGGGGACAGAATCAGCAGGGAGAGAGATTCCGACTCCGTCCTAGGGGGTTTCTTGCCCGCGTCTTTCAACACGAGATCGATCACCTAGATGGTGTACTCTACATTGATCGCCTCGTCGCTCCCGACCGAATCTGGGAGGTCAAGCCCGGAACCGAGGAAGCAGTAGAGGCTTCTGAGGAGATGGCTGTTGAGGTGTCGCAGCCTTGATCTGCTGGCGCGGCAGCTGCCTACCGTCGGGACTTTGAAGCCCCCCTTCCGGGGGGCTTGTTTCGCCATGAAGCTCACAGACAGAATGATGACTTTGAAGAACGGAGGTTAACAAGGTGATAGACGAGGAACAGGTGGTCGAAGCGCTAAGTCAGGTGATGGATCCAGAGCTGCGGCGCAGCATCGTTGAGCTGGGCATGGTGCGGGAGGTTGACACTGAGGCCCAGAGGGTCAAAGTGACCATTGCTCTGACAGTGCCCAACTGCCCGTTGCGTGACCAGATCGCCCAGGACGCAAGAGAGGCAGTTGAGGCGCTTGACGCAGGATTGGAGGTTGAGATCGCGTTGACCTCGATGACCGAGGATGAGCGAGATCGTATGCGAAAGACACTCCAGGCACAGAGTCGGCAGTCCACGCTCCCGGCCGGAAATCTGAACCGGATAAAGACGGTAATTGCCGTGATGAGCGGCAAGGGCGGCGTGGGCAAGTCAACCGTGGCAGCGATGTTGGCGATTGGACTACGTCGCCAGGGGCATCGCGTCGGCGTCCTGGACTCCGACATCACCGGGCCCAGCATTCCCAAGCTCTTTGGCGTGCAAACGGCGCCCTCGATGTCGCCATTGGGTATAATGCCCCCGCAGACCTCGCTGGGCATCAAAATCATGTCCATCAACCTTATGCTTGAGGATGAAGATCAAGCCGTGATCTGGCGCGGCCCGATGATCGCCAATGCCATCAACCAATTCTGGAACGACGTCTTCTGGGGAGACCTTGATACACTCATCGTCGATATGCCACCGGGCACCTCCGATGCCGCCATCACCGTGATGCAGAACCTACCGGTCACCGGCATCGTGTTGGTCACCTCACCCCAGGATCTGGCTGGGATGGTTGTCCGTAAGGCAGCCCATATGGCGGAGCATCTGGACATTCCGCTCGTTGGCGTCGTTGAGAACATGAGCTATGCGGTCTGTCCGCATTGCGGCGAGCACTACACTCTTTTCGGGAAGGGCGACACCCGTACAATGGCCGAAGCTCTTAATACCCATTTTCTGGGTGAGATCGGCATCGATCCCCAGATGGCCACCCTGGGGGATCACGGCGCCATTGAGGCGTATAAGAATGACGACTTCGCCGATCTTACCCAGATTGTAGCTGAAATGGTGACAAAGGCACCAGCACCTCAGTTCGCAGGCGAACAAGGCTAACGCCGCAAATCCTGTCACATTACGACTAGAGATAGCATCAGGCGGCGTGCAGCAGGATACGCCGCCTGATGCTTTGCACTGCTCCCTCCACGGCAGTCTATGACCGCTACCGAGAGCCACATTATAACGCAACAGATTGTGCGATGCGAACCCCCATCAGCAGGATGTGCTCGATTCGCAGCCGAGGGGCATACCAGGGTCGGCCCAGCCATCGACATCCCTCGAAGACCAATTAGGGGAGGTAGAGTCTGCCCTATCACACCACCGGACACGGTTGCGGCGCTTAAGTGTTGCACGTTCGCCAACGCTTGGATATAATCAGGACAAATGGTATCCTGAACGAACATATCGGGCAGCGTGTCCGTTGTAGTGTGCAGAGTCAGCCACCGCTCGACTTAGCATCGCTTTCGGCGCGACAACCATGAGGGCGCCGGGCAGACACGAGACTGTGAGCAAGCGACAATACCGAGGGAGACATACAATGCTAAGCTTTATGAAGGACACGCTGGGCGTGATTATGGGCGGCGGCGCGGGAACCCGCCTCTACCCGCTAACGAAGCTCCGGGCCAAGCCTGCTGTTCCTCTGGCAGGCTACTATCGGCTCATTGATATTCCAATGAGCAACTGCATCAACTCCGGAATCAACCGCATCTATGTGCTGACTCAATTCAACTCGGTGTCCTTGCATCGGCACGTGGTGCGGACCTACCAGTTTGACAATTTCTCCGGTGGCTGGGTGCGGATTCTCGCTGCTGAGCAGACGCCAGGTAGCCAGTCCTGGTATCAGGGAACCGCCGATGCGCTGCGCAAACAGCTCTTCCAGCTCCAGGTTCCCGAGCCGCGTAACATCGTTATCCTCGCCGGAGACCATCTCTATCGAATGGACTATTCGCTTTTCGTCCAGTTCCACGAAAGCCATGAAGCGGATATCACGATTGCGGTCAAACCTATAGCAGCAGCAGGGGCCCCACGGATGGGAATCATGAAGTCTGACGAGGACAACCAGATCGTGGACTGGGTGGAAAAACCTGCGCCAGACCAACTGCCAGAACTGGCCAGCGTCAAGGGAGACAAGCCTTACTTGGCATCCATGGGCATCTATGTCTTCCGCACCCAGAGTATGACGCAGCTGCTTCGCGAGGAGAGTGGCTCCGATTTCGGCAAGCACATTATTCCCGCAGCCATCGAGAAAGGGATGAGGGTTTGTGCCTATCCGTTTGATGGATACTGGGAGGACATCGGGACGATGCGAGCTTTCTATGAAGCCAACCTGGCCCTGACCACCCCGGATCCGCCCTTCAACTTTTTCGCCCCGGAGTGGCCCATCTATACGCGGGCCCGCTACCTGTCAGGTAGCAAGATCCTCGACTCAGCCATTCGGCGAGTCGTCGTCGCGCCGGGATGCCGCATAGACAACGCCGCGGTCGCCGACAGCATCGTTGGACTGCGCAGCATCGTGAGGCCCGGGGCCCATCTCCACCGGGTCGTGATGATGGGCGCCGACTACTATGAAACGATGATCCAGATTGAGGAGAATCGCGAACTGGGCCTGCCGGATATCGGCGTGGGTGAAGGCAGCGTCATCGAGAACACGATCCTCGACAAGAACGTCCGCATTGGTCGCAACGTCGTGATTCGCAACCATGAGGGCGAGGATGAGGAGGAGACAGACACTTACGTCGTCCGGGACGGTATTGTCGTCGTGCCCAAGGGCGTCGTGATCCCTGACAACACCGTAATCTAGCTAGCAGGAGACGGTTGACTCTCCCACAGAGGCCAAATGCAGCAGGAAGTCAATCCGCTGGTTTCAACAGCCGTGCACCGGTGCCCGGCTGGCTCACGATGACGGCGCTGGGATGGAGCTGCGACAGTCGTTTCAACGCGTCTAGTACCGCTGTGAGATCCGGCGCCTCACAAAGCAGGTGGACAACGGGTCCGGCGTCTAAAGTGAAGTAGACTGCCAGTCCCCGGGCGCGCCAGCCCTGTACGGCGGTCATCAACTGCAGCGTCTCCGGCTCTAGATAGTAGATTCCGCTTAACCATGGATAAGCTGCAACCTTAGAGGTCATCGCCACTGCCTGCAATGAGATCGCTTCACGCTCAACCGCCATACCCAGCGCCCCAAAATCCCGCGCCAGCAGTGCATCCCTCACGCAGTCCAAGGTCATCTGCACCGCAGCCAGTCTGGCTTTGTAGAAAGGACTCGTCGGCGCGGCGCGGTGCCCCTCCATAGAGCCAACCATCTTCCGTCGCGCGCGAAAAGCCACGCTGACAATACGAAGATCCCAGTGCGCACAGGGCGCGAGCTGTTGAGCGTAGGATCCGTCATCAGTTGTGCCCTCAATCCACTCCACGAAGCCGTCGGGGATCGAACGGCACGCCGACCCGGATCCCTTGCGCGCCAGTATTGACAGCTCGCGTCGGCTCAAAGTGATGCCCAGCGCAGCCGTCGCCGCCAAAGAGAGCGCAGCAAAGGCCGAAGCCGAAGAAGCCATCCCGACATCCATCGGGAAGTCATTCGTTGACGTGACGCGAGCCGCCGTCCGGACACCGGCGAGGCCCCGAATCCGATCGAGATGGGTCACGACTCGCTGCGTGGCGCGTCGATCTGCCGACGTACCGTTCACGGTCACGACGTCCCCTGCAATATCGGGGGCAAAAACCACCGTCGTCCTTGTCATCGCACCGCTGAGGTTAACAGAGATTGAGCCGTTCCTCGGCAAGTTGAGGTCTGTGTCATATTGCCCCCAGTACTTTACCAAGGCCAGGTTCGGATGCGCAATCGCCGTTGAGGACGTCCGCATAGCCACTCCCGTCAAAGCTAATCAGAGCACCAGCTTGCTGAGCCAACGGCACACACACCATCTAGCCTAGTGCCTATCAAGCTGCCGCTTTCGAGTCGTGCTCAGCTGAATCTAATGTTGGTCAACGTCAACGTCGCGGCTGGATTTGCCAGCGTGCCCAAGGCCATAGGCCCTTTGGGTGGAAAGGCCATATACTGATTGTCGATCCAGATCACCAGCCCTAGCGGTCCGCAGGGAGCCACCGAAGTGCAGAAGAACTCAACACCGTCTACAGAGAAGCTCACCGCATCTGGCTCCCACCTAACCGAATAATCGTGCCACAGCGTCGGATCGGCGGATACAGCCGCGGCATCCTCTCTGACCAGCAGGCGTGCGAGGCGCCGCAGCAACCTCGCCGTCGGAGACCAGAATCCCAAGGCCAACGCGGGCGCCCCCAACACCAGCAGTGCCCCAGGCAGCCGCGGGGCCAGAAAGGTCGCCGCCAGCAAACCAACTGCCGGATGATCATCACGCAGCGCCAGGTAGTTAGGGGGGGAAGCGTGGAAGAACCAGGCGGCATTGGGCAAGGTCGGCAGCCGGCGTGTCGTCCCCCGCAGTCCGAGCCCAACGCTGAAGGGATCGTTCCACCATCCAAAACCCCAGGTTCCCAGAAAATCGCTAGCAGAGATCCGCGCACGAAGCTGCAGCTCAACCGGCGCGCGCCAGGGGAATGCTCGACGTGACAGCCCGGTGTAGTCGTCCAGTTGAGCGACCTGATAGTCTGTCCCATCGCTCTCAGCGAGCCCCAACTCCCAAAGCTGCGGCTCTTGCCGGCGAGCTCGAGCGCCCGCAGTCAACCGGGCCCGCAACTGCGAAACGAACGAAGTCATACCGCAATCTCCAGAATCAGAACCGGCATCCACACAGACTGCACTTCCTCTTCTACCACCCCGACGTTGAAGCCAGCGGATGTAGCGAAACGCGCATACCAATCCACTGGAGCCTCACTACTCACCCCAAAGACGAGGCTCAGGAATCGACGTAGGCCCCCATGCTCTGCCCGAAATCCAAGGCCCGTGACCAGAAACCGCCCACGGGTTCCATCCTCCCGGCAGCCGCGCAACACCCGTTTAACCTCAGCCAACGTCGCCGGATCCAGGATATATTCAGTGGGAAACGTAGCCATCACAGTGTCGAAGCTGCCATCGGTAACCGGCAGTGCTTGGGCCATCGCCTGCATCCGGGGAATGTCAGTGCCATGACTGCGCAGCCGGCGGGCAGCAACGCGATGCATAGCAACCGAGGGATCGGCACCCCACACCTCATAACCGCGGCGCGCAGCAGCCTCGAGGAGAGTGCCTGTACCAAATCCGATCTCGAGTACCCGGTCACCGGCTATGTGATCGAGAACCTGACAGCGCCATCCGTGCCAGCGTCCGAGGCTGACAAGCCACGCCACAATCTCGTAGGCCCACGCCAGTTCGTGATACAAACGACGTGACGCCCATCGATAGAGCCGCCGGTAGATTCGCTGCAGGTCAGACATCACCGCCAAGAAGCGTACCTTTCACCCTGATAGGAGCCGTGCAACCTCTGTCTGAGGAGCCTGAGGCCTCACCAGTATAGAGAACTACGCTCAAATCTCAACCCCAGGGCCGACAGGACGATTCGAAGGATTGCCATTGGCCTACCGATACGCTGCAGATTCTGCGTACATTTGGCGCACCTACAAAGTCAGCTCCAGCAGCTGTCGCCGCGCTCGCAGCCTAAGATGGTTCGGCACTAGTGGCAGCACCGGCCCAATGAGCCCAACACGCATCCGCGGCGACAGAAGATCGGCCAGCAATGTCACGACCGCACGAATACAAGGCTCGACGATGGCATCACGTTGTCCAGGACCAGGGCACACGCTGCGGCAGCTGCAGCGATGTCATCCAGCAGCATAGTGATCACATCTCATAGAGGCAGGAATGTCTCAGCACCCGCAGGTACGCTTGGGGCCAGCCACTGCACAGCGCTGACAAGAGGGTGAAGCGGTCACTATGCGCAGGTTTCAACCTCACCAAGACCATACCCCGAGATGTCTTCCGCCGCCGCCTCAGATCTAGTGCGACGTTGATGACGGTTGCCTTAAGCATAACCTCCACGCGATAGCTCATCATAGCCTCTGAGTCGTATGGCAGATCCTCTACCGCGTCGTGCATCTCCAGGAGAGGCACAGGCTCGACTTGAGGCAAATGCGAGCCAACCTCGAGATGACTAAATCAGCACCACCAGGGCAATCAGATAGGGCACTATCACCAATAACGCCATCAGTGAGTGTCCTCGACGGCTGCTATTCCGGCTATCCCAGTTGAAGAGATGGATCGCGAGACCAAAGCTCAGCAGCCCACTAATGCCCAGCACCAGTGCCGAGATCAGAGGGGCCACTACCGTTTCTTGCCCATAGGCAAACCCCGTGTAGGCCTGCATTGCGTGCGCTGCGGGGAGCAGCAGCGAAAAGGGATGCACTGAGCTGGGCAGAAGGCTGAGGGGCACCATCAACCCGCCCAGCAACATCGACGGTAAAAAGACCAGCTGCGAGAGCAATACGACGGATCGCGAGTCTCCTGCGACAACACCGATAAGCGCGCCCAAACTGGTGCACGTGAATACCCCGAGCAGAGTGATGAGTACGAAAGCAATCCAGTTCACGGGTAGCGCACCGCCAAAGAGCGGCTTGCCGGTCAGCGCGATGAACGTGCTGACGATGAGAACGTGAAAGCTCGTTGTGAGAGCTGGTATCAGCACGATAGAGAGCGCCGGAACGCCGTTGACCTTGTAGCTGCGGTAGATGCCTGCCTCGCGCGATTCGACGAGGGGTCCGGGCAGTCCCAGCAAGGTACTGGCCATCGTAGCAAAGATCACCATAGCGGGGATCAGGGCCTCAGCAAAAGGTGGATTGACCTGTACCATCACCAAACCCATCAGTGCATAGAACACCAGCGGGAAAAGATAGTTCATCAGCAACAGCGTCGAGTCACGTAGGCCCGCCTTGAACTCGAAGGCAAAATGGTTGAACAGCGCGATCATACAGCACCTCACGTGCTCGTGATCTCCAGGAAACGCTCTTCAAGCGAAGGGCGTTCGACCCGCAGGTCCACCAGCTGATCCTCTCGCTCATCCAGGTAGTGCAGGATGGCACTTACCGTTGCAGCAGGGTCGTGACTGAAGTAGACCGTGTAATCGTCCAGCACGTTGCGCCGATAGACTGCTGGAAAGTGCGCCCCATCGCGGCAGAGCAAAGACTGTTCGGTCCTGACCGAGACCTTCGTATAACCTTCACCGGTCGCTGTGAGCTCCCTGGGTGTTCCCGTGGCAACGATCCTGCCACCCAGCAGTATGGCGACGCGCGCGGCTATCTTCTCAGCCTCGGCCATGTCGTGGGTTGCCAGCACCACGGTGGTCCCCGCGACCCTCAGCTCGTCAATCAGCAAATGCAGTTCTGAGCGCGACGCAACGTCTAGTCCGGCTGTAGGCTCATCCAGAAACAGTACCGGCGGGCGATGTGCGATCGCGAGAGCCAAGGCCAGGCGTCGTTGCTGTCCCACGGACAGCAACGCGAACTGGCTGCTCCGCTTCTCAGAGAGGCCCAACCGATCCAGAAGATCGTAACGGGCCGCGACGCCGTGGTAGGCACAGAAGAAGGCCATAGCCTCATCCACCCGCATCGTCGCCGGCAAGCCCGAGGTCTGCAGCTGGACGCCGATCACGTTGCGCAGCTTTCGTCCATTCCGACTTGGATCGACGCCCATAACGTCAAGATGACCATCATCGGGCTGGCGAAGGCCCTCTAGACACTCCAGGATGGTAGTCTTGCCGGCACCGTTGGGACCCAGTAGACCAAATACTTCGCCCCGGTGCACCTCAAAGGTGGCGCCATCGACAGCAACGACATCGGCGTAGACCTTGCGGAGTCCCTCTACGCGAATTGCCATATTCTTCATCATCACCGCTCCCCAGGTAGGACTACACCAAACCATGGTCAGCAGGCAGCTTGACAAGAAAGGATCCGTGAGCACAATTCGATTTGGCCACCAACCAATCTGGAGCGTGAACCCCTGGATCCTCAAACCACATTTTGCCCTGATCCTGAATGTTTGACAAGCGGCCAGATGGGTGAAGGTATCCGCACAGTTCATAGTCAGCAGGAGAAGCGATAATACTGCAAGGTGTACGAGAGGACATTTACGGAGACCAAGGGGAAGGTGTTCGACCGCCACAGGGAGCCGCCCGAGACGATTGCCTGCGTCGTGACCTTGCCGGCTTTCGATTGGGCGTCTTTTTTCTGCGCCGCGGCAGCGTGTCCTCACGCTATTGCTTGACGGCGTCTTCGTCCCGTTCGTTGGTCAACGCGCTTCGCCGACTTCTGGCGCGTCCATCCGATCTTCTTCAGCAACCGCCCCACATAGCGCGGCGTGTACGTGATGCCAAACTCCTTCCGCATCACCTCCCGCACACAGGGTTGTGCACACGCCTCCCAGCGAAAGCCGTACGCTTCGGGACCCTGCTCCGGATGCGGGCTTCAGCTGCTCCAGAGCGTCGCTGACAGTCCCGGCAGTCGCCCACTTTCTTGCTGGACGCGTTCAAACCATTGGCTGATCGCATCTTCGCTCACGCCCAGAGCTTGAGCAATCCACGCTTGGGTCCAACCATCCATGTCTGAACCTACTCATAATGTGGGCAATCCGACAGCGAGAGCTCATCAGACTCTCGTAAACCTGTGTGGATCTCGGCTAACCAAGAGCTTAAAGGAGCCTAAGTTGACCGTCTGCTGCCACATAAGCGCCGCCTCGCTCTAAAAAACCTTGACCGCACAGCAGTGTCTCCTGAAGGCAGCAACCGCCTACGGCCTGGCATGCACCGCCGTCAAGAAACCGAAACAGGCCCATCAGAGCATGCCAGCCAGCCCTCGCGGCGGCGACCGTGCACCTCACAGGTGCCGCAGAGGCCCATCCCGCAGCGCATCCGCGCCTCCCACGAAAGCTGATACGGCAGTCCGTGAGCCAGACAGCGCGACTCCACCGCCTCCAGCATCGGCACGGGGCCACAAGCATACACGCTGGCCGGGCGCGCCTCCAGTACGGCAGCCTCCAACGCCGCGGTGACCAATCCCCGACCACCACGCGAGCCATCCTCCGTCATCACCCGAACGACAGCTCCGTCCATCACCAATCGCTCCGCCAGCAGCACATCCGCCGCGGTACGGGCCCCAATGCAGACTTCCACCGCAGCATTAGCAGTCAGGGCTTCTCGGGCAAGAAAACGAAGCGGTGCCACGCCGTACCCGCCGCCAACCATTACCAAGCGCTTCCCGGAAGGCTGCGCCGGCAGCTCGAACGGCTGTCCCAGGGGCCCGCGAACCCAAAGACGTTCGCCCTCCCCCAACTGATGTAGACGCTCGCTGAAGGGTCCAACAGCCACCACCGTCAGCGTCAAAGGGCTGGCTGCAGCGATGCTAAACGGTCTCTCATCGACGCCGGGCAACCAGACCATCGCGAACTGACCCGGCTTCGCGATCAGCGCCCGATCTAAGACCAGAGTCTTGGTCCGGTAGTTCTCATCCCGAATTTCGGTAACAGTATAGGTCCTGTGCATTCTAGTTTCCTCACAACGCGTCGCGCCAGGCGATATTAGGGCCACTACTCGAAAATCCGTCCGCGAATGTCCCCCAACCCGGCGCAGTCGCTTCCTCGCAAGAAGGCGCACAGTTCATCTGCGATCTCGCCCAGTACACTGACGCCTCGATACCAAACAGCGGTCCCCACTCCGACGGCAGTGGCGCCGGCCATCAACATCTCAGCCGCATCCCGACCTGTCATCACCCCACCGGTACCGATGATCGGCACCTCCACGGCACTCGCAACCTCTGCAACACAGCGAAGAGCGATGGGCTTAAGCGCCGGGCCGGATAGCCCCCCCACCCGGTTCGACAGAACCGGACGCCCAGCATCAGCGTTGATGACCATGCCGGGCATAGTGTTGATCGCCGTAATCGCATCGGCACCGGCCTCAACGACTGCGGCGGCGATTCGCCCGATGGATGGCACATTGGGTGCGAGTTTGAGACTGATCGGAATCCCTACGGCAGCTACCTTTACCGCTTCGGTCACCGCAGCTGCATCTGCGCAACTGGCCGCAAAGGGCGTCCCGAACTCGTCGGCGACGTTGGGACAAGAGACATTCACCTCAATCAGGTCGGGATCCGCGCCACTGACGATCCGGGCCACCGTCGCGAACTCCTCTACCGTACCGCCGAAGACGCTGGCGATCAGCGGCACCCCCAGAGAGCGCAACCGCGCTTGGGCGTCAGCCAACAATGCCACCTCCGCCACGGCCCCTGGGTTGCTGAGTCCGATGGCGTTAATCACACCGTGTCCCCAGTCAACTGCGACAGGATTAGGGTGCCCAGCACGCGGCCCCGGACCACAGCTCTTGGCCGTGACAGCGCCCGCGCCTTCTCTAGCAGCCCGGACCATTAGCGCCGCACTGGTTCCTATGACTCCGGAAGCCAAGATGATTGGGTTGGGCAAGCGCAGCCCGAGAAACTCGCAGGTTAGATCAACGGCGTCGGTCATAGAACTGCATCACTCACGCAGATAAGCCTGAACCCGAGCAAAAGTCTCGGCATCGATTCTATCTTCCTCACGGAGCGCGTCGAGGATCTCACCCAAGGTGAGAACGGCATGCAGCTGGTAACCCGCCTCAGACAGCCGGTCACGGCCTCCCTGTTCGCGATCAACCAGGACCACCACGTCACGCACCACCAGCCCCACCGCCTCTAGCGTCTCAATAGCCGTCAGTAGACTTCCGCCACTGGTGACGACGTCCTCCACAGCCAGCGCGGTCTGCCCAGACTGGAAGGCCCCCTCGACAGCCTGTCCGGTGCCGTGGTCCTTGGCTTCCTTACGGGGATAGATCAACGGCTGCTGAAGACGCATGGCAATAGCCGCTGCTGCCGGAAGAGCCGCATAGGGCACCGCGGCCAGCCGCTCAAATCTCAGAGAGCTGACCAATCCCGTGTAGGCAGCTACAACCTGCCGAAACAGCTCAGGATACGAGATGACGCGCCGCAAATCCACGTAGATGGGTGACGTCTGACCTGAGGCCAGGGTGAAAGCACCAAACCGGACGCAGCCGGCCTCAAATAGCGCGAGACTGAGGGCCTTATGGCGATTGTGACGCAACGTCTTTCGGCTAGCCTGGATCGCGTCGCGCAACGTCAGGGCTGCATCCCGTGGGTCGGCGGCGTAGAGTACACCGCGCGAGACCGGTACGATCATCCCAGTGTCGCCGACATCCAACCCAGCTGCTAGAGCCAAATCCAGATCACCACCCTGCGCACCGACACCAGGAGCCAAAAGCCAACGGTCTGGTGCCAGAGCCCGCACCCGCTTCAGCGCACTCACTTGCGTGGCCCCGACGACAAAACCAACCTGATCCGCTGTGCCCCACATCTGCGCATCCTGGGCTATCTGCTCATAGAGAGGGGGCGTGCCGTGATGCTGAACGTCAGCTGCCGATGGGTTCGAGGTGTGACAGAGCAAGAAAGCCGTCTTGCCCGGATAGTCTAGAAAGGGCGCGACGCTGTCGCGGCCCAGGTAGGGACTGACGGTGATTGCGTCGGCGCCCCACACCTCAAAGGCCGCACGAGCATAGGCCTTAGCAGTGTTACCGATGTCGCCACGCTTGGCGTCTAGCAGGACCGGCACTTCCTGCGGCACCGCGGCGATGACCTCCCGCAACGCAGCCATACCGTCAGCACCCGCCTGTTCGAAGAAGGCCGCATTCGGCTTATAGCAGCAGACCAGATCTGCCGTGCGCTCGATGATGTCCTGGCAGAATGCGCGCATCCGCTCCGCCAAGAGAGCGTCGGGCTTGAAATCTACCGGCAAGCGCTCGGGATCTGGATCAAGTCCCACGCAAAGCAGCGAGTCATTGCGCGTCATTGAGGTCGTCAGTTTCTGGATGAAGCTCTCTGGCATTTCGGTCTCCCTTTGATAGATCGGGGCTGCTTGACGGCTTCGATATGGAACCGGGCAGCTAAGCTCGGCCCAACACAGCGGCCAACAGCGCCATCCTCACGAACATCCCATTCTTGACCTGACGGAAGTAAGCGGCGCGAGGATCGCTGTCTAGAACGGGATCGATCTCGCCGACTCGGGGAAGAGGATGCATCAATGTCATCTTGGACTTCGCCTGGGCCATAACCTCCGGTGTGATCCTGAAGAAGTCCTTCACCTCATCATACTGCGTCGGGTCGCTGAAGCGCTCCTTCTGAACCCGCGTCACGTAGAGTACGTCGGCGTTCTCAATCACTTCTGCCACATCGTGTGTCTCTCTGACAGGAATGCCACGGTCGATAAGCTCGTTCATCAACGCCATCGGCAGCCGGAGTAGTTCCGGAGAGACGTAGCGCAAGCTCACATCATACTGCATAAGCAGTCGGGTTAGCGAGTGCACTGTCCGCCCAAAACGCAGGTCCCCGACCATCGCCACTTTGAGACCGTCGATGCGGCCCAGCTCATCCAGTATCGTGAAGAGATCCAGAAGTGCCTGTGTCGGATGCTCACCAGTACCGTCACCAGCATTGATCACCGGCACAATGGCTGCCTCCGCGGCCATCTTAGAGGAGCCAATCTCCGGATGGCGTAACACGATCACATCAGAGTACTGCTCCAGGGTACGAATTGTATCCGGCAGGCTTTCGCCCTTGCTTACGCTGCTGAACTGCACACCCTGCGTAATGGGGATGACACCGCCGCCCAGACGCTCCATAGCTGCGATGAATGAGGCGCTGGTCCGGGTGCTGGGCTCGTAGAAGAGACAAGCCAAGACGTGACCTTTGAGCAGATCGCAGCCCCCCACCTGAGCCACCATCTCGCGCATCTCGTAAGTGCGTTGAAAAATATAGGCCAGCTTGTCCCGATCGAACTGATCCACCGAGAGGACATCCCTACCGGTCAACCCATTATTGTGGGTTTCCGTCATCGCCGTATCCTCGATGTCAAACAACCGCGGCAATGTCTTCACATAGTCCATCTGCACACCTCCTTGACTGGTTTCAAAAAAAAGGCCCGCTATAGCGGGCCTTTCGACGACCGATGAATGGACCCGAGCGGTCCGATGTCTCCTTTCTGGAAGACGATCTGGCCTCGCAGCTGAACCCGATGCACCCGCCCCTTGACCGCGAACCCCGCAAAAGGAGTCCACCCGCATCTGGTACGAAGTCCATCGTTGCTCAGCTCCCAGGTAGGCCCCACCTCGACCTCGATCCACGTCTCTGGCTGCTCTTGCAGACCGAAGATCCGCCTAGGATTCGTAGCCATCAGCGCCACCAACCGCTCGAGGGTCAGCCGCCCATCGTCAACAGCGGTCAGCATAAGTGGAAGCGCTGTTTCCAAGCCCGGGACTCCCGGAGGTGGCTCAGCACCTTGCTTCTCTGCCAGGGTGTGGGGCGCGTGATCAGTGGCGATGCAGTCCACTGTCGAATCCAGATGTGCCCACAGTGCCGCCACGTCCGCCTGGCTACCCAGCGTCGGACGCATATCACCTAAGGGGCCCAGGCGTCCCAGATCGCCCTTGGTCAGGAAGAGATGGTGAGGCGTCACCTCACAGGTGACCGGCAAGCCCCGCTGCTTTGCCTGTGCAATCAGAGCGATCTCCGTCGCACGGCTCACGTGACATAGGTGCAGCGGTCTATCGAAGGCTGCAGCTAAACCAATCGCAGCTGCAAGGGACTCACCTTCTGCGTGGACAGCAATAGGCTTCTCACGGGGCCAGCGCTGAAAGCAGCGCAGGAGTGTCAGTAGCCCCCCAACCCGGAGAGGTCCATAGGTTTGATCCATGTAGATCTTGAGCCCCACGGCCTTACGTCCTAGACTCTGAAGCTCGTCGGTATGTTCGGCGGATGCACCAGCAAAATAGTGCACGTCACACAGGGCCTCTGCATCAGCACGGCGACAGGCGGAGCGAAGATCGGTGAGCGTTACTAGGGGGGGCAGCGTGTTGGGCATTGCAAGAACGGTCGTGAAACCGCCGGCCAGTGCGGCGGCGGTACCGCTGCGAACGTCCTCTTTGTGTTCACCACCGGGGGTCCGAAGGTGAACGTGGACGTCAACCAAACCCGGGAGCCTCACGTAAGCGTTATCTGACATAGTCTGCTTTTACCGGGTTGAGCCTTACCCCAACCCAAACGATAATACCAGACTTCCCGAATTCTTCAAGTTTCAAGAAGCGGATACCATACCTACCCATCGCGATAGGGTTCATCGAAATAAGCCGAGTGCGGCTTGATGTCCAACACCGGTGACCCATCCAGTGCATCAAGCCCAACGACCTCCAGACAGGTCCCGACGACACTCAGGATGCGAGCGGTCGTCACGCTGATGGGATTTGGACGCGCCGGGCTACGGGTCGCAAAGACTCCGCGAAGCGGGCGAGTCTGATCTCCCCGCGGATGTACTCGTAGCGTGTTCTGCGAAGCTCGATCGAGATAGCAAAGCACCAGGATAT
>PWVB01000184.1 GCA_003562365.1 Anaerolineae bacterium
CCTGCACCTGATCCAGGCCTTGGTGCCGCTCTTGACACCGCGCTACCGGGTGAGGCTCTACTTCCGCAACGCCCCGGATCCGGGGTGGGGCGCCACCCTGGCCCAAGCCGAGGCGCGAGTGATCCCCCAGGCGCGGCTGTGGACGCACCTCGGGCTGGCGCAGGAGATGCTGAGGCGCCCGCCGGACCTGCTCTTCGTCCCGGCCCACGTGCTGCCGCTGGTGCGCCCGCGGCGGTCGCTGGTGACGGTCCACGATCTAGGCTACCGCTTTTTCCCCAAAACCCACCCTCCGGCGCAGCGCGCCTATCTGGCGCTGAGCACCCGCTGGAACGCCCGGGCGGCAACGCGAGTGCTGGCCGACTCCCAGGCGACACAGCTGGCGCTGGTGGAGGCCTACGGCGCACCGGTGGGCAAGGTGACGGTGGTCCATCCAGGCTACGAGAGCGACCTGGCGCCGGTGCGTGATCCGGCGTCCCTGGCAGCGGTGCGCGCGCGGTACGAGCTGCCGGAGGCGTATGTGCTCTTCCTGGGGCGCATCCAGCCGCGGAAGAACCTGGCGCGGCTGATTGAGGCCTTCGGGGCGCTGGCAGGCGACCATCCGGCGCTGGGGCTGGTGCTGGCGGGGCCGCCGGGCTGGGACGCAGAAGTCATTGAAGCAGCTGCGGCACGGCCAGGGCTGCAGGGGCGGGTGCACTTGCCGGGCTACGTAGCGGACGAGGACAAGGCAGCGCTCATCTCCGGCGCGCGGGCCTTTGCCTACCCTTCCCTCTACGAGGGGTTCGGGTTCCCGGTGTTGGAGGCCCAGGCGTGCGGGACGCCGCTGCTGGCCAGCAGCACCTCGAGTCTGCCGGAGGTGGCCGGGGCCGGAGCAGTGTTGGTGGACCCGGAGGACGCGGGCGCCATAGCGGCGGGGCTGCGGCGGCTGGTGGAAGACGCTGCGCTCCGGCAGGCGCTGGTGGCCCGGGGGTTTGAGAATGTGGCGCGGTTTTCCTGGGCCCAGGCAGCCGAGCAGGTGGCGGGGGTGATGGCCGAGATGATGGGAGAGCCCCCGGACCTCAAGCGTCGATAAGCTCCTGCCTGATTCCGGCGGCCGCAGCCGCCGTTCGATTCGAGACACCCAGCTTGCCCAGGATATTGCTGACGTGGTTCTTCGCCGTGCTGCTGGCGATATTCAGCTGCTGGGCAATCTCCCTGTCGGTCAAGCCTCGAGCCACCAACACCAGAACCTCCAGTTCCCGTTCGGTAAGCTCCTCCACACGATCTGTAGGCGCAGCCTGGCCCGGTGCCCGCGTATCCGGGTCTGACGGCGGCACCCGGTGTATCGCCCGGATCTCGTCGACCAACTGCTGCTTGGGTATGTTCTTGCTCACTGCCGTGCGCGCCCCGGCGGATCGGGCGCGCTCCATGAGGTGAGGATAGACGGTGATGGCAACGATCTGCGTGCCCGGCAGCTCGTTGACCAACCTGGCAATCACGTCCATGCCCGCTTCCTTATCATCAAACCACATCAAATCCAACAGGAGAATATCCGGTTTGTGAGCCAGCGCCTGCTCGATAGTATCGAGTTTCGTCGTCCCTTCGCAGACGATCTCCAGATCCCCCTCGCGCTCCAAGATGCGCCGCATCCCCTCGCGGGCGATATCACTGTCATCCGCCACCATCACTCGTATCATGTCCGATCCTCTCTAAATATAAGTTGGCATAAGCAAGCGCTACAGGCCATCCAGAACGCAAATCAGTGGGGCGGCGCGTTCCGGGAGGAGCATCCTTCCACCATCGACGTCTAGCCGCCGTCCCGACTGTGGGAGCCGTTGTGTCGCATCAACGCGCAGAGCGTGGTACCCTGGCCGGGTCGAGATGACAGGACCAACTGACCGTCCTGCCCGCGGACAATCTCCTCTAGCCGCCGCAGCCCCCAACCGGTAGTGTGCGTGCGGGCCGCCGCCGCAAACCCCGTGCCGTTGTCGACCACCCACAGCCGGATCTGATGGCCGCACCGCTCTAGCAGGACCAGCACCTGGCCCTGCGGATCCTGTTTGATGCCAGCGTGCTTGGCGGCATTGTTCATCCCTTCGATGCCAATTCGGTAGAGATCGCCCTCCATCTCCGGAGGAAGCCGGTCGTCGACGTCGCAGATGATGCGGGTGTGTCCTGGGGCGATGAGCGCCGCCTTCTTCTCCAACGCTGCAATGACGCCCTCGCGCTCCAGTGTCGGATCGTGCAGATCATCCAACACATAGCTCAGCTCAATGTAGGCGCCTGTATAGGCGTCAAACAGGCGCTGCAGGGCTTTGGATGCTTCCTGCGGACGGCCCTCGTCCAGCTCATCCATGGCAATTTCGGCCTCCCACTTGACGCCGGTAGCCAGCATGTTCATTGCTGCGTGAAGCTCTGTCTCCAGTCGGGCGCGTTCAACCGTGAACCGCTCCTCCACATCCTGAATCCGATCCACACTGGAGACTGCGTGGTCGGCCAGGGTCCGGATGAGCTCTTCATCGAACTCCGTGAAGCCGCTGTCCTGCTGCGAGTTGCGGGCCACCAATAGGCCGATGCAGCCGCGACCGCGCTTCATCAGCGGCACGGTCAGCAAACTGCGCAGATGCTCGGCACGGGCATCCTCTGGAGGCTCGAGACATAGCCTCCGGCTCCAGACCGGATGATCGCGCAGTGCCCGGCCCGCCAGCCGTTCGGATCTCCCCGCGTGCAGGCCCTGGTGATCCAGGTCCCAGACCGATAGGGCGCTGATCCCGTGCGCCTCGGCACCGCCGGGCTGGGCCGTCGTGGCAACGGGGCTCAACGTCCCGTTTTCTTCAATATCGAGGAACAGGGTGCAGTCCTGGGCCTCTATAAACCGGGTCCCGGTCTGCACGATGTACTCCGCCAGGCCCTCGAGGCTGGTGAACTGCGTGACGCTGTTCATAACGGCCGACTGGCACTCCTGACGACGCTGATCCTGCCGAACCTTCTCCGTGATGTCCCGCGAGAACCCATATGTCCCCTGGATCCGGCCGTGCTCATCGTACCAGGGCAGCTTGGTCGTCGTGACCCACGTCCTGCGCCCATTGGTCCAGGTCTCTTCCTCGACCGCACGATGACTCATTCGGCCGGTTCTGATGACCCGCTGTTCGTCCTCCAGGGCCTGCTGCGCATGCGCCTGGGTAAAGAAGTCGGCATCGGTCTTTCCGACGGCCTCCGACGGATCGGTCAGCCCAAACCAATCTGCCAGCGCCCGGTTGATCCTCACAAATCGACTGTCCAGGTCCTTGAAGTAGATGTGCTCGTCGACATTGTCCATGAACGTCTGCAGCATGTGCTGTTCGCGGGCGAGGGACTCCTCTGCTTGCTTGCGCACGGCGATCTCCTTCTGGGCCTGCTGGTACAGCTGCGCGTTTTCAATGGCCGTAGCGGCCAGACTCGCCAGGAGCTCCAGGGCCTGCACCGACTCAAACGTTGGCGAGTCACCGTCCGCCGGGTCATCAACGGAGAGATACCCCAGAAATTCCTGTTCCTTGGTCCGCATGGGAATGATGAGAATGTCGTCGGGATGCCATCCGCCAGATCGCTGCTCCTGGAGTGTGGGGGTGAACAGGTAGCGCTCAAGACCGCCGACATCAGGTCGACGATCGTGCCGGATATAGTAGGACTCACTTATCTTGTGCTCTGAACCAAGCAGCCTGCGCATCAACTCCACCGGAATGCGCTGGTCGGCCAGCTGCCTGACGCCTTCCGGCGGAAGGCCGTGCATGCCTGCCACCACCACCTCCCAGCCGGTCTCGTCCATCAAGTTGACCACCGCCATCCGAAAACCGGTACACGAACAGACCTCCGAGGCGATGATCTCGGCCAATCTCTCCAGCGGCTCGTTGACGCGGAAACCGCGGCTGGCCTGGAGAATGTCACCCAATAGCTGGCGCCGCCGATGGTTGCTCCTTCGAAAGTCCACGTTGGCCAGCGCCATAGCGCCCTGAGCGCCAAGCGTCGTCAGAAACCGTTCGTCGCGCTTCCCGAACGCATTGGGGATGCTGCTATTGACACTGATGGTGCCGATATCCGTGTCGCCGACGTACATCGGCGCCGTCATCAGAGACGTGAATGTCTCAAAAGATGCAGGAAGACGACAGTAGCGGGGATCCTTGCTGACATCCGGCACGTTGATCGTCACACGCTCCTCGATCGCGTGTCCGGCGATTCCCTCACCCTTGCGCATCAGGGTCTTGCCCAGAGAGGTGATGTCGATATTCGATGACCCCCGGGCCATCAGTGTATCCCCCCCCTCACCCTTCTCCAGCAGGTGGACCACCACGGCGTCTGCCGAACTGATCCCGGCCCTACCGGCGTCGGCCAGCAGCTGGCACAAATCCCGCCGGTCCATGACTTAAATCAGCGTGGTTGCAGCCTCCAGCAGCGCTCGCTCCTCTTTACGAAATTCGGGCAATTTCTCCACCAGATCACCCAGGACCAAGACGATAGCGCCCAGCATCAAGGCTTGGGCGGCGACCTCGATCAGACCGAGCCAGCCAACGCTGCCGCCGACGAGGGTTGAGAGGATCAGCGCCAGGCAGATCTCGATCCAGACCACCAGAGTCCGCCCGGTGGTGCCGAAGTAGACCACCGCAGCGACGGCCGGAAGGAGGAAGAGCACCCAGCTGTAGGCGTCGGCAGCGGGCGCGGCTGCCAGCACCAGAGCCGCGGTCAGCAGGAGGTCCAGGTGGACGCGCACGAGACAGAAGGACGGCGCATTATAGAGCTGCCGATCTCTCCGGCCCAGAATCTCCAGAACCAGCACGTAGACGATGTAGCCGCCAATCCAGGCCAGCACCCGCCACGCCACACCCAGTGCAACAGCAGATGGCAGGATGAAGAGCAGTACCAGGGCCAGAAGTGCGTGGCGCCACCACCGCACCAGCAGCCGGGCCCAGCGGCTGTCGTCGTCGCTCCCCAGCAACAGATGCACCGCTCTATAGGGTTCGGACGGCACCGGTTGATCTGTGTGGGGATCCAGTTCTAGGTCGTGCATACAAGACCTCGCTCTCCCAACGGAAAGCCATCAGGAACTCCTGCGGACTTGGTATCCCTATGATAGAACAATTGGACCCCGTTGTCACCCCCGGAAACGCTCATCTTTCATAGGTCATCCGCCCTATGCCCCGGCGCTGCGGATAGGTAGAAAGAAGGACGTCGACGCAAGGGGTTCAAAGGCAGGATAGGACGATAGACACAATCACTGTGACGACTCTCCCCGCTAAAGCGGGGAGCTTCTCGGGACACGCTCGGCGTTACTTCCGCCCACGTTGCGTCCCGAAGGCCCCGTCCGGGCCAGATGCAGAATATTAAC
>PWVB01000331.1 GCA_003562365.1 Anaerolineae bacterium
CGAAAGCCGTACGCTTCAGGGCTCCGCTTCAGGCACACCTCCAGATGCGCCAGATCTGCGTCTGTGCGGACTGGCTTGAACCACTGGCTGACCGCGCCCGCCGTAACGCCCAGCGCTTCAGCTATCCGCGCTTGGGTCCAGCCCTCTTCGTGCAACTCCCACGCCCGGAGGCGTCGCCACTCCCAGTGGTCGCGGAAGGAGTCCGGTATTTCGTTGCGTTCGTTTTCAGTGTTCATATCTCCAGTCTACCAGACTGGTGCCATTTAGGTAGTTGTGTCAGCATCAGTAAGCGCTTCTGTCAAATGGACTTTGAGTTGGTAGTGAAGCTGCCAAGTGACAGCGGTCGCTTAACCGTATCAGTACAGAGGATTTCTCTTCCAACCACAACTCTGAGACGGATGCGGGGCTCAGCTGAAACTGCCAGCGCGCTTTGGGCGCGAGGCCTAAGGTCAGGCAGAGAAGCACCTGGAGTGATCCACCGTGGGCTACCAGCATGACAGTGTGCTCCTGATGCATGCAGGCGATGGTGTCGAGTAGGGCGCCCACTCGTGAGGAAACCTGAGCAAGAGTTTCGCCGCCGTGTGGTGCCCTTGTCAATGGGTCAGCTTCCCAGATGGCGAGATCCTCTGGGTGGCGCTGCTTAACTTCCTCATGAGTATAGCCATCCCACATGCCAAAGTCTATCTCACGCAAGGCTGGCTCCCGGCTCACCGCTATCTCGTGAGGTACCGCGATGGCCGAGGCCGTCTGCCATGCTCTCTGGAGGTCGCTGGCATAGATCGCGTCGATTTTCTCTCCAGAAAGGTGACGTCTCAGCGCCCGCGCTTGCCGTAGACCGGTCTCGTCGAGAGGTAGGTCGCTTTGCCCTTGATAGCGGTTAGCCCTGTTCCACGCTGTTGTCCCGTGGCGCACCAAAAGGAGCCGGATCATCTTCGAATCTGCTGCTCCATCGTTGCTGTAGTCCGAAACCTGACGTCGGTGTCAGTCCTGCAACGGTGGTAATGCTTGCAGTAGATTGGCCATTTCGATAGCGGTCATTGCGGCCTCAAACCCCTTGTTACCTGCTTTGGTACCTGCTCGCTCAATGGCTTGCTCGATGGTGTCGGTGGTGAGAACCCCGAACACCGTCGGTACGCCCGTGCTCAACCCTACGGTAGCGACACCCTTGGCGACTTCCGCTGCGACGAAATCAAAGTGTGACGTAGCGCCCCGGATGACGGCGCCCAGGCAGATGACTGCGTCGTAACGACCGCTCACCGCCAACCGTCGGGCCACAAGGGGAATTTCAAAAGAGCCGGGCACCCAACTCACATCCACGTCTTCCTCGGCCACTCCGTGACGGCGCAGTGCATCCTGAGCGCCCTCCAACAGTCTGCCGGTGATAAACTCGTTAAAACGGCCAACTACCACACCAAAGCGCAGGCCTTGCCCGATCAGTTTGCCTTCGAATGTCTCTCCCATGATCTCTCCTTTTGAGTCCATTAATCGTCTTCGATGTGCAGCAAGTGCCCCATTTTCACCTGCTTGGTTCGCAGATAAGTACAGTTCTCTTGGGTGGGAGGTATGATAAGAGGGACGCGCTCCACGACCTCGATGCCGTGGTCCTCCAGCCCCACCACCTTACTGGGATTGTTGGTCAGCAGACGCAGCCTGCGCACGCCGAGATCATCGAGGATCTGAGCGCTGATGCCATAGTCGCGCAGGTCGGGGGCAAATCCCAGCTGCTCATTGGCCTCGACAGTGTCCGAGCCCTCTTCCTGTAGGCTGTAAGCCAGTAACTTGTTCAACAAGCCGATCCCGCGCCCCTCCTGCCGCATGTATAAGATCACCCCGCGCCCTTCAGTTCCGATAACTGCCATGGCTCGCTGCAGTTGAGATCCACAGTCACAGCGCAGCGAGGAGAAGACGTCGCCGGTGAGACACTCGGAGTGAACGCGGACCAGCGTCGGCTGACCATCAGCCACGTCACCCATCACCAAAGCCATATGATGCGCCCCGGAAAGGCTATCTTCGTAGGCCTGGATGGTAAATTCTCCAAAGCGGGTCGGCAGGCTCGCCTGGGCCATGCGCCGAATCAGGCTCTCATGCTGCCCTCGGTAAATAACCAGGTCAGCTACGGTGATCATCTTCAGGTCCAGCTTGGCAGCCAAGATCTCGAGTTGCGGCAGCCGAGCCATACTGCCGTCCTCACTCAAGATCTCACAGATCACACCCGCCGGCGACAACCCCGCCAGGCCAGCCAAATCTACCGCTGCCTCGGTGTGCCCCACGCGTGTCAGGACGCCATCCTCGCGAGCGCGGATGGGAAAGATGTGTCCGGGCATCGCTAGGTCTTCGGGCTGGGTGTCCGGATCGGCCAGCGCCCGCGCCGTGATCGACCGGTCACTTGCCGAGATCCCGGTCGTGGTTCCGTGACGTGCATCCACCGAAACGGTGAAGGCAGTCCCAAAACGGGAGTTGTTGGCACCGGAGGGTGCCATCATAGGAATGCCTAGTGCATCTAACCGTTCGCCGGGCAGTGCGACACAAATCAGCCCACGCCCGTGAAGCGTCATGAAATTTATGGCCTCGGGTGTGGCTTTCTCGGCTGCGATTACCAGGTCGCCCTCATTTTCTCGATCTTCATCATCTACCACAATAATCATCCGGCCCGCCCTCAGGTCTTCCAGGGCCTCCGGGATTGTCGCCATAGCCATCTGTCTCTCCTTATTCTATGAACCCATGTCGCGTCAAGAACTCAAGACTTACCCCCTGTCCACTCTGCCTTTCCTGAAGAGATCGCTCGACATACTTGCCCAGAATATCTGCCTCGAGGTTGACCGATGTCCCCACGCTGTAGGTACCGGCAACCGTGGTGGCCAGGGTATGGGGAATAAACGAAATGTTAAATCCCTCTGTCAGTCGATCGACCACCGTCACGCTCATCCCGTCTACAGCAATGAAGCCCTTGGGCACTACGTAGCGCATCACACCGGGAGGTGCATCAAATGTAAGGATGATAGCTTTCCCCTCCGGGTGGAGCGCCCGCACGATGCCGATATCGTCGACGTGCCCTTGTACAAAGTGCCCCCCCATCCGTGAGCCTACTGCCAGAGCACGCTCAAGGTTGACCCGAGAACTCGGCCGTAGCTTGCCAAGATTTGTACGCTTCAGCGTCTCAGGCGCCAGATCCACGGCAAAGTGACCAGCAGCTATCTCGGTTACCGTTAGACAGGACCCGTTCACGTTGATACTGTCACCAATGCGCGTTTCCTGCAGCACATTTTGGGCGGCTAACTCGAGCACAGCCGACGTACCCCTCCGCTCCAAACGCTTCACACGCCCCATCTCTTCCACGATGCCGGTAAACACTTAACCTATCTCCCGCGCTGGATATCCGCTCATCAATACATCGGGCCCTACCTGCTGGACTTGCACGTCTGTCAGGCGCCACGCATCAGCGATGCGCGAAACGCCCACGCCACCCACCGGCGTTGGAGCGTTCTGCCCACCGATCACCATAGGGGCTATAAAAGCTAGCGTCTTGTTCACCAGCCCACGGGCAAAGAAGCTAGCCAGGACCGTCCCGCCCCCTTCCACCAGCAGATTTGTGATTTCCCGTTCCCCCAGTGTCGTCAGTAAGGTCTCCGGCTTAACGCGTCCCTCTTCGTCAGTCGATAGCACCAGTACCTCTGCTCGGTCCGCCAACGCACGCCGGCGCTGGTGTGGCATTGCTTCCGTGGTTGCGATCACTGTTTGGCCAGGTAGAGACGGGTCAAGTACCCGCGCGGTGACGGGAATGCGCCCCTGACTATCGAGCACTACGCGCAGGGGATGGCTTACCTCGCCCTGCTCAAGGCGTGTTGTTAGCTGTGGATCGTCGGCGATGACGGTGTTGACGCCAACTGCGATCGCATCCACTTGATCTCGCAAACGATGAACGTACTGACGGGCCGGTGGGGCTGTGATCCAACGCGCATCGCCAGTTCGGGTCGCGATTTTACCGTCCAGACTCATCGCAAACTTGGCGATGACAAACGGACGGCGCGTGGTAATCCAGTGAAGGAACGCTTCATTAAGAACGCGGGCTTCGTTCTCTCGCTCACCCACCACTGTTCGTATCCCGGCCGCTTCAAGTTCGGCTCGGCCATGACCCGACATCAGCGGATTGGGATCCAGCATAGCGAGGTGGACTTCCGCGACACCGGCCGCAATGAGCGCCTGCGTGCAGGGCGGCGTACGTCCATAGTGGCAACAAGGTTCCAGGGTTACGTACAAGGTCGCTCCGCGGGCCGCATCGCCGGATTGCCTCAGGGCAAAAACCTCTGCGTGAGGCTCGCCAGCCTTGGGGTGAAACCCCTCACCGACAATCTTACCGTTCTTGACCAGCACCGCACCTACCATCGGGTTGGGACTGGTGCGCCCCCGGCCTCTTTCGGCCAGGCGCAGCGCACGTTCCATAAAGTCTTGGGTCACTGTTTCCATCCTTTACCACACAAAAAGCCCCGTAGGGTGCGTACGCACCTACGGGGCTAGGATAGCTATTCAGCACAAGGGGTTTTGCCCCTTGTGCCTTCACGGGACCATGCGCGGCACCGTGACATCACTTACCCTTCTCCCATCCGGACTATACCGTCGGCTCCGGAATCGGCGACGACTTTGTAACTGAACCTGTCGCCTGAACCGGATCTACTTTTAGCTCGCGGGCTCGACGTGCAAATCTGCACGTCCTACCGCCGGTGTGGACTTGGCTCACGATCGCTGGCCTCACCACGCCCCGAAGGTAACCTCAGTATACTCCCTGTCATCCTCGCGTCAAGGTGCGCAGCAATTCGGGCTACCGCAGTAAAGAGGCGAGGTTCTGCGAGAGGAACAACGGAAACCGGGGTAGAAAGCTGGGTTGAAGGCGTTTTGGGGCGGCGGGGCGCGTGAAACACCGCGGTAAGTGCGTGGCGGCGGCGGTGAGACGCGCAGTACGTCGCCCCTCCACGGGAAAACGCGCCCTCGGGTACCCCGATTTGGATAGAGATAGGGGCACTTTCGGGTGAAATGGGCGGGCCAGAGGGCCGCAAACCGGGTTCGCGGCAGGGGTAAGCGGCACAGCCACAGCACTGGCTGCGCAGCGGTGTCGCGCCAGCCTAGGTTAGGGTGCGTTGAGGAGGATCAGCGAGGCTTCGCGGACGAAGCGGGCGACGTTGCACAGTAAGATCAGGATGTCGCCGATGAGGGAGGCTTTGGCGGCGTCGGCCAGACCAAACCAGGGCGCGAGTTTCAGCCGGCGCCGTTCCTGGTCGGCGTTGCCAGGTGCGGCTGCCCAGAGCGTAGTCGCGGGCCAGGCG
>PWVB01000530.1 GCA_003562365.1 Anaerolineae bacterium
ACAGACTGCCCCGACGCTGATGCCGGCCTGGAAGAAGTCGTCCATGATCTCTTCAATGTCGCGTTTGCTCAGATGATAGCGCCCACTCAACAGCGACACCAGCGCCTGCAGACGCGGCCCGAAGGCCCCTTGCGGAACACCGGGAGGCAACTCAGCGCAGATCTCAACACCACATTCTGGACAAGATAGGATGTGCAAGTGGTATTCGATGACCTCAGCTACCACCGGGGGAATCTCTGTCACCTGATGCCGATATGGTTCTGGGTCCTGCCCTTCCAGGGTATGCCCGCACTTGTGGCACGACTGCGGCTTGATGTCGGAACTGTCTTCGACCTGCTCTGGCGGCACCAGTTTCCGGGTCGTGCCTGCGGGCCCGGGTTGTCCCCCGCGTGGGGAGGAACACTAGGCCCCGTCGCTAGAAGGCGGCTGGGAAGAGTTGCGCGAGTTGCGATTGACTTGCTCACGCAAGGCAGCCAACTCTGCTTCCAGTTCCCGCACCCGGACGAGTAATGTCAGAACAAACTCCTGCACGGCTGGCGGAGTTTGAGCCCACTGTTGCTCGGAAAAGATGGTTTGCTCTGGCTGAGTTTGCTGCTCCATAAGGATATGACATCATCCTTTCACCTGAATTAAGTCAGAGAAACGCTCGGAATTGATCAGAGCTTGGTGCAGGGGGACCCCCTGAACGCTTACTCTCTCAGAAGAGCGAGAGTTGCTCAGCATCGGGGGGGGGCGTGTACGTCTCCGGTTCCAGATTACCATCCAGAAGATCCCGAAGCCGCGCGAAATCCGCCTCTAGCACACTGCGCAGGCTGGGCTGGTGGAGAGCAGCCGCTGGATGGTACATCGGAAAGTAGATCTGGCCGTTTACCTCCCGAGGTTGACCGTGCACAGTCGAGATTTTCTCTTCCGGGAAGGCGCGCGCCATGGAGTGGCGGCCTAGCGTGACGATTACCCTGGGGCTGATGATCTCGATCTGGCGATCCAGATAGGGTTTACAGGTCTCTACCTCTTCGGCCTTAGGTTCGCGATTGCTGGGGGGCCGGCATTTGATCACATTGGTGATAAAGACGTGCTGGCGGTCAATACCGACCTTCGTCAATAGCTCGTTTAGATATCGACCGGCGGCGCCGACAAAGGGCAAGCCCTGCTGATCCTCGTGAAACCCCGGCGCCTCACCAATAAACATTATCTCCGCATCCGCGGGGCCAGCGCCAGGCACCGCCCGGGTCCGGGCTGCGTGTAGCGGACAGAGAGTACACGCCCGCACCTCGGTGTGAACTGCCTCCAACATCTCTTTTCGATTCATACGCGCATCTCCTTAGAATCTAGGCCTCGCGCTGAACGCAGCTGACTTGCAGTGCCTCGATCAGGGTGGCAAGTCGTTCCCGCACCCGCGAACAGAGCTGCTTGTCCGTATTCAAGCGGGCCTGTAGATAGAGGGCATCCTCGCCGTCCGCGTAGTACTTGTGCAGGCGAGTGTGGGTCTCAAAGTCGTACTTGGCGTAGAGGCTCTGAGCGACGGTATTGGACACCCGCACCTCCAGCCCCACCAAATGAGCACCATGCTTAATAGCTTCATCGATGGCGATGAGCAGCAGTGTTTCGCCCAGGTCCTGTCCGCGCCACTCTGGTCGCACCGCCAACGTGCTGATGTGCCCGCGAGTGCCCTCAACACGCATGCCGACGAAACCCAAGAGCCGAGCGGACTGGCGGCGACGATGAGCATGCCAAGTTCGCACTTGTGTGGGGTCTAGAAGCTCCAACACAAAATAGTGGGCGTCGGGATTGAAATAGATCTCCTGAACATAGGCCGATTCCGGCCACGGATCGCGAAAGATCCGTCGATCCAATGACACCACCGCGGGAATATCACGCCCTTCCATCGGGCGAATACGGAACGTGGAGTCACGTCGGCTCATCGGACATAGAGTGGCAACAGTGCCGAAGGCGCATCAACCTGATTGGCCCTCAAGCGGCGCCAGGCAATGTCGGCCAAGAACCCGGCTCTGCGCAGATGGTGTGCCGGCTCGGGTACTTCCACGCGGCCGTAGAGGGTGCGCAGAGCCTCCCGTCCGCCTGTCTCGATCTCGCCGACCACCACCGCCGGCAGTTCAAGGGCATCAGCAAAGTGCTGCCAGCTGGACACCTGCACGCCGGTCTCAGCTTGCCATCCTCCGTCGCGCCATCGATAGCGAGCATATCCCACCCGCCGTCGTCCTGCCGCAAAGGTAGCGTAGACAGGCCGGTCATCCTGAGGCTGTGCGGCGATGAGAATATCCAAAGTTGTCACCCCCACCAGGGAAAGCTTCCGTGCCGCAGCCAAGCCCTTGGCGACCGCGACGCCAATCCGCACCCCAGTGTAGGAGCCAGGACCGATGCAGACGCCGATGGCTGTCAGATCGGCAGCGGTCAAGTCTGAGGCAGCCAACAACTGCACAATGGTCGGAAGCAAGGTCACGGTATGACGCTTAGCCGCCTCCCAGGTACATTCCGATCGCAGATGCGTGCCGTCGTGCAGCGCTACACTGGCGCGCCGCGTAGCCGTGTCGAGTGCAAGTAACATCAGAGGCCCAATAACTCCTGTCGGAAATGATCCAGAATCGCTTGATGGTGGGCACCGTGCGCCTGAAAGACCACCGAGCGGCGGTATTCATCGAGCATACGCAGGTGAATCCAGAGGTGCTCCGGCGGGAACAAGGCAGGATGGCGCTCTGGCCACTCAATAAGGCAGATCGCATCAGGATCTCCGAGCCGCTCATCCAAACCCAGCATCTCCACCTCCCCAGCAGAATTGAGTCGGTAAAGATCAATGTGATAGAGATCAAGGCTGTCCTGATGCCGTTGATGGCGACGCACGAGTACATAGGTCGGGCTGACCAAACGGCTTGTCGCGCCCCATCCCATCCCGACGCCCTGCGCAAAAACCGTCTTCCCGGCACCAAGTCCACCCTCTAGGGCCACGACTTCGCCCCCGGCGAGGTACCGTCCAAGACGCGCCCCCAGGCGACACGTCTGTTCAGGGCTGCGGCTGATAAACTCTAGGTTATCCTTGGTGATAATCGGCATCGGTCATTTCGGGAGCTGATTTGAGGCCATTATACTACAAGGCAATAGACTTCCAATCCGACAGCACCATCTCAAGCATGCGCGTCACAGCCAGCTTTGCACCTGGCTCGCTCTCCCCGACCGGACCCACACAAGCGGGACATCCCTCCAGGCAACCACAGTCCTGCACGCGATCCAGGGCAGTTCGTGCCAGGCGAGGCCAGAGGTCAACGAGGCGGGGGGCGAGTCCAACCCCTCCGGGAACTGCATCATAGACGATGATCGCCGGCTGTCCCGTTTCGCTATCGCGGGCCTCGACTGAGGTGCCCAAGTCTCCCGAATCGCACATCAGGAAGACGGGGGAAAGATGCTTCAGCAGATACGCCAACCCGCTCAACGCCGTCCGTGCCCCACGTGCCCGCTCCACCTGCCGATGGCACGGCGGACACAGCGTCAGGAGATTCTCAGGACTATGGGCCAGCTGCAAAGCCATCGGTCGCGCATATCTCGCCAGAAAGGTGCGCAACGGCGTCAGATGATGGACCTCCAACGGGCGTCCAGGTTCGGCTGACTGCCCGCAGAGGCGACAGCGATGCCCATCGCGGTCAAGGGCTTGACCCCTTATAGTGGGCCACTCAGGCCCGTAATCAAGCGGAGAGACTATCACGCCCTCCGTTGTCAGGGCCTCGACCAGCGCCGGGGCAAGCGTCAGCCGAAAGGCCTCAGTCTCCATCTGCTGTTCCGGCAGCAAGATCTCGCCCCACCCCAGCGTCTCGCGCGTCCCTTGATGTACGCGTCGATAAGCCGTCGGCTTAGTATGCACGATGACGCGCTCGTCCGTTCGGGCAACACCCACCAGATAGCCGCGATCCGTGGCAGGATCACCATCCGGCACACGTCGACGAACCTCCAGTCGCTCTACCTCTGTCGTCGCCGAGGCCACCGTGTAGTAATCCAGATCCACGGCCCGTGCCGAAGCAATCCCTGGCTCCCAATCGAGCGACTCGATCAGGTAGGAGACCGCCCCGTGGAAGTAGATCGCGCCCTGGTGAACCAATAGCGGAGCACTGGGACGGTCCACCGTCCCAATCACGCCTTCCTCTGCGGCACGCACTATGACCTGATCCGGTGTCGCGCTGCGCAGGGAGACCGCCTGGGCTGGGTAGGATTCGCCAATCCAGGTGAACTGATCGCGACTACGGTGCAGCAGACCTTCGGCAGCAAGGGCCTCCAGAAGCGGCGCGGGCGCTAGATGCGCGCCAAAGCGCTCCTGCCGCCGGAACGGCAGCTCAAAAGCCGCACAAGTCAGATGCGCGGCCAGCAAACTCAGTGCATCTGGATTCACCCGCGCCTCCTCAGGTGACCGCCCAAAGAAGTACTCAGGATGCGCAGCCAGATACTGATCCAGCGGCGCCGGCGTGGCGACCATCACCGCCAGGGAGGATTTGGCACGCCGGCCGGCTCGTCCCATCTGCTGGCGCGCTGCAGCTATTGTGCCAGGATAGCCCAGGAGGATCGCTGCGTCGAGGGCACCAATGTCTATCCCCAACTCCAGGGCGTTGGTGGCGACCACAACACGCAAGTCGCCATCACGCAAGCCAGCCTCGATGGCCCGCCGCTCATTGGGTAGATACCCTCCCCGATATCCCGCCACCCCCGCCGGGCTGTGTCCCAGCTCCAGCACCCGCTGTCGAAGCGCCCGCAGCAATAGTTCGACGGTGAGACGCGATCGAGCGAAGACAATGGTCTGTACGCCGGCCTCAAGCAGCCGGACGGTCAGTGAAAGAGCAGCATCGGCAGCACTGGCCCGCAGCCCCAACATCGGGTTTATCAAAGGGGGGTTGTAGAAGATAACGTTGCGCTTGCCGTAGGCGGCACCATCCTCCTCGATCGTAACCGCCGGCGCTTCCCATAGGGCCTCGGCAAGCTCGCCAGGGTTCGCGATGGTCGCCGACGCCGCCATATGCTGCGGGCTGGCGCCATAGAAGCCAGCGATACGGCGCAAGCGGCGCACAAGGTTGGCCATATGGCTGCCAAAGACACCCCGATAGGTGTGCAACTCGTCGATGATCACGTAGCGAAGCCCCTGGAAAAAGCGCCTCCACTGCGTATGATGCGGCAGAATACCGAGATGCACCATATCGGGATTCGAGATCAGGATACGTACCTCTTTACGAATAGTCGCGCGATGGCGCCGCGGTGTGTCGCCATCATAGGCTCGCAGCGCCATTGGCACGTTG
>PWVB01000483.1 GCA_003562365.1 Anaerolineae bacterium
GTGGCCCCGCCATCGCCGCCCAGGGGGTCTGGTTAATGCTGAGTGGGCGCGCGCCTCAGCTGCATGCGATCGTGGGCGGAGACACCGGGCAAATCACGCCCAAAGAGATGGTGCGGGCAGCCGATGCTGGTGATGAGGCGGTACGCGAGGCGATTCTACGTGCGGCACGATATCTAGGCATCGGGATCGCCAACGTCGTGACTATACTCCACCCGGATCTGGTCGTGGTGGGGGGCGGCACCGCCGATATTGGCTCGCTGCTGTTTGACACCGTGCGCAACACGCTGACCGAACGCGTGAGGATGTTCTCCACCGAAGGAGTTCGCATCGAACGCTCTATGCTGGGCGCTTACGCGGGCATCTTGGGTGGCGTGGCCTTGGCGATGCAGGGCAAAGCCTTGAGCGGAGCCTCGGCGGCGACAGGCCGGATCAGGAATTGAAGCTCCCTGAGAAGTCGCCGCGGCCTGGCTCATCTCGACACACCTAAGCGATGTGGGCAGATTGCCGGTCGTTTGCTAACTGCAGCTGAGAAGGAGTCACTGATGGACTACACCTACGAAGATATAGCAAAGATGATCGATCATTCGTTACTCAATCCAACGCTCGCGGTTGGCGACCTCGCATCTGGCATCCAAATCGCGCTGGATTATGATGTGGCCAGTGTCTGCATCCTGCCCTATTATCTCAAACGGTGCGCCGATCTTCTGGCAGGCAGCAGCGTGAAGGCCAGCACGACCATCGGATTTCCGCACGGCGGGCACGCAACTGCTATCAAGGTCGCTGAGGCGCAGCAAGCGCTCGACGATGGCGGCGAGGAACTAGATATGGTCGTGAATATCAGCAAGGTTCTGAGCGAGGACTGGGGTTACGTAAGAGACGAGATCGCCGCGATTGTAGGGCTGGCTCACGCACGGGCTCAGAAAGTCAAGGTGATCTTTGAGAACTGCTACCTTGAGGACCATCACAAGATTTGGCTTTGCGAGATCTGCGGAGAGGTAGGGGCTGACTGGGTCAAAACCTCAACCGGCTACGGGTCGGGCGGCGCTACGCTTGAGGATCTGCGGCTTATGCGCAAACATACGCCATCAACGGTCCAGGTCAAGGCTGCTGGAGGTGTACGCTCGCTGGACCGGCTGCTGGAGGTGCGGGCGCTGGGCGTGACACGCGTCGGAGCCAGTCGTACGGTGGATATGCTCAATGAGCTACAGCAACGGCTTGGTGTGTAGACTCTGGGCTAAGGCGCGATGAGACACGAGATCTGAACAGGAGTCTAGATGACGACCAAATCGGAACACGAAACCGAAACCGGTAGGACACCTTCAGAAGGACCTGTCCCGGCATCACGGCTGCGCAAGGCGTTGCTAATGGCTGCCGGCGTGCTGGCCCTGGCGCTGGGGGCTGCCGGTATCTTCTTGCCCCTTCTGCCCACCACGCCCTTTCTGCTCCTGGCGGCAGCCTGCTTTATGCGCAGTTCTGAGCAGCTCTATGACTGGCTGATCCACCATCCCTGGTTTGGCTCCTATATCCGCAACTACCGCGAGTACCGCGCCATCACCCTTCAGGCCAAGGTAACGAGCCTGGTCTTTTTGTGGGCCACAATCGGCTTCAGTATCTTTCGCGTCGTCGATAGCCTGGCGGTCAAGTTGCTGCTCTTCGCCATCGCCACAGGTGTCACGGTTCACCTTGTGCGCCTCCGGACGCTGACGCGGGAGATGCTGGAGGAAACTTGCCCCTCACGGGTCAAGACCAACCTGCGAAGCATCGATACACAGGAGGGGTGAACTTCAGAGAAATCGGCAGACTGACATTCAGGTTCTTGACATCCGTTAAGGGAGCGCAGTATGGCACGCACATCCACCGATCACCCCAATGTCATCGTCTTTTTCACCGATCAGCAGCGCTGGGACACCACCGGCGTCCACGGCAATCCGCTGGGCCTGACCCCGAATTTCGATCGGCTTGCCGTCCGTGCAACCCACGTTTACAACGCTTTCACTTGCCAGCCCGTCTGCGGGCCGGCCAGAGCCAGCCTACAGACAGGACGGTATGCCTTGGAAACAGGTGTCTGGCGCAACGGCATAGCTCTAGACCCAAAGGAACGTACCCTGGCCCACTACTTCCGGGACGCCGGATACACTACCGGCTACATCGGGAAGTGGCACCTCGCCAACGAGCAGGCAGTGCCCGTCGCTGAACGTGGCGGTTACCAGACATGGCTGGCCTCAAACGTACTGGAGTTTTCATCGGAGCCCTACCATACTGTAATGTATGACGAGGTCGGGCAGGCAGTGTACCTGCCTGGCTATCGCGTCGATGCCCAGACCGACGCCGCGATCCGCTACATTGACGCCCATCAGGCAGTGCCCTTCTTCCTCTTTGTCTCCTATCTGGAGCCGCACCATCAGAATCGCATTGATGACTTCGTGCCGCCTGACGGCTACCGCGAACCCTATCAGGGTCGCTGGGCTCCTCCCGACCTGGCGGCGTTAGGGGGCTCAATGCACCAGCATCTCGCCGGCTACTATGGGATCGTCAAACGGCTCGATGAGGCTTTCGGGAGGCTGCTCGATGCGTTGAAGAGCCTTGACCTAGACGAGAATACCATCGTCTTATTCACTTCCGACCACGGATGTCACTTCAAGACTCGCAACAGCGAGTACAAGCGATCGTGTCATGAGAGCGCGATCCGGGTTCCCACCTTGATAACCGGTCCCGGCTTCGAAGGCGGCGGGCGCATCCAAGAGCTGGTCAGCTTAGTCGATCTGCCGCCGACGCTGCTGGACGCCGCTGGAATCGCGGTACCCTCAGCAATGCAGGGACGCTCGATATTGCCGCTGGTGCGAGACAAAACCGCAGCGTGGCCCGCGGAAGTCTTTCTGCAGATCAGTGAATCCCAGGTAGGGCGCGCGATACGCACCCATCGCTGGAAGTACAGTGTGAACGCGCCCGAGCGGCCCGGTGGAACAGATCCCGATAGCGATCACTACATCGAGGAGTTTCTCTACGATCTCCAAGCCGATCCATACGAGCTCACTAACCTGATCGCCTTTGATGCCTATGATGAGGTAAAGGCGTTTTTGCGACAGCGGCTGCTCCAGCGAATGGAGGAAGCCGGGGAGACCCGCCCAACCATTGAGCCCGCCCGCACTCATCCCAGCGGGCAGAGACACGTCTGTCCCGATGAGGTGCAGAGCTAGTTAGGGATGCTATGGCCAGTTTGAGGCGGATGCACAAGCAGCGTTCTGGGGAGAGGCTCAGTTATATCTCCTGGATTAGGACGGGACTGGCACCCATCCTGGGATTTCTGAGCAAACCCTACAGGACGCTGCGCTCTTATGACGCCAGCGCTGTGAAGCCAGACCTCATCGCCGGGTTGACTGTGGCAATCATCGCCCTTCCCCAGGCGATGGCCTACGCCCTCATCGCGGAGCTTCCGCCCCAGACCGGCCTCTATGCCGTCATAGTGGGCGCTGTGATCGGTGCGCTGTGGGGATCTTCGAACCATCTTCAGACTGGGCCGACAAACACCACCTCCCTGATTGTGCTCTCAGCACTTCTGGCGGTAGCGCAGCCCGGTACCCCTACCTATCTCGTGGCAGCCGGGCTGATGGCGGTCATCGTCGGTGCAATCCAACTCTTCATGAGCGTGGCGCAGCTGGGTATGATGGTTAACTTCATCTCCGACGCGGTGATCGTGGGATTCACCGCCGGCGCCGGCATTCTCATCGGCGTCAACCAGCTTCGTCATTTGCTGCGCCTGACGGTTCCCTCGCTGCCGAGCCTTTGGGAGACGCTGCCCTTGATCGCGGGGCACCTATCCGACGCACATCTCCCCAGCCTGCTGATGGGTATCGGTACCATTGCGCTCATGATAGCCCTTCGCCGACTTAACCGCCGACTGCCCACCGCGCTGATTGCTATGGTGACGGCAGCTACCATCGTGGCGCTGCTAGGACTTGATCAGCAAGGGATGCGCGTGGTGGGGCGGCTACCGCGGAGTCTCCCTCCACTGACCGTACTGCCACTTACCGATCTCACCTTTGTCCGCCGTCTGGCTGTTGGCTCGCTGGCCGTCGCCGCCATTGCCCTTGTTGAGTCTATGTCAATCGCCCGCAGCATCTCGGCGCACTCGGGTCAACACATCGACAGCAACCAGGAGTTCTTCGGGCAGGGTTTGGCCAACCTTGTTGTCGGCTTTTTCTCTGGCTACGTGGTCGCCGGCTCGTTCACGCGCTCCGCCGTCAACTACAACACCGGTGCGCGGACTGGCCTGTCTAACCTATTTGCCAGCCTATTCGTCCTCCTGGCGCTCTTCGCCTTAGCTCCCTTCGCTGCCTACGTCCCACTTCCGGCGCTCGCCGGGGTGATCATCCTCACAGCCTTCAGCCTCATCGAGCGGCACGAGATCGTTCGGATTTGGCGCACCAACCACGGCGATCGCACCACTATGATTGCCACCCTGGTGGCGACGCTCGTCCTGCACCTAGAGCACGCGGTCCTGTTGGGCATTGGCCTGTCGGTGGCCCATTATCTACTGCGGACCAGTCAGCCTCGCGTGCGTGTCGTGTTGCCCAGCGACGACTTCCGCTACTTCACACCCCGACCCGACAAGCCCTCGTGTACTCAGCTGGGCGTTGTCGAGATCTTGGGCGATCTCTACTTCGGGGCCGTGAGCCACATTGAGACGCGGATCCAAGAGAACCTCAGAAATAATCCCTCCCAACGCTATTTGCTGTTGCGAATGTACCCTGTGGAGAACTGCGACATCAGCGGCATCCACGCTCTAGAGAGCATCGTCCGGCTCTACCGCGAGCGGGGCGGCGATGTCTTCTTCGTCCACGTACACCGCCAAGTGCTGCAGCTTATGCGCGCCACCCGATTCTACGATCTGGTCGGGGCCGACCATTTCCTTGCACCAGACGACGCCGTAACACACCTTTTTCACAGAGTACTGGATCCTGCCATCTGTATTTATGAGTGTCCGGTACGAGTCTTCAGCTACTGCCAAAATCTGCCGAAGCGACTGGATCTGGCCTGTCCCCAGCATGTCGTCCACTATCCACTGGATGAGGTACCGACGATCACTGTCTACGCGCTCTGGGCTGCACTACACAGCACCACGCCGCCGCAGGTGATCGACGTGCGCGAGCCGCGGGAGTTCAGGCGCAGTCACATTCCTCAAGCCAATTCGATACCCTTTCGGCGGCTCATCCAGAACCCATCACGCGTGCCGATCGACGAGTCGATCGTACTGGTATGCCGCGGCGGGCGCCGCAGTCTGCGA
>PWVB01000059.1 GCA_003562365.1 Anaerolineae bacterium
CCCCGCCTCTCTAGCTAACGCTCAACCATTCAGAGTTCGATTACCATCTCCGGTTCTTCTGCCGGTTTGATGACAAGACCATCAGCATCGAGATCCACAATGATGACATCGCCCAGCTGGTACTTACCAGCCAACAAGGCATCGGAGATCGGGGTCTCAACTTCCTGTTGGATTAGCCGTTTAAGGGGCCGAGCGCCATATTCATTGCTGTAGCCGTGGGTTGCAAGCCAATCCTGGGCTTTCTCCGTCAAACGAAGATCGTAGCCATTTTCCAACAAACGGTCACGCAGCTTACCAACCTCAAGCGTAACGATCTTGCGAATGTCCTGATGGTTGAGTGCCCGGAAAACCACCACTTCGTCAACACGATTGAGAAACTCCGGCCGGAAAAGCTTACGCAACTGGTTCATCAGCTTGTGCCGCATATCCTTGTAGGCACGGCTTTCATCACTCTCCGGAGTCTCCAGAGTAAATCCAAGGTTGCCCTGCCGTAGGATGTCCTCTGCACCAACGTTCGAAGTCATGATTAGCAGGGTATTGCGGAAGTCGACCTTACGCCCGCGCGCATCGCTCAAAACACCCTCTTCCATCATCTGCAACAGCAGGTTGAAGGTGTACGGATGCGCTTTCTCGATTTCGTCAAAGACGACGATCGAGTAAGGTCGACGGCGGATCGTCTCAGTTAGTTGCCCGGCATCGTCATAGCCCACGTAACCAGGAGGTGAACCCACTAGGCGCGCCACTGAGTGCCGCTCCATAAACTCTGACATATCAATCTGGATTAGAGCGTCCTCCGTGCCAAACAAGAAACGTGCCAGCGCCTTTGACAACTCCGTCTTGCCAACGCCGGTTGGTCCTAAGAAGATGAAGGAACCAATCGGCCGTCGGGGATCCTTGAGACCGGCGCGCGCGCGCCGCACAGCTTGAGCGACGCTATCTATCGCTTCGTTCTGACCAACGATGAACTTACACAGATCCGACTCCATCTCCAACAGGCGACGGGACTCCTCTTCGGCAATCTGCGTCATAGGGATCCCAGTCCACATCGCGATGATCTCCGCGATGTCATCAGGCCCCACCGTCAGGCCTTCATCCTCCTCGGACCGCATCTGCCGCAGTGTCTCCATCCGACTCTCCAAGGAGCCCTCTTCGGCCTTGAGGTCAACAAGTTGTTGACGCTCACCAGTTATCTTCAGCTGCGACTGCCGAAGCCGAATGTCCTGGATCTGCTCGAAGACTTCCCGGAGCTGAATGGACAGAGGCGATTTGTACATCTTGACCCGCGACGCAGCCTCGTCCATCACATCAATCGCTTTGTCGGGCAGAAACCGTTCGGGCACATAGCGCGAGGAGAGATGCGTTGCCGCTTGGAGTGCCTCATCACTGATCTGAAGCCGATGGTGTTGCTCGTAAGCGTGTTTGATGCCCCGCAGGATATCGATGGTCTGCTCTTGCGTCGGCTCATCTACCATCACAGGCTGGAACCGCCGCTCCAGCGCCGCATCCGACTCGATGTGCTTCCGATATTCGTCCAACGTTGTTGCACCGATGCACTGAAGTTCACCACGGGCCAAAGCTGGTTTAAGGATATTCGCTGCGTCAATAGAGGAACCAGCAGACCCAGCGCCGACCAGCATATGGACCTCGTCAATGAAGACGATCGTGTTGTTATCCTTAAGCTCCTGCAGTACCTTTTTCAGACGCTCTTCGAACTGTCCCCGGTACATCGTACCAGCGACCAAGGAGCCAACGTCAAGCTGTATAAGCCGTTTACCCAGAATCGGACCGGGCACGCCACCTGAGATGATCCGCTGAGCCAAACCTTCGACAATCGCGGTTTTACCGACACCAGGCTCACCGATCAAGGCCGGGTTGTTCTTGGTCCGACGGGCCAACACCTGGATGACCCGCTCAATCTCCTCTTGACGCCCGATCACGGGATCAAGGCGGCTATCTGCGGCCATCTCGGTGAGATCCACCGCTACCTGTTCTAACAGCGAGTCCGATGAACCACTACGCTGCTCTGTGTGACCGCTGCTCGATCTCCGTCGCGTGGAGCTCGTCGAGGAGGTTCGGGGTTGCATCGGCATGAAGCGCTCGACGCGGCGGCGAATCGTCTCGGCTGAGAGGCCAGCCTGCGTCAACACAGCGATAATAACACCCTCGTGCTGTCGCAACAGAGCGAGCAGCAGGTGCTGGGTATCGACCACTGAGCTGTTATGCCGCTTCGCCTCCTCCAGCGACATCTGTAGCAGCAACTCGGTCGAATGCCGCAACTCCGGCTCGGATGCAGCAAGAGGCTTTGCACTTGAGAGCCGCGCAACCGTCTGAAGTGCCTGCTGAGGCCGCAAGCCCATATCTCTAAGGACCCGGCCTGCAATGCCCTCCCCTTCCAGCATTAGCCCGAGCAAGATGTGCTCAGGACCAATCGTCGCATGATGCATACGCTTCGCCTCTATTTGGGCAAAACGCAGCACTTCCTGTGCCGATGGTGTAAATCTCTCCAGCGGGTCCGCCATATCACTATCCTCTGTTTAGAATCCCAAAATCATTATCCCTAGCGCAGAATCACCGACGCATGTACAACGTCTAAGGCCCGACATGCTAAGCGAGCGGCAAACTGACGCCTTAAAAGTATCAACCAATGTCTAACCAAGCGGATCTAATCTCATTATAGCACAAAACGACTTCGGAAAGTAGGTCAAAGCGAAAGGGCCCGGTCACACACTCGGGCCCTCTGTATCAAACCACCGAAACCACTGCTTGGGAGACGCATCACCGATATCTGGATGTTACCGTATCGCCTCCAGAATCAAAGTGGAGAACTCCTCCCACTCATCCTCAAACAGGTGAAGCGTCACATTCTCGATTTCAACGTGATAGATCAACTCATCTTCATCGGCATGATGAGAGACCCAAACTGCATAGCGCTCCGACTCGCTCAGGGTTTTGACGTTCGCTTCTCGATTCACAGGTACCTCCGCATATGTGCCATCGTGTACAGTCTCCTGCCCCAGTCGCTACAGCCAGAAAGTCTATGGGGTCAGTCTAGCGTCGTCGCCCGCCCCGCCGCCGTCCGCCGGAGGGAGGTGAGTCCTGTGCCTGTGCCTCTTCCAGCGACCAACCCTCTAGCACGGCTTGGCGGGACAGCCGAATCTTGCCGTCGGGCGAGATACCTGTCACCATCACCAATATCTCATCGCCCACATTGACCACATCGGTCACCTTTTCCACCCGCGTGTCCGAGAGCTGCGAGATGTGAACCATCCCATCGGTGCCCGGCAAAATCTCGATAAACGCACCAAAATCGGTGACGCGGACCACCTTACCGGTGTAGATCTTCTCCAACTTCGGCTTCTCCATCATACGCTCAATGTAGGCCTTAGCGCGCTGCGCGCCATCCCCACCTAACGAAGCGATGAAGACAGTGCCATTCTCCTCGATATCGATCTTGACGTCGTATTCATCCTGAAGTGCGCGGATGTTCTTCCCACCAGGCCCAATTAGGGCACCGATCTTCTCAACGTCAATCTGCGTTGTCAGCATCTTGGGCGCATACTCAGATAGCGTCTCACGGGGTGTCGGGATTGTGACTTCGATGACACCGATGATCTGACCTCGCGCGATGCGCGCCTGCTCAAGTGCCTCGCTGAGGATCTTGCGACTGACGCCCTTGATCTTGATGTCCATCTGGAGGGCTGTGATACCAGTACGAGTGCCGGCGACCTTGAAGTCCATATCACCCAAATGGTCCTCCATACCCTGGATGTCGGTCAGCACGCGATAGCGATCACCATCCGAGACCAATCCCATCGCGATCCCCCCCACCGGCGCCTTGATCGGCACACCGGCATCCATCAGGGCCAACGTACTCCCACAGACCGAAGCCATTGACGTGCTGCCGTTGGAAGCAAGACACTCGCTTACCACGCGAATCGTGTACGGGAACTCTTCTTTCACCGGCAGCACAGGCTCCAGCGCTCGTTCAGCCAGCGCTCCGTGTCCGATCTCCCGACGCCGTGGGCCGCGAAGAGGCCAAGTCTCGCCTGTTGAAAAAGGTGGAAAATTGTAGTGATGGATGTAACGCTTCGTCTCCTCTGGGAACAGATCGTCCAGCTCCTGTTCCTCACCGGGCATGCCCAATGTAGCCAGGCTCATTACCTGCGTCTCACCTCGAGTGAATAACCCTGAACCGTGAGGTCGGGGGACGAGATGAACCTCAGCATCGAGCGGGCGGATCGTATACGCGTCACGCCCGTCGGGACGGACGCCCTGATCGAGAATGCGCTCGCGCACAATTTGTTTTAGCACATCGTCAAAAGCTTCGCGGATTAGCCGAGAAGACCACCCGTTTTCCTCAGCTTCCTCTGCCAGAGTCTCGCGCAGTTCTTCCTGCAGAGCGTTCAGCCCCTCGATGCGTTCTCCCTTAAGATCGGTCGTATCCACCAAATGGCGCACCCGATCGGTCATAAGGTCCTTAACGCGCTCGCTCAGGGTCTCGGGCATACCAAAGCTGGGATAGTCCCGCTTGGGCTTACCCACAGCTTCGCGCATCTCGTTCTGGACTCGGATGACATCCTGTATCGCCTGATGCGCCAGCTCCATCGCGTCCAACATGAGCTCTTCGGTAACCTCTTCGGCACCAGCCTCGACCATAATGATAGCATCGGCGCTACCGGCGATACGCAGATCCAGTATGCTCTGCTCCATCTCGGGGATCGTCGGGTTAATCGCCAGCTCCCCATCGAGGTAGCCGACCCGCACACCTCCAACCGGCTCATCAAAAGGCACGTCAGAGATCATCAGCGCAGCGGAGGCAGCGATCACACCAAGCATGTCGGCATGTTCACTCTCGCCCTGCGAGAGCGGCTGCAGGATAACCTGCACGTCGTTGCGCATATCTTTGGGAAAAAGCGGACGAATGGGGCGATCAATGAGCCGACACGTCAGAATGGCCTGCTCTGATGGACGACCCTCGCGGCGGAAGAATGACCCAGGAATCCGCCCTGCAGCATAAAGCCGCTCTTCAAAGTCAACCGTGAGGGGAAAGAAGTCGATGCCTTCCCGCGGACTACGAGACATTGTCGCCGTCGCCAGTAATACAGTGTTGCCGGCTTCAACTACGACCGATCCTCCGGCTAAGCGCGCCATTTTGCCGGTCTTAAACGTAATGGTCTGATCACCCAGCTTCGCTTTAAATACATGCTCTTCTAACACAGTTTCCTCCTATTGGGACCGATATCCCTACATCACAGGTCGGAAACTGGGAACTGCTGTACACACCAGCATTCGTGCGTGCACCCCACTTCCCAATTCCCACCATCTGCTGTCGAGATAATCGGATGGTAATGAACCTACATCGCCAAATCACAAACGAGTAGAGTGGAATCAAGCCCCAACTCTACTCGTTTGTGATCAAATTCCAGATAAAACTATCGACTCACCTGCGCAACCCAAGGCGCCGAATCAGATCTCGATAACGCTGCGGATCCTTGTTCTGCAGATAGCCAAGTTGACGCCGGCGTTGGCCCACGAGCTTTAGCAGGCCGCGGCGGGAGTGAGTATCTTTTTTGTGCACCCGCAGGTGCTCGGTCAGTTCCGAGATACGATGCGTGAGTAAGGCAATCTGGACCTCCGGAGACCCCGTGTCATCCGGCGACAGCGCATATTCGGTGATGATCTGTTCCTTTTTTTCCTTAGATAGCACGTCGTTTTACTCCTTTAGAGAACCGGCCGATCGTTCTATACGTGTCGGCCAGTGATCAACCTGCAGCGAGTATACCATACAAGGTGATTTAAGCAACCTGAAGCGTATAATTTCGCATCGGTGCCTTCTCACAGTAAATGGCGCAGGAAGCTCCCGTGCTTTAGCGGGGCGAGGAACGCCCGACTCCTTTCTATCGTTGACAACCTTGAACATGCGTACTATGCCTTGATCGTGCGATGCACGGAATTCGTCTTGATAAAGCTCGCGCACCTTACGCGCCACAAGCGCTTCTGGTTTGTGGCGCTGGCGCAAGCGTTCTCCGCCGCGGTGTCGCGGGCCCGGTCGTACTATGGGCTGCGTAAGTCCAAGAGCCAAAAGCGGACCGCTTTCCCTCCAGCGGCCGGATCTCAGGGCCTTGGTCTCGGCGTGAACGCTGACGCTGTGGTGGAAAACGACGGGCGTTGGGTTCTGCGCTGCTCTACCGAGCCCCGCGGCGGTTATGTCTGGTTGCCGCTGTGTGTCCCGGTCAAATGGCGCGACCGCATGCAGTCTGTCTACGGTGACGCTCAGCTGTTTAAGCGAAACGGTGATGGGTATGCGATGTTGCCCTTGCGCATTGACTGTGACGCGCCGCCCGTCTGTGACGGTGAACCCACGTTCATCGGCGTTGATCTGGGACCCGTGCGCCGGGCAACGGTGAGTACTCCAGTCCCTGTTGAGTGCTTCGCTGGTACAGCGGTTCGTCATCGCCCGGAGCACGTCGCGGATTTGCGCCGGCGCTACCCGAAGCACAACCGTTTGGACCGGGTCAAGGCGATGCGCGACCCGGAGCGGGGTTGAATACGGGACATCAACCACCAGATGAGTCGCCCGATAGGTGATCTTGCCGCTATGTATGAACGCCCGGTGATGGTCTTTGAGACGTTGGACGGGATTCGCAGCCGGGTGCGCGGGAGCCAGCGTTTTAGTCGGATGATGAGTTCGTGGGCCTTCCGGCCATGGATTGACTTGGTGACGTACAAAGCCGCCCGTGCCGGTATTCCCGTGGTCTCTGTCGACCCCCGTGGTACGTCCAAGGCCTGTTCTGGCTGTGGTCATAGCTGGCGTTCCAATCGTCCCGATCACTCTCATGTTCGATGTGCGCGCTGCGGCTATCTGCGGAATGCCGATCCAAACGCTGCTCGCAACATCGCTGCGCTAAGGCTAGCTGCGCTACCACAAGGGCCGTCTGACACGGCCCGGTCAAGCGACCCGACTGGAGAAGTGCTTCTCCGGCCCGATGAAGCCCTGTTGATACGCTGTCTGTGTCATCAAACTTCCACCTTTCTAGTTCCTTGTGGAACCTCACCCGCTAAGGGGTAGAGGATGTCAGTACAATCGTGCAAGCTGCGACCAGTTTCGTCAGAGTCAGTCGCTGCGCTATAATGAGATTAGCACGGTGGGATGGGCTGAAAACAGGAACACAACAGCGTCAAGAGCAGCACTTACAGTCCACACAGGAAGGTGATATGACGAAGACGATTGTCCTCAAATTGGACGCGATGGCCCACGGCGGAGAAGCGCTTGGACGCTACGATGATCAAGTGATCTTCGTACCCTACACGATCCCGGGCGAGGAGGTACGCGCCGAGATTGTTGAGGACCACGAGCGCTACGCCCGCGCGCGACTCCTGGAGGTACTGACGCCGTCGCCCGCGCGAGTAGAGCCACCCTGCCCCTTCTTCGGGCAGGCGCGCTGTGGCGGATGCCAATGGCAGCACATCGACACGCCAGTACAAGCGCCAATGAAAGGGCTGGTCACGTTCGATCAGTTGAAGCGCATTGGCCACTTTCCCGATCCGCCCGTCTTCGAACCCCTCCCAGATGAGACCGGCTGGGCCTATCGCAACCACGCCCTCTTCCGCACCGACCCTCAGGGGCGGTTAGGCTTCCTTTCCGCAGGGAGTCATAGCATCTATCCCATCGATGACTGCCTGATCGTTCATCCCCTCCTAAGCAGCTTACTACAGTCGCTGGATATGACCTATCCAGAGTTGGAGTGGCTAGAGATGCGCGTCGGGGCTGCCACGGGGGATCTGATGTTGCTGTTACAAGCTAAGGAGGAAGAGTCACCGTCGCTGGAGGTCGACTTCCCCGTTTCCATCGTTCAGATCCGTCACGATGATGCCATAGCGCCGCTGATCGGACTGGACTATATCATTGAGCGCGTCCACGATCGCGACTTTCGGATCTCGGCGACAAGCTTCTTCCAGGTGAATTCGGCGCAGGCTGCCCAACTCGTAAGCATTGTCCTGGGCGCCCTGGACCTCGATGGGAACGCCTGCGTGCTGGATGCCTACTGTGGTGTGGGCTTGTTCACAGCTTTCATCGCCGAAGAGGTCGCTCACGTCATTGGGATTGAGGCAAATCCTCCAGCTATCATCGATGCCCGCCATAATCTATCGAACTTCGATAACGTTACGCTCCTTGCGGGCCCTGTCGAAGAGCTTCTGCCTGAGGTGACGGAGACGCTGGATGCGATGGTGGTGGATCCGCCGCGCAGCGGCCTGGCGCCGGAGATGGTAGACGCAATCGCGGCTCAGGAGCCCCGACAGGTGGTCTACGTCTCCTGCGATCCGGCGACACTAGCTCGCGATTGCCGTCGCCTGGTTCGCCAAGGGTACAACCTTGAATGGATTCAGCCAGTTGACTTGTTTCCGCAGACTTATCACATCGAAAACATTGCGCTATTAGTGCGTTGAGAAGGGAGTTGCCGATGCCAAAAAAAGCCCCGAAGATTGATGACTATACCTTTGGACGGATTGAGATAGAGGGACGGACATACACGAACGATCTGATCATCCTACCGGACCGTATCGCAGCCAACTGGTGGCGCGAAGAGGGCCATGTGCTTCAGGCGGCAGATCTCGATGCGGTCCTTGATCGTGCCACCAAGCCGGAGACGCTTGTGGTCGGACTCGGCTCGCAAAGCCGGATGAGGATAGCCAGCGATGCACGGGGGGCGCTTGACGCTGCAGAGATCGAACTGATCGCCGAATCAACAGAACGTGCTTGCGAAAGCTACAATGCCTTGCGGTCACAGGGCAACGTGGCCGCGGCGCTCCATCTGACCTGCTGAAAGGATAGAGAGGCGCCCTGATTCAGTCTGTACCCTTGTAGTTACGGGCCACCAGAAAGGATTCCCAGCTCTCGTTACGCGTCGCCGGGGGCGTATTGACCTTCACGGGGTGAAAGGCCCTTTTCACATCGCGAATCAGATGAGGCAGGTCCTCACCCTCAAACACCTTAACGGCCATATGACCTTTTAGCGCCAGCAACGCTTTGGCGATCTGGAAGGCCGCGCGAGCCAATTCAATGGAAAGCACGTGGTCACGCAGCTTGATACCCGTTGTTGAAGGCGCAGCGTCGCTGAGAACAACGTCAACTTTTCCTTCCGCCGACTCCATAATACGAGCTTGCACGTCCGGCGCGGTCATATCGCCCACGATCGTGATGACCCCAGGGATGGGCTCAATAGGCTGCAGATCAACCGCAATCACACGCCCACGTTCGCCCACTAGCTGAGTGAGCACCTGGGACCAGGAACCCGGCGCAGCCCCCAAGTCGATGACCACATCCCCCTTGCGTACCAGCCGAAACTTCTGTTGAATCTGGAGCAGCTTGTAGGCGGAACGGGCCCGGTATCCCTCCTGTTTTGCCTGTCGGAAGTACCGGTCCTGGTGTTGCTGCTTGCGCCAATGACCCATAAAGCCTTATCCCCCCCCCGTCTTTGTAGAGAACTCGGTGAAATGCTGGGCCAAGTAGTCGGGAACTCGCCCGATGATGTAGGTGCCATCATTTCGATGAGTCTCCTGCTCGATCAGGCCGCGCTCGTGGATCAAGCTCACCAGATCCCCTCGCTCAAAGGGCAGTAGAACACGGATCAGGCGCATCTCCGACTCCATAATCTCCTCAATCTCCGCCAACAGATCGTCCAGCCCTTGCTCAGACAGAGCAGAGATCGCTATGGTGTCGTGGAGATCACAGAGAGCGGCACAGGCCGCTTCGGGATTCTCAAAACGGTCGATCTTATTCAACACGTTGATGATGGGAACACTGCCAGCGCCGATCTCCTTGAGTGTCGCATAGACGGCCCGCGCCTGATCCATCGCGTGACGGTGACTTACATCGATGACGTGCACCAGCAAATCCGCCTCCAGAACCTCCTCGAGTGTTGCCCGAAAGGCAGCAATCAGATCGGTGGGCAGTTTCTGGATAAAGCCTACGGTGTCGGTAAAGAGAACGACAGCTCCTCCAGGTAGGACGACTCGCCGGGTGGTTGGGTCAAGCGTTGCGAACAGCTGATCGGCCGCATAAATCGTCGATCCGCTCAACGCATTGAGAAGCGTAGATTTGCCGGCGTTAGTGTACCCGACCAGCGCAATGGTGGGCAAGCCCTCACGACGTCGCTGTTGTCGCTGCCGAGCTCGCGCGGCCCGAACGATCTCCAGATCGCGCTTGATTTGGGTAATACGCTGGCGGATCGCAAAGCGATCCATCTCCAGCTTCGTCTCTCCGGGACCGCGCAGCCCCACTCCACCGGTGCTGCCACCAGCACGACCGCCAGCTTGGCGCGTGAGCGTACGCTGAGTCCAGGCTTGGGTAAGTCGCGGCAATCGGTATTCATGTTGCGCCAGCTCCACCTGGAGCGCACCTTCCCGCGTATGGGCGTGCTGCGCAAAGATATCCAGTATCAGACCAGTACGATCGAGGACCTTGATCTCATTACCGAAGACCTTCTCCAATTCGCGCTGATGACGCGGCGCCAGCTCATCATCGAAGACAACAACATCGGCATCCCGCGAACGAACGTCTGTTGCGATCTCCTCCGCTTTTCCCGACCCAATAAAGGTGGCCGGATTAGGACGCTCAAGCTTCTGAGTGGCGTGGCCAATGACCTGCAGGCCGGCAGTATGCGCAAGGCGATTGAGCTCGAGAATGGACTCCTCAACCGGCCAATCCTCCGGGACATATTTACCATCCGGGATCGCTTTCCATTCCACCCCCACCAAGTAAGCCCGCTCTGGCGGGGAAATGGTCTCTTTGATTGATCTGCGAGAACTCATCGTCCTCCTATTCGGTTTTTGCCCTAACGTCAAAAGCGCTTCGCTCCTAGGATCTATCCTAAATATAGCGCGAAAGCGGCACCCAGCAAGGGTTGGGAATGAAGGTGAGCCTAAACTCTTGAGCAGAGTTGTGACACTTATGTTAACACATAGAGGGGGGCCAGATGCCCTTGGGAAAACTTCTGCTAGAATGATGATATTATCTGGTTATCTTGTAGCACATCCATCCTACGTGTAGGGAGGCGGGTTGGGAATTCTGATCACGGGAGGCGCTGGGTTTCTTGGGAGCGCCCTAGCGAATGCACTGGTAGATGGAGGGCATGAGGTGCTCGTGCTCGACGATCTGAGTGCCGGCGATCCCAATCGTTTGGACCCCGGCGTGCTGTTTCACCGCGGCAGCATAACAGACCGTCCCAAGCTCTGGACCTTATTACAGGGAGTCGATACAGTTTACCATCTGGCTGCCCGCGTGTTGGTTGCGGAATCCATTCTATATCCTCGCGAGTACAATGAGGCCAATGTGAGTGGCACCGTAGCACTTCTCGAAGCGATGCGCGATGCCGGAATTCCTCGGCTGATCTTTGCCTCCTCTGGCGCCGTCTACGGTGATCAGACAGACCAGCCAATCCACGAGACTGCTACCCCGCACCCCCTTTCCCCGTACGCCGTGAGTAAGCTCTCCGCGGAACACTACATACACACGATCGGAGCCTTGTGGGGGACAACTACGGTCGCGCTGCGCATATTCAATGCATATGGTCCCGGGCAGCCGGTACTACCTTCGCACTCCCCGGTGATCCCGAGGTTCATAAGTCAGGCCCTGGGGGGCGGGTCGCTGGTCATTTTCGGAGACGGTGAGCAAACGCGTGACTTCGTCTACCTAACCGATGTTGTCCATGCCTTGATCGAAGCTCGCAACATTGGCAAGCCGGAGCACTGTACGGTGAATGTCGGCACAGGCATCGGAGTTTCCATCAACCAGATCGCCCAGGAGATAATCACCCAGACAGGTTCATCCAGCAACATCATCTACAGCCCTGTGAGCAGCGGGGGGGTCTCCCGTCTACAGGCAGACCTCACGCGAGCACGCAAGCTGCTGGGATACAGACCCAAGATCACAATAGAAGAGGGAATCCGGCGTATGCTGCAGGCTAGAGTCCAGTCAGCGTCAACAGGCCCACAGCAATCGCCGGAAGGAGAGTGAGAGGAAGATCAGATGCTCATCACCCACGCAAAGGTCGCGACGCTGGGCGAAGCACCGCGACTCATCGAGGACGGCGCAATTCTTATCCGCGATCAGCATATTGCGGCCATCGACACAACTTCGACGTTGGCGACGGCCCATCCTGAAGAGGAACGGCTGGATGCCCAGGGACAGCTGGCGCTGCCAGCGCTGCTCTGCGGGCACACTCACTTCTACGGTGCCTTTGCTCGAGGTTGGGCTTATCCCGGCTCCGCAGCTACGAGATTTGTCGATATCCTGGAGCGTCTCTGGTGGCGCTTGGACAAGCACTTGACGCTGGAGGACGTGCGCTATTCAGCGCTGGTCTGCCTTGCCGACGCTATCCGTCACGGAACGACCACCTTGATCGACCATCACGCCAGTCCGAACGCCATCGATGGCTCGCTCGATGTCATCGCCGAAACCGTCGTCCAGTCTGGACTGAGAGCGGGACTGTCTTACGAGGTCACCGATCGTGACGGTCCCGACCGTGCCCAGGCCGGAATCGCAGAGAACATCCGCTTTCTGCAGCGCCTGCAGCGCGCACCGCATCCCCAGCTCGGCGCCACCTTCGGAATGCACGCCTCCCTTACCCTGAGCGATGCGACGCTGTCCAGGGTAGTAGCGGCGGCCGACAGCCTTGGTGCTGGATGTCACATACACGGCGCAGAGGGGATTGAGGATGTGGAGGATAGCCTGGCCAAATCCGGGATGCGAGCCGTGACGCGTCTGGGCGCCGCCGGTGTCCTGGGCCCCAACACGATCGTCGCCCATGCCGTGCATGTCGACGATCAGGAGATCGCACTGCTTGCCGAGACCGACACCTGGGTGACGCATCAGCCCCGGTCCAATATGAACAATGCAGTCGGTTTTGCTCGTATAGAGGACATGCTAAAGCACGGCGTCAAGGTCGCACTAGGAAACGATGGGTTCTCGAACAATATGGTCGCCGAGATGAAGGCAGCCTACCTCGGCCATAAATTGGTTCAGCGTGATCCCCGCTCTATGCCGGCCGATCTCGTATTTCAGCTGGCCTATACAGCCAACGCCAATCTGGTCACCAGCTTCTGGCCGCAGCAGCAGCTCGGGGAACTGACGACTGACGCTATGGCGGACATTATCCTTGTGGACTACAAACCCACGACACCCTTGACGGCGGCCAATCTGCCCTGGCATATCATCTTTGGTTATGAAGCCTCAGCCATTACCACCACCATCAGTGCCGGACAGATCCTGATGCGCGACCGCAGGATTCTGACATTGGATGAGAATCATATCAACGCTCGGGCCCGTGATCTGGCTCGGTTGCTGTGGAAACGCATCTCAGCGTCAACGTAAGGCAACCGCCGGCAACCCAAGATCACTATCTGCGAAATTCGGTTGGGATGAGTTTTTGGGTAATTGGCGCATGAGTGTAGCTGGGCGGGAAAGACGCTTCAGAAGGTAGATCTGTTCTTTCCATCGGCCATAACGTGTTGCCATTGCAGCATTCGGAACGACGTAAAGATATCTGATCGCGAATATGCTTGACGCGGATGTAGGAGCTTGATCGCCAGGATCACAACGCTGTTCAGAACCTCAAGCAACGCGGGCCTCTCGATTCGAACGTCGCCGCCGGGTAGGTGGACACGCTAGACCCTCACGGAACGAAGGTAAGACCCGCAGTGACAATCGCATCTATGGGAAATGAGTCTCGCTCCTGATCTTCCGGCGAGGCAGACATTTTGAAAGGCACCTTCTAACCACCTGCTAGCCCGTTGCGTCCATGATGCTGAGCATAAGGCGGCATCAAAATGGATATTCAGGACGTCAGTTGGAGCTTGTAGGTGCCTTTACAGAGCTCGGATATGTACTCTTGAGCTACTCAGAGCCTACATAACAGACAGCCGGACGCATTTTGGCGAGATTGGGGGTTATGCGCACTGAATATTGCGACACATGCGGCAATGGTGGACAGAGAAGCACCCCTTTCGAAATTTCTGCCGGCGAGGAGCATCAGTTGAATGACAGCCAATTGTATGCTAGAATTAATGAAATGCGGATCGACGTTTTTACGCTTTTCCCAACAATGTTTCTCGGCCCGTTGCAGGAGAGCATCCTGAAGCGGGCTCAGGAACGGGGTGCACTAACCCTACTGCTCCATCAGATTCGCGACTATGCTTTCGATCGGCATCAGATGACTGATGACGTTCCCTATGGTGGTGGTCACGGGATGCTGATGAAGCCGGAGCCAATCTTCAGAGCGATACGCACTATTGTGGGGCCTGAGCAGATCCCGATTGTGCTTCTTTCGCCCCAAGGTCGCACCTTTAACCAGGAAATCGCTCAGGAGTTGGCCAGCGAACCGCGGCTTGCACTGATATGCGGTCACTATGAGGGCGTGGATGAACGGGTACGTCGTCATCTAGTCACCCAAGAGCTCTCGATTGGCGATTACGTGCTGACTGGCGGAGAGCTTGCAGCTATGGTGGTGATTGATGCGATTGCCCGGTTGATTCCCGGCGTCCTAGGTGCTTCTGATGGTGCCCAGGCCGACTCACATGCTTTGGGAATGCTAGAGGGGCCGCAGTATACGCGCCCCGCCACCTATGCGGGCTGGGACGTGCCAGGAGTACTGAGATCTGGCAACCATGCAGCTGTGGCGCGATGGCAACGGCGAATGGCTCTGAGACGGACCTTAGAGAGACGTCCCGAGCTAATAGAAGATGCTGATCTGTCACCCGAAGATCTAGCGCTTATCGCAGAGCTTGAGCAAGAACTGAGTGAACCTGATGAAGCGTGACCAGGTAATAATAGAGAAAGATTGCGATCAAGGAGTAGAGAGCCGAAGCCCTGATGCAGAGCTGATTAGGCGTCTGCAGCAAGGCGACATTGAGGCTCTCGGCAAGCTTTTTGAAACACACAAGGCGTTGGTCTATCGAACTGCCTTAGGGATACTGCGAGACGCGCGAGCTGCCGAAGACATATTGCAGGAGGTTTTCGTACGCCTCTATACCTACGCTGCATCGATCGATCCTGAACGATCCTTCAAACCTTGGCTGTATCGGGTCACGGTCAACCTCTCATATGACTGGAGTTCAAAGAAGTCGCCACGTCCTCTCAACGACATGTTGGAGTGGCTGTCCGGCGTCGCGGGCGGCTTTCCGGCTCCTGACCGCAGCACAGACGAAAAAGAAACCGCCCGGATGGTGCGAGAGGTGATTGCCGAACTACCCACCACCCACCGCGCCGTGATTGTTCTTTTCTATATGGAAAACCTGTCAGTTGAGGAGATCTCGCGAGTCCTAGACTTGCCGCCCGGAACTGTGAAATCTAGACTACACTATGCGCGCAAGCGCCTGCGCGAATTGCTGATAGGACGACAGCGATTGGTTCCGGAGATGACCTATGAATTCACCTGAGATCGACAAATCGCTCGATGAGTTGTTTCGGGCCTCGCTAAGTCCGCTAAGTGAGGCCAAGCCTCCCGCGGGAGTCTGGCGTAGGGTAGTAAGTACGATCCAGGCCAGCCAACCCAGCCACGGTCTCGCGGCACAGCTTACCGCGGTCGACACGATGCCGCCCCTGTGCCTATCGTATGGACAGCGGCTCTTCTCCTGGATCAACGGGCTTAACACCATCTACTTCCCTCCTACTAGTGGACCGATCAGCTTGGAATTGGGTCCTTGGACAAAGCCTTTTCCACTGCGCACATGGTGAAAACTCCTACTGCCCGGCTACCGCAGCACTGAGTGTCAGGCTTCCTTAGCAGAGGGGCGCATCAGCCTGGCGGCCTGTGCGCTGGGCGTCTCGCCTGAGCTCTCGGCGAGCGTTTAACACTGGCAGCGAGCCGGGCCCCGCTTTGACATTTGCACCCGCGCTGTATAGAATGCCTACCGACGGCGAGCGATCTGATGGTTGATATGCCGCGGGCGATCCGCAACGATCCTTTCTACAGAGGAGAGAGGTATGAGCAGTAAGCAAGCAGGTATGCTCAGCGTACTCATGCTGTTGAGCCTCGTGCTGAGCGCGTGCACTATGCCCACCCCCGAACGCATCGTCGAGACAGTGTTGGTTGATCAGACCAGGGTCGTGGAGGTCACACCTACCTTCGAGGCTGCGCCAGCCGAGCCGAAGACGCTCGTCGTATGTATGCGGCAGGAACCACAGAGCCTCTACATTCACGACAATGACGCAGCTGCGCTCCATATACACCAGGCCATCTATGATGGCCCCAATAATGGTCTGGATAATCGCACCTACTCCTATCAGCCTGTTATCTTAACAAAGCTGCCGCGCCTGGATGACGGGGATGCTGTCATCAATACGGTGACAGTCCAGACCGGTGACTTGGTGGTGAACAACAACGGCAATCCCGTCGAGCTTGTCCAAGGTGTGCTGATCCGCCCTGCCGGCTGCCGCAGCTTTGACTGCGCAGTGGCGTTTCAGGGGACACCGGTCGAAATGGAGCGGATGGTGGTCAGTTTCCAGATGGTCGAAGGACTTACCTGGTCCAATGGCGACCCTGTGACTGCCGATGACTCAGTATACAACTACGAGCTCAGTGCGGATCCCAACACACCCGCGAACAAGTACTTAGTTATGCGTACCGCTGCCTACGAAGCACCGACTGCGACCACCGCAGTCTGGACCGGTCTCCCCGGCTTTGTGGATCCTGCCTACTTCAGCAACTTCTTCCAGCCGTTGCCACGCCGACTGTGGCAAGACGAACTCAACTATAGCGCGTCTGATCTGATGGAGGCTGAGGAGAGCGTGCGCCAGCCTATGGGCTGGGGGCCATTCACCATCACCGAATGGATCAACGGCGAACACATCGCCGTCGAGAGGAACCCCCACTACTTCCGGGCTGACGAGGGACTTCCATATCTTGACGCTGTCGTTTTCCGCTTTGTGTCCGATCCCTATGCGACTGTGGCGAAGTTAATCTCCGGAGAGTGTCACATCATCACGCATGAAGAGGATGGATGGCTCCACAACGAAGTCGATCTGCTTCTGCGCCTGGAACAAGAAGGCATCGTGCAGCCGGTCTTCAGCACTGACGCGGTCTGGGAGCAGGCGAGCTTTGGTATCGATCCCGCGTCTGGCTATGATCGCCCCGGCTTCTTCGGCGACGTTCGGGTCCGGCAAGCGATTGCACACTGCCTTAATCGTCAGTCGATCGTGGACGATCTACTCTATGGTCGTTCGGTGGTGCTGGACACCTATGTGCCACCCGACCATCCATACTATGCCGCCGGCCGAGTATCCAGCTGGGATTACAATCCGGAGGCTGGCAGGGCCCTGCTGGAGGAGGTTGGATGGGTTGACGAAACTGGCGGCGTTCGGATGGCCAGCGGGATTGAGGACATTCCCGACGGCACGCCCTTGGCATTCGACTGGATGTCAACGACGTTGCCGATGCGGGTGCAGTATATGGAGCGTTTCCAACAAGATCTGGCGGACTGTGGCATCGCGGTGAACCTACAGAACCTGTCGGCGGCTGAATTGTACGCCGATGGTCCGAACGGCCCGCTCTTTGGACGTCGTTTTGACATTAGTTCCTTTGCCTGGTTGACTGGTTTTGAGCCGAGCTGCGATCTCTATCTGGGCCTGGAGGACAACATTCCCTCGGCGGCCAACAACTGGGATGGATCAAATGCCCCGGGCTTTCGGGACGACGCCTATGATGCGGAGTGTCTCCGCGCGTTGTCTGCGCTGCCGGATAGTGAGGCATACCGTGAGGGCCACAGGGAAGCCCAGAGGCGTTTCTCTGAGCAGCTGCCGGCTGTACCGCTCTTCCTCCACATCAAGATCGCGGTGACGCGCCCGGAGGTAGAAGGCTTTGTGATGGATCCAACGGAGGTGTCGGAGCTATGGAATATTGAGCTGCTTGATCTGGCTCCCTAAGCCTGCTTTCGACACCCGAGACGGTGTCGAGACACACAACACTGAGCCCGGCGTTGTGGGCTCTTGAACCTTAACAAGCGAGCCATTTCCGCGCTTGAAACCACTGTGGACTGGCGCCAAGCAGGAGCTCTGGCGCTCCGTGGCACCGAAGCACGACTTCGGTGGGGGTCCCGGTTGCGCCTGGGACTGCCAGTTCGGTGGTGGTGGGTAGGGTCACGAGTATGACGACTTCAGAAGTGGGCGGGTACGCACGGCGTACTACCCGGAGATCGCCCCACGCGCTTGCCTAGCCAGCCTCCGCCGAATCCGCGTCAGGGTGCGTTCACCGCGTAACGTTCGGGCTGCGGCCACTCAAGGGCTGCCAAGATCTCACTCTGTCGCGCTTTCACCTCCGCTAACTTCCGCTGTCGGCTGCCGTCCGCCC
>PWVB01000393.1 GCA_003562365.1 Anaerolineae bacterium
CGGGAGAACGCCGACGCCATGCTCGCGGCTCTGGGCGAGTTCCATAGCGGACGTCTGAAGGATACCTGGCAGCGCGTTCTTACCGCCGCTTGAGAACTCCCCAATAATTTGTCCTATACCCGCCTGATGGTGGCGCGTTACACCATGGATACTTCTGTGGTATGATAGCAACAAATGCGCAACTGCGATCTCAACACTGAGGAGAGGCATCTATGACCGACCTTGAGAGCTACCTGAGTGAACGTTCAGTCCTGGTCGCTGACGGAGCAACGGGTACGATGCTCCAGAAGACCGGTCTGCCTGCTGGGACTGCCCCGGAGCGGTGGAATCTGCTGAATCCTGAGGCGGTGCGTGCCCTGCATCACAGTTATGTCGAGGCCGGCTCGGATCTGATTCTCACCAACACTTTCGGTGGGACAGCTATTCGCTTGAAGCGTGATGGCCTTGCGGACCGCGTGGATGACATTAACCGGGCCGCAGCTCGACTCGCGCGGGAGGTTGCCGGGGGCACAGCATTGGTCGTGGGTGATGTCGGCCCCACGGGGGAGATGTTAGCACCGCTGGGTACATTGACCTATGCTGAAGCTGTTGCCGCGTTTGCTGAGCAGATTGGCGCGCTAGCGGAGGGCGGTGTCCAAGCAATCCTGATTGAGACGCTGAGCGACCTGAACGAAGCCCGGGCGGCCGTTGAGGGTGCCCGACGTGTCACCGACTTACCGCTGTTGGTGACCTTGAGTTTCGACACCAAAGGGCGCACGATGATGGGGGTGAAACCGGAGCAGGCGGCTGAGGCCTTACACGCCCTGGGGATCGATGTAATCGGCGCAAACTGCGGGCGCACCTTGACTGAGACGTTGGATGCCGTGCTCAGGATGCGGGCGACCGTGCCTGAGGCACTCTTAATGGCCAAGCCTAACGCAGGCTTGCCCCATACTACAGATGGCGACCTGATTTATGATGTAACACCGGCGGTGATGGCCGATTATGCTCGGCGTTACGTGGACGAGGCGGCGGTCACGATCTTCGGGGGATGCTGCGGAAGCACGCCCGAGCACATACGGGCGATCGCCGCAGCACTAAAGCCCTAAAGTTGATCGGTGATCAGAACTGGAGAATACGGATGCGCTACGAGATTCACGGCACGGTAATGCAATCATTGGATGTCTATCTTGCTTCGGGTGAGTCGATGTATACTGAGGCCGGTGGCATGGCTTGGATGAAGGGTGATGTGGAGATGAAGACGGACACTCGGGGCGGGGTTATGGCTGGCTTGGGGCGCAAGCTAGCGGGCGAGTCATTCTTCATGACTACCTACACCAATCGCGGCGCCAGTGAGGCGCTAGTTGTCTTCACCCCTGAGGCGCCCGGGAAAGTGATCCCGCTCAAGTTGGGGCCAAGTCAGAACATCATCGCTCAGCGGGATGCCTTTATGTGTGCTGAGCTCGGCGTCGAGTTGCGTGTCCATTTTCGCAAGCGTCTGGGGAGTGGTCTGTTTGGCGGCGAGGGGTTTGTGCTACAGGATATACAAGGCCCGGGCACTCTCTTCCTCGAGATTCCCGGAGAGGTGCGGGAGTATACGCTGGCTTCAGGTGAAACGATGCGCATTGATCCTGGCCACATTGCCTTCTTCGAACCTTCTGTCAGCTACGATATCACTACCGTCAAAGGGTTGCGCAACGTGTTTTTCTCTTGAGAGGGATTGTTCCTTGCCACGTTGACTGGGCCGGGAAAAGTCTGGTTGGAGAGCCTGCCGCTGGCGAATCTCGCTGCTAAGCTATCGAAATATATGCCCTCGAGATCCTCCTAGATTGGGTAGAGACGTGGCTTGACTGGGGGGCGAAGGTGATGCCGCTTACCCGTGGTCACTCCCGCTCTAAAGTGACATTGTCGGTGCGGGTCTCCCGTTCGATGAAGGCCCGCACACGGGTCTCGATCTGATCTCGCACCTTGCGGAATCTAGCCAGTCTTTCCTCCAGTGTCCCCTCAAATGCAGCCGGGTCGCTGAAGCCCCAGTATTCTCGCAGACCCACGCCGGGAAAGATGGGGCACTTTGCCTCCGCATTAGCACAGACGGTGAGCAGATAGCCCACATGTACCTTGAGGAAGTATTCATCAAGCCCTTTGCAACGCTGTCCCTCGGCCTGCAGATCGACGCCGACTTCCTCCATAACGCGCAGAGTGAGAGGATTAATCTCAGTAGGTTCTAAGCCGGCGCTGAGCGCTTCGAAAAACTCTTCACCATACTTGCGCAGAAAGGCCTCCGCCATCTGGCTTCGCGCAGAGTTATGCGTACACAGAAACAGAACCCTGGGTCTTCTCACCATCCTGCCTCCCCTCTTTCATTATGCATCTCGCCAAAACTCATAATACTCCGGGGATGTTAAGGGACGTTTAAGGCGGCTGCCGGTCTGGTTAACGGCTGGTTAAGCTGGCAAAGCACGGGCGGCGGGACTCACAAGAGTCCCACCGCTTGGATCATGCCGGAAAGCCCGCAGGTAGCTCTCTGCCGTGGTTAAACAATCATTTGGCGTACTCGACGGAGCGGGTTTCTCGGATCACGGTCACCTTGATTTGTCCGGGATACTCCATCGTCTCTTCGATCTTCCGGGCCACCTCGCGAGAGAGCCGCAAGGACTCTAGATCATCCACCTCTCCCGGGCGCACGATGATACGGATCTCACGTCCGGCCTGGATTGCATAGGATTCCTCAACGCCGTTGAAGGAGCGTGCGATCTCCTCGAGCCCACGGATGCGCTTGATGTAGTGCTCCAGACTCTCGCGTCGCGCCCCAGGACGCGAGCTTGAGATCGCATCGGCGGCCTCCACCAGCACTGATTCGAGGCTCTGTTGCTCCGCCTCATGGTGGTGTGATTCGATGCAGTTAATCACGGTCTTAGGGACACCATAGCGACGGGCTAACTCCGCCCCGATAGTAGCATGGGTTCCCTCCACCTCGAAGTCTACAGCTTTGCCGATGTCGTGTAGCAGGCCGCCTAGCCGGGCAACGTCCGGGTTTCCACCTACCTCGGCTGCCAAGAGGCTGGACAGCTTCGCCACCTCGACGGCATGGCCGAGCTGATTCTGTCCGTAGCTGGTCCGGAAGTACAGTCGGCCCAAGAGCTTCATAATCTCCGTGTGCAGAGAGGGCACCTCCGCATCATAAACGGCTTGTTCGGCCTTCTCGCGCATTACCTGCTCGACTTCCTTCTCGGCCTTGTCGAGCACTTTCTCTATACGCGCCGGGTGAATGCGCCCATCAGCGACGAGATAATGCATCGCCCGGGCCGCTACTTCACGGCGGATTGGGTTGAAAGAGGAGATGGTGATGAGCTCAGGGGTATCATCGACGATCACATCGACGCCAGCTTTCTGCTCGAACACCCGGATATTCCGCCCGCCACGTCCGATAATGCGCCCCTTCAGGTCATCGTTGGGAATCTCCAATGACTTCGTCGTGAGCTCGGCTACCTGCTCCGAAGCCAACCGCTGAATCGCCGTGGTTATGATGTCCCGTGCGCGAGTATCAGCCTCATCACGAGCCCGCAGCTCCTCCTCACGAATCACCCGCGCCATATCCTGGCGGGTCTCTTCGGCGACCCTCTCCAACAGCAGTTCACGGGCTTGTTCCTCGGTGAGGTTTGCGACCTTTTGAAGCTCCTCCCGTCGTTGCGCTTCTATCTCTTGTAATTCATTGGCGCGCCGATCCAGTGAGCTCTGGCGTTTATTGAGCTGCTGCTCCCGTCGATCGACGCGCTCCTGCCGGGTATCTAGCTGCTCACGCCGTTTCTGAAGCCGATCTTCCTCACGGCGCAACTGCTGGGTGCGCACATCAAGTTCTGTCTCCACCTCCGTGCGGGTTTTGAGCGCCTCATCCTTGGCGTTTAGCACAATATCTCGTGCTTGCTTTTCCGCCTCTTCTAGCAAACGGCGCCGCATTGCCTCCAAATTGCCCAGCTCCGTTTGAAAGCGTTGCTGACGGAACAGATATCCCGCTACGCCACCGGCCAACAGTCCAATGATCAGTGCAATGACACCACTAACTAGCCAATGCATTCAGTCCTCCCTGTTTCGTCATCATTCAGTTGAGGAAATTCTTGAGGGGTCAAAATCTCTTGGATGTGATCGTAGGAAAAGCCGCGGCGTGCCAAACGCTCGAAGAGCCGACGTCGAAACTCGTCCGCTGTGAGATGCTGGAGTCGCCGAGCTTGAGCGTGCGCCGCCTTCCGCAACGCTGCCGGCTCGTCATACTGATCAAGCGCAGCTTCGATGGCGGCTGAGGAAAGTCCCTTCTGGCTCAACTCATATCTCAACATCCGTCGGCCGCGGGGACGGAAACGGGCGCGATTGTCGCACCAGAAGTGGGCAAAGGCCTCGTCATCAATCAGTCCGACTCGGATCAGACGGTCCATCACTGCCTCAATGACTGGTTCTGTGACGTTTTTGTCAGCCAGATACTTCCGCATCTCTGCTTCGCTGCGGGGGCGGTAGGAGAGATAATCGAGAGCTCTACCATGCGCTCGTTCTGCCTCATCCGCGTCCTTCAGCTCGGCAATCGTTTCTTCGGACAGCCACGTGCCGACTTTGAGACCCGCGGCAGCAGAGCCCGCCAGGCTAAACCCAAACTCCCCATCCAGATAGACATTCACCCGGTCGCTGGAACGCTTCTGATGTTCCAGGGCCGTTATTGTTCCGGCCATAATCATCCTTCAAGAGACAAAACGGCTATGGCAGAATTGCCATAGCCGTTGATCTCTTCCAGCGAGTCAACCCTGGCCATAGAGGCCAGGCACCGCGTCCATCTTGAGCGTCTCTAGCGTCTGATCCAGATAACCGCTGACACCAACGCATCGGGCTCAGCGGTTGCCAAGCTGCTATCCAAGAGCCATTCCGCTTTTGACAAACATCGCTGTAGGAACACCTACAGCTCACGAGACTCGCTACAGCTATAAATTCCTGCCATGTAAATACCGTGCCTGTTCAAGTCGGCTCTCGCCGATTTCAGGCCGTGCCCAGTATATTCCAAGCCGATTAAGACGTCCTTTGTACGGGCCTGGTTAGTATCCGACCTTCCTATCACGGTAGCTCTATTTTACACTAGTCTTCCACAAAAGGAAGTCCGTAACAGCAATTCCCAATATGAGACATGGGAGTAGAATGAGTGCGTCAACTACATAGAGCTAAACGTCAAGTGCAAGGAGCCGCGGATGGGGAAGCCACTGAAATTCCAAAAGCTACTGGCCAG
>PWVB01000392.1 GCA_003562365.1 Anaerolineae bacterium
GCCAGTAGTTCGCGCAATCTAATCGCTTCTTGTGTCAATCGGACGCTGGTCTGTGTCTTGTTCATACTCGTATTGTACCACGAAATGAACTACGGTCAACCTTACGGAGTGCACAGGGGAACCGCATTCCCCTCCCCGTTAAAACGGGAAGTCCCCTGCGGAGAAATCTATGGACGAAGTCGCGGATGTCGGTGAGCGGGCTGAAAGCCAGTCCCTTGACGATCTTCTGGGTGAAGGTCTCCTTGAGCTGGCCCAAGCGGTTGAGCAGATGGAAGCGGTAGTCCTCCAGACGCGTGAAGGTCTGGATACGGCCGTCGGGCAGGGCGACGTGTTCGATGTGCCGCCGAAAGGCCCGGCTGTCGTAGAGCTGGCCCTGGCCCTTGAAAAACCAGGCGTCATTGAGCTCGGCGTTGTGAACGATAAAATAGGTGATGTCGGGCGAGCGGTTATCCTGGTAGGCATCGATGACGCCGCCGTGGACGAAGTAGCTTCCATCGGGATTGCGGAACTCCAGGGCGACCACGGCCGTGGTGTCGTCGCGGAGAAAGCGCTGCCCCTCAGTCCCCAGCTCACCCCGCACGTAGCCCGCCAGTGTCCGCTTGCTGGCGTCCATCGCCGCGCGATTGAAGCGCACATCCCGCTGCCCGCCCACCAGCGCAAACTGGATGGCGTCCAGGATGGTCGACTTGCCCACCCCATTCACGCCGATAAAGTAGGTCGTCCCCCGGCACGTGATGGTGGTGTTCTCAAAAAGGTGCCAGTTGATCAAGCGGATACGGGTCAGTTGCTTCATGCCTCGTCTCCATCGTAGCCGTCGTCGTCCACATCGATATCATCATCATCGGCATCCATCGGATCGCTAACGCGGTACCGGCGCAGCCACGCCTCCAACTCCTCGGCGGTCTGGACCGGCAGGAGCATCTTGATCGACCCCCGCAGCCTGATGCGCGCCTCGCTGTCGTGAACGTCCAGCGAGCGACCGTCCAGCGCCTCCACCAGACCCAAGTTGCGCATCCGGCGCATCAGCCCGTCATACTGTCCAATGCCCAGGTCGCGCTCCTTGCCGGTGATGGTTCGGTACTCCTCGCGGACCTCACCCAGGGTCACCACAGGATCCTTGGCCAGGTTCAGGTGCTCCGACTGCTCCTCGTAGAGCTTGCGCAGCACCACGATCATCAGTGACTCGTCCAGTTTGTAGCGCCGGCGGCAGTAGCCGTACTCCGAGACAACCTGGAAGATCCGATGGTAGTCATCGTGAAGCAGCGTGTACCCCGCCACACTGCAGAGTGCGGTGAAGACGTCCCGGTGGCGGAAGACGAGATAATAGTCCTCATTATCGGCGTCCCGATCCTGGTAGAGGAAGGTCTGGCCCAACAGGCGGTTCATCACCCGGGGCACCTCGTCCCGCACTCTGCCGGGCAGGTCGGTCATCTCAAGGAGGGTATCGGCGTTAAAGGGCATAGGAGGCTCTCATAATGGTGGACCGTCCATATCGCGATGCGGTGGCCTCACCGACCCAGGGCGCGTTTAACCAGTTGGAAGGGCTGCACCGTGAGGCCGTCGCCCAGCACCACCGGTTCGCCCGGCGTCGGCTGGACGTCGTAGTGCACCTCAGGGTGGCTGCCGTAGGCGATGGTGTAGATCAGCCACGGCAGTCCGTCGGCGCCGCTGAAGGCGCCGGCGGGCAGGTCGCGGATGTGGACGGCCCGGTGGCCGTTGAAGAAGCCGTCGACAAAGCTCCGAATCTTGGCCGGCGTGATCACCTGCCCCATCTCATCCATTGCAGCAGCCCGGATCGCCAGGATGTCCGCCGGGTCCAGGATGGATGCGGCGACAGGCGCGGGATCGAAAGGCGCCCGGCGCCGCGGCGGCGTGTAGAGACTGCGGTGGTCGGGATGGTGCACCGGCGAAGACAGGAACCCCGGCGCGTCGGCGGGCAGCAGCAGCTGATCCGCGTTGAGACGCGCCGCCAGATGCTTGGCCAGCAGCGCCAGACGGTCCTTGAAACCGCCGTCGGTCCCCACCAACTGGTACTGGATCTGCCGCAGGGACATGCGAATATACTGCGCGTGGCGCCGATCGATCTCTGCCAGCAGCGGATCGAGACTCTCCAGCTGGGTGATGATGAAACGCAGGTAGTGGTGGATCTCGTCGGCCGCCTGAGCCGGCGAGTAGCGGCCCTGCGTGGCCAGTTCATCGGCGGCCGCGTTGATCCAGTCAGTATCCAGCTGCCAGCCCTGCAGGCGGGCGACGATGTCGCGGCGGTAGCGGGAGACGTGGTCAGACGTCTTCAGGGCGTGGTAGGCGGGCCCGAGCACCTGGGCGTAGTCATCATACTGCAGGCGCAGCAGATCTGCCACAGGCCGGTCGCGCGTCACGCGCTCAGTATAGCGCCGGATGTTCTGGTTCAGTTCGTTGAGGCCGCGCACCAGCTGCCGCACCGCCTCGTAGGACTGCGTCAGCGCCAGCGCCGGAGCGAAGTCCTCATTGTCGCTGGTCAGCAGCTGGTGGGCCGCATAGAGCTGGCCCGTGTACTCGCGGGGCCGCTGCTCCTGGATCGACCGCAGCGCCTCCAGCAGGGTGAAGGCGTAGTCGGGCAGGATGATAAACTCAGTGTAGTCGGATGACTGCTCGCGCTCCAGCCAGCCCGCCTCCAGCAGGCGCCGCAGCATCCACGAGGCGTAAGTCTTGGCGTCACCGCCCTCCGGCGCGGCCTCCGGATCCTCGCTGTCGGCGTCACCATCCCCCTGGCTGAGGACGTCGGCACCGGCGTGCGTCAGATAGTCCACCATCTCACCCAGAACGACATCGCGGGTCAGCCCGAACCGATTGTACTCGGCCAGCGCATAGATCCGGAGCAGAATCGCCATATAGTGGCGCTGGTGGCCCCCGGATCCCAGGAGGTTAAAGAGGCCCGCCGGGATCACGTCGAAGGGGTTGCCGGCGGTGGTCATACCGCAGCCCCCTCTCCCGGTGCGCCATCGGCGCGCGCCAGAATGTCGCCGGGCTCGCAGTTCAGCACCCGGCAGAGACGGTCCAAAGCCGCCAGATCGACATAGCGCGCCGTCCCGGCGTTGAGCCGGTAGACCAGGTCTTTGGGAACCTCGGCCTCCCGCGCCAGATGGCGCAGCGACCAGCGCTCCCCCGTTCTGGCCTGGCGGCGGCCCAACAGGACGGTCAGGGTGTTTTCAGTTGAGATCATGTCGCATCAGCCGTCAGGTTTGAACAAACGTTCGGAAATCTAACCCCATTATAAGGTCATTTGTCGCGCTGTCAAGACACCTTTGCTCTGCAGCAGCGTCAAATTCGGCTCTCCGGAGCGAGGGAGCGGGTCGAGGGGCGTCAGGCCGGCGGGCGGCCGTCGGCGGCCAGCTGGCGAAGGTGGGCCTGTGCCTCAGCGTAGCGTGGGAAACGGCGCTCGGCGTCGCGAAACGCCGACGTGTGGGCGTAGCGGCGGCCGCCTGCCACGTGGATCCCCAGCTGGCGGTGGAGCAGCTCGTGGTACATCACAAAGTCGACGACAAAGTCCGGTGTCGCCGGGGTGTCCAGCGTCACGCTGAGCATCACGGTATCGCGCAGCGGGTCGTAGTAGCCCATCCGGGCGCCGGTGATCATCCGGTTCCAGGTCAATCCGGGGCGCTCTAGCTGGCCCTCAAAGTGAGCTGCGTTCACCCGGTCAAAGATCTCCGCCAGGTCAAAGCATTGACCTTGCGTAACGGCGTCGGCCTCGGACGTCGTCATCTCCACGGCCAATGTCACCTCCAGGAAGTCCTCACCGACGCTGTAGGCCTTCACGATCTCCTGGTAGTCCGCATGGCCTTGCGTCAGCACCGCGCAGACCAGGGCACGTAACACGCGGGGCGGCGCGCCGAGGAAACCTTCATTGACCTTGACCTCCAGCTCGCCGTCCGCCGCGCGGGCGCGGTAGAGGTGGGCGGTATTAGCCAACGCCACCCGCACCACAGCCCGCTTGGACTTTGCCGGCTGGGTTCGGCAGCGGGGATGGCGGAACTCGCTGGCCAACGTGCGCAGCGTCTCAAGATGGGTCATCAGTGTGGTCGGTTCGCTCAGGAACTTGAGCCACTGGTAGGCCCGTCGGGAGGGCGGCGGTAGATAGGCCGGGTGGCTTCCCGCTTGCCGTGCCAGCGCCTCGATCTGCTGAACGTGTGTCTCCAGCTGGCGGACAAAGCCCTGCACGGCGTCATCTGCAGCGCTTAGCGGGGCCGAATCCGGCCGAGCATCGGCAGCCCAGGCGCCAAAGCGGGCATGCAGCTGGTTCTGTGCTGCCACCACACCAGAAATCCGTATCTCCGGTGGCCGCTGGGGGGCCGCCTCCGGGCGCAGCGGAAGGTCATCCAGGTCCAGGGACTCGAGATAACAGTAAGCGCGGTACGAGGGCGTCGGCAGCGACTCCGGCCGGACGTCGTGCTCCCTGCAGATGGCCTCGACCTGCGCCACCACAGCGCGCACCTGCCGGCGGAAGGCCTCCGCCTCGGCAGGCGGGATGCCGGCGGCGAGCTGCTCCCGCGTCCGCCGCGCGGCCTTGACCAGCCCGGAGATGCGTATCTGTTTCTGCGGCTTTTGGCGTGCCATCAGGGAACCGGTGTCGTCACCAGGCGAACCTGGCCCACATCAACTTCACCGGCGGCCGGCACAACGATCCGGATCTCTCGTCCGACAGCCTCATCGGCCACTACAAGAGATCGCGCACCGGCCGGCACGCCGTCTAGACGAAATCGACCTTCGCCGTCAGCCCTGGCCTTCAGCTGCGTGTTGATGACGAAGATGTAGGCACGGATAGGCGTATCTGACGCGTCCATAACCTGCCCAACCACCCGTCCAGTAGCTGCTGCTACCGGCAGCACACCTCGCTGACGCAATACCGTGAAGCCCAGGATCAACACCATCGCGGCTAACGCCGCGATGGCAATCCGCACGCGCGTCTGCGCGGCATCCAGGTTCAGCGGCACGGCCACCACTGACTGTCCTCGATCGTAGTCTTCCAGACTAGGCGCATCCTCAGTCGGCATCGCTATCCTGGTTTACCAAACTGTGCCAACTTGACACGGTTTGGAGGGCTGCCTTTCTGCAGCCATATTTTCACGTTTCGACGCGGATTGCTCCGAAGAGTCTGATATCTGCTCCACGTGCATTTTAGGTCTCCGTGAACCCACCCCGGCGACCATCTTTAATGCCTGCCTCTCAATGTTCAAGGCGGCGTTCCGATCTCTGTCTA
>PWVB01000258.1 GCA_003562365.1 Anaerolineae bacterium
CGCCCGGAAGCGTCGCCACTCCCAGTGGTCGCGAAAGGAGTCCGGTATTTCGTTGCGTTCCTGTTCAGTATTCATACCTCCAGTTTACCAGACTGGGGCCATTTAAGTAGTTGTGTCAGGATCAGTAAGTCTCACGCACGACGCTGGTCCGATGGCCGCTTGCCCCTGGTTAGAAATCGACTAGGATACATTCTGGTGGGCTTGGGACAGCCAGTGGCGAGCGGAGGCATATGGCAGAAAAGCGGGTCAACGAAGCAAAGGGGCTGAGGGCCGTCATCCGTTGGCTTGTGGTGCCCGGCGCAGCGCAGTTGCCGCCGGCTTTCTGGTTAACCCTCCTCGGCCTGCTGGTGATCCTGCTGCGGCACACTGCCGTCGAGCCCAGCCCGGTTCCAGAACTGGAGCGCGTGGTGGTCGTCACCGCAACACCGGTGCCTGACGCCGTCCACACAGTGACTCCCGAGCCGGTCGCCAGCCCAACACCGATGGGTAGCGGCGGAACGTTGGCTGTGGCGATGCGCCATAACGGCAGCAGCAACCTCTACCTTCTGTCGCAAAGCACCGGCGAGCTATTGCGGTTGACCTTCGATCCCGGTGAGTATCGCGATCCCGCCTGGTCGCCCAACGGGCGCTATCTGGCCTTCTCCGCCCGCCGTTCCCAGGGTTGGGACCTCTACAAGATGGATTTGGCGTCCGGCACGGTTTTGCGCCTCACCCGCTCGCCCGATTTCGAGGCTGGGCCCAGCTGGTCACCCGATGGGCGATGGCTAGCCTATGAGGCCTATCGGAACGGCAGCCTCGATATCTTCGTCCTCGATCTGGAGACCGGCGAGTCCCAACAGCTTACCGACGACCCGGCGCCCAACTACGCCCCCGCTTGGTCACCCGACGGACGCCACATCGCCTTCACTTCCTACCGCAGCCAAAATCAGGACATCTACATCCTCGCGCTGGACAACCACAGCGTCATCAACCTGACCAATACACCCGACCAGGACGAGAACTACGCGGCTTGGTCGCCCAGTGGCGAGTACCTGGCCTTCTCCGCCGGTGTGGCAGGAGGCGAGATGATCTGGACCATCCCGTTTGATATGGAGGCTGCTGCCACCGGAGAGTTGCGCCCTACTCTCTTTGGTGTAGGCGGCAAGCCGGCTTGGTCGCCCGATGGGCAGGCCATCGCATTCGTCCACCGGCGTGAGATGACTTCCTACCTGATGGCATCCGATGCCCTGGGCTGGGGACGCGCCCAGGAGGGCTACAACTCGACGGACGCCATAGCTCGCCCCAGCTGGCGGGCCGACAGCCTCGCGCCGGCGCTGGAAGCCAGCCTGAAGCAACGGGATCAGACACCAGAGCCACCAATCTACACCGAGCTACTGCGCACGACGGATCCCAATCCCGAACGCTATCAGCTCGTTCACCTCCCCAACGTCAACGGCAGCAATACACGCGAGAGACTTAGCGACCGCGTCAATGACAGCTTCAACGCGATGCGCCAGCGGGTGCTTCAGCTAACCGGCTGGGACTATCTCTCTATCCTGGGCGACACTACCCGTCCTATGAACCACACACCGCGTCCTGGTCAGGGCCGGATCTCGTGGCACGTTTGCGGGCGCGCCATCGACATCAACCAAGGCTTCTTGCGCAACGGCAACATCGAGCTAGTGCGGGAGGACATCGGCGGCGTCACCTATTGGCGAGTCTACATTCGCGCCCAGGATCAGAGCGGGCATGCTGGCGAGCCGCTGCGCGTCGCCCCATGGGACCTCAATGCACGGGCCCGTGGCGGGCTTGCGGCGGCCCAGGGCGGGGAACTGAAAGCCAGCATTCCTGAGGGCTATTTTGTAGACTTCACCACCATCGCCGCCGACTACGGCTGGGAGCGTCGCAATGCGCTCTCGAACTGGCGCAGCTCCTATTACGACATTGAGTGGTGGCACTTCCAGAAGACCGAGGGGATGAGCTGGTACGACTGTATGCTGGAGCTCTACCCTGAGGAGGAGATTCTAGCCTCATACGGCAGCTTGCCCTGGTGGACAAAGCGCCCGGAGTGGGAGGTACAGCGGTTGCCCTGACCCCTCACCCCACCAGCCGTGTGACCAACGTCGCGATCTCGCGCCGGAAACGGGCCACCGAGAAGCGCGCTGCGTTGCGCCGACAGACCTCGGGGTCCACACCGTCCGCGTCAAAGCCTGTCACCGCTGCCGCCAGCCCATCAGCGGTTGGTGCATCAAAGAAGACACCGGTGCTTCCCTCGACAACCGTGTCCAAGGCCCCACCAGCCCGGAAGGCAATCACCGGACGACCCGCCGCCTGGGCCTCCACCGGAGCAATCCCAAAGTCCTCATAGCCAGGAAAGACGAAGGCCTTGCAGTTAGCCAGCAGTCCAGGCAAGGCATCGTCGGCGACCCGGCCTAAGAAACGCACCGTTGGTCCGGCCTGGGCCTCAAGCGCGGCGCGGTCGCGACCCTCGCCCACCACCACCAGCGGCAGGCCTAGTGACGTAAACGCCCGAACTGCAAGATCAATCCGTTTGTAAGGCACGAGCCGCGACACGATCAGATAATAGTCGGCGTGCTCTGCCGTCGGCGCGAAGCGCTCTAGATCCACTGGGGGGTAGATGATCTCAGCCTCGCGCCCGTAGAAGGTCCGGATGCGGTGCTGTATCTCCCGCGAGATTGCCACGAAGTGCACACTCTCGCGCTGCGCCGCCCGGTAGTCCCACCGACGCAGGAGCCCAACAACGGGCCGTAGGAGCGCCCGGGCGACGCCGGGAAGCGCCTCTCGTGCAGCGTAGTGCTCAAACTGCCAGACGTAACGCGTCGGCGACAGACAATAGCAGAGCTGAGGGACAGATCCGGTGCGCACCCCGTGGCAGAATCCACTCTTATTGGAGACCACCAGGTCGTAGCCGTGCCCACTCAGATCCAGCTGTGCAAAGGCTAGTGCGTAGAGCGGGAAGTAGGCCTGGTGCCAGCGATAGATACCCGGTAGGCGATCCATCCACAGCGGACGGATGTCCCACGCGTGATACCGTTTCGGCATGCCCGCGCGCCAGTAGATGCTGGTGTGCACCGGCGCTGCTGGGAAGAGGGCCGCAAGATGCTCCAGCACTCGCTCGGCCCCACCATACTGATTAAGCCAATCGTGGACCAACCCTACGGTGGGTCGGGCACCAGTGAGCTCCGAGGCCGTACAATACCCGACACCGTTAACGTACATCTCGTGTCTACCCAAAGGCGAAAAGGGCGCGCGCTGCGGCTTCGGCCCAGCGCACCACGGGTCCAGGGACGAAACCCAGGCCCAGCACCCCCATCCCGGCCACAAGCATCGCCATTTGTGATGCCCACGGCATCAAAAGGGGATGCGCCGGCTGCTGTGGACGCGTCGCCGGGGCCTGTACAAGGCGCCAGTAGACCGCGCCCGAAAGGACACTGTTGGCCGCCACCGCACCCAGCAACCATAGGTGTCCACCCTCGAAGGTCGCAACAAAGAGCCATAACCGACCGACAAACCCGCCGGTCCCGGGCAGTCCAAAGAGGGACAGCGCGCTGAGCAGTAGGACTCCAGCCAGCAACGGCGCCCGACGAAGTAACCCGTGGAGGTCGGTGAGACTCTTTGCCGGCGCCGACAACGCTAGCCCCGTGATCGCGGCAAAAGTTCCCACTTCAGCCAGAACCGTCGCAGTCAGGGCCAGCAGCAGCGCCCCCAGACCTCGCTCGCCCATCACCACCAAGGCGATCAGCAGGTACCCGGTCTGTGAGATCCCCCCATACGCCAGCAGACGGCTGATGCCTGACTGACGCAGGCCAGCAATGTTACCGACCGTCATGCTCATCAGCGCCAAAAGCGTTAGCAACGGCCAACGCCACACTTGGCCCAAGCCAAGCGTCTCCGGCAGCAGCACAACCGTCAAGCGCGCCAGGGCCCCCATCCCCGCGATCCGTGGTAGGATCGCCAACGCCGCGGTCGCTGGCTGGGCAGCCTCAAGAAGCTCCGGCAGCCAGGGATTGAAGGGCGCAGCACCGAGTTTAAAGGCAAGGCCCGCCAAGAGAAGGACCAACAGGGGCGCCAAAGCCGATGTCGATTCCCAACCGGCTAGAGCCTGTGACGCCAGCCCATAATCCGTCGTCCCCGTGACACCATAGAGCCAGGCGAGGCTTAACGCCAGCACTGCCGTCAGCACTACGCCGTAGGCGACGTAGCGGGCCAGGGCCACCATCGATACCCGCCCCTCGCGACCGAACCCCGCCAACACACAGCCAGAGATCCCCACCAACTCCAGCGCCAGCAAGAGCATCAGTGTGTCGCTGGTAGCGGTCGCCAGCAGAGCCCCGCAAGCCAGCAGCCCCAGACTGGCGTAGAAGAGACCGGGTTCGCGTAGGTGGCGGCGGACATAGGTCGCGCTCAGCGGCACCAATAGCGCCAGCGTTCCCAGGAGCAGTCGCCAGAGATAGGCGGTAAACGCATCATAGGTCAAGAGCCCGAGGACGCGCACGGAGCTCGCCGGCGGGAGGGCAAGGGTAGCAGCCAAGGCCAGCAGCGCTGCCCCTAGCAGGACCGCCGCCGCACGCCGGGCCGCCAGATGCGGCGGCAGGAGGCCCGCCAACAAGGCCAGCAGGGCCCCGCACATCAGCAACAGCACTGGGAGTATGTGTAGCAGCTGCACTAGCACCTCAGCGGGCACAGACACGCCCCTCAAGGCACCACAAGAGCCTGCAGCAACGCGACCACTGCAGCGCCAGAGACATCGATCAGCGGCGCAGGGTAGACACCCAGTCCCGCCATTAACAGGACCAAGGGCCAGACTGTGGCCTGCTCCCACCATGTCAGGTCGGCAAGTCCGGTCCACCGGACGCGATCTAGTGGCCCCCAGAGGAGGCGCTGCACCAGCTTCCAGAGGACGTAGCCCGCTGTAAGGGCCATCCCGCCAACACCCATCACCGCGGCAGCAGGGAAGACAACGACGGCAGCCCGGAGGATGGAGAAGAGGCCCCAGAAGCCGATCAACCCCGGCAACCCCAGCAGCGCCAAAGCCGTCACCGACATCAAACCGGCGTAGGTGGGCACGATCCGTCCCAAGCCGCCGAAGGCCTTGAGATCGTGCGTCGCGGCCCGAGCGTGGAGAATGCCTATCAGAAAGAACAGCGCGGCGATCACAATCCCGTGCGCCACCTGTTGCAGCGCCGCCCCGCTGATCCCAGCAAGCGCGGCTTCCGCGTCGCGCCCCCCCCCCCCC
>PWVB01000329.1 GCA_003562365.1 Anaerolineae bacterium
CGCCTGGGCCACTCGCACCAATGACCAGCAACGCGCGGTGGATTGGCAGTTCAAGGTCGATGACGCGCGCGTGAAACTCAAGCGGCTCTACCCGAATTTTTAGCATGGACAAGGCACTAGTACCATCTACACAGATTCTATGCAACATGGCAGATCAGGCAAGGTTCGCAGCAAACCTGGTCGGTGTGTGCATAGGAATGAGGCTTCCCCTAGAACTCGGGGATCAATGCTAGCTTTGGTGACGTTGATCAGTCCGTCCATGCCGCTACCTGAGCAACGCCCCACAGGTGCGTGAGCTCCTCCTCATAGGTGAGAGTGCGTTCCTGCCGTTTAGCCTCTGCGAACTTCAGATATGCATCGGCGCGATGACCCGGCACGCGCAGGTCCGGATTCCGGGACAGGATCTGGCGCGCTTCGGTGAAGCGACCCGCGTCACACAACGCTTGGAACTCCAGAGAGACGGGCGTCAGCCACGTGGACGGCGTGTGCTTCTCAACATCTTGCAGAATGATCACAAGCAGGTCCATCCGATGGAGGTCCTCTGGATTGGCCGTCCATCGCTTATAGAGATCCACCAGGTCTGAACCCTCAATGTATCTTTCCTGCAGCCTTGGCCACAGCTTGCGATCATCTGATAGGGCTTGCCATGCAGAAAGACAGACGGCCATTCTATGGTCATCTTCGGAGTTGATGGGGTTCGCGATGAGATTCTCGAGGTAGATTGCACTGCGTCTCATCGAGACATCGTCTCGCATCGCGTGTTTAAATAGTAGCTGAGCCAGTGACCCACGCTTATCACTGTCTACGGGCAGGGACGACAGCCACTGTGTTACAAAGGTGGGTTGACGGCTCACGGCATACCCAGCCAGCTCCGCAAATACTTCTGGGTCTAGTTCGTCGGTCCTAGCCAACACAGCCTCACAGACCTCATCGATCTCATCAGCATTGCGGGACACGAGTTCGAAGAGGCCTGGCAGCCACTCTGCAGGTAGACTCTGTATCACGTAGGTCGGGAAGAGCCTTAGGTAGTCAAAGGACGGCGTTGCTTGGCCTGCAGTGTCCAGCAGACTCTGAAGGAGTGTCGCGGCGTCCTGGCGACGGCCAATCTGCTCTCGACACCAGTCGGCATCTAGCGTTCCGAGACTGGCGACCAGATGGGCTAACTGGCTTTTCGAGAGTTCCGCACCTTGGCCCCACGCCTCGATCAGCATCCTTGCCACAGTCTCTCCACTTCTAGGAGAGGCACTCAGGCGGTCGGCGATCCACAGGAGTAAGTCAGGCGCCCCGGCGATATTGGGGCGCAATGACTGCTCTACCTTCTGCCAGAGGGATGCCAGCGCATCGGCAAAGCTCTCCCTGTGGCGTTGAAGCCAGTCCACGGCGAAGGCTTTGTCTGCGTCCACCAGAGAGTCCAGCCAGATCTGCAGCCCTAACTCGAGGTGCGCGAGCTCGGAGCTTGACAGTAGAGAGAGGTACTCCTGTGCAGGCAGCTCTAGGAGAAGAGCTTCGTAGGCTCCCTTGGCTTCGTCAGCGGAGACGCTAGCAATCTTGAGCAGCTGCTGCGCCACTCGGGAGGACTGGAGAGGCTCGTGCAGCTGGTCACGATAAAGATGCAGAAGCCGGCTGAGGATCCTGGCACGATTCTGATCAGAAGCTCTGCCGGCTTCCAGAGCCTGCTGCCACATAGCCGTTTCGCCTCGCCAGTCCTCGCGGTCGCCGGCCAGCCGAGCAGACAAGCTCAGTAGGCGGAAACGGTGTGGCGCATAGTTGGCATCTGTAAGGCACCGACCCACGATGGGCTCGATTCGCTGTCCGACAGACGGGGAAGGATCCGCAGCTCTCAATCGCTCCAGGGCGCTGACCAAATCAATCGACGCGAGGGCGAAGGTGCCCTCTTCATGGCAGCGTACGCGCATCCAAAGAGCCCCCAGATGCTGCGGATCGTCCTGAATCACTCTCGCCAGCCAACTGTCCAGGTAGGCACTCCCAGACCGTCCCGCCTGATCTTCCGCCTCTACAGCCGCGAGGACGCTTTCGAGCAGAGCCTCCGACGGAATGCGTCTGGCGGCACTCTCCAGCTGCTCGAATTGCTCCACTGTGGACTGCATCAGGCGAGCTACTGCTTGCCGGCGAGCGTCAAGCCTATGTCGCGCGAAGTCCAGGTCGGGTACGCAGACGCTGCAGCTATGGCAATTTCCGTCTAGTATGACCTCATTAGTCTTGAGATAGCCAAGCATAAGCGATCGCAGACACTGTTGCGGCTTCACGTCTGCGCCGATGTAACGATCCACGAGATAGGCGAAGTTGCTCCAATCGTTCTCCTGGCGCTGGTCGTGCAGCATCATGAAGGCGTCGATGTATGCGTCGCCGTCCTCGTAGGCGAGACCGACGTCAGGTTCCACTTCCCAACCCTTTGGTCGATTGACGACGCCCCACGGGAAGTAGTCATCCAGTAGCCTGCTGTTGCCGCGCGGCTTCACTCGCCTGAATGCGCCGGCATAGGCACGCCAAGCACTCAGACTCCTGTACGCGTCCGGCATGCCGACGTGTCGTGGTGCCTCAATCCACCAGAAGTTCAGGAGCGTTCCAATCCAGTGACCACGATCATCTGTGCGTCCTTCGCAGTAGCGAATATCACGGAGCATCGAGGCAGTCTCCCTCAGGGGGAGCTGCAATCGCTCAGCCAGCGGGACAATGTCAACTAGGTGTCTGTCAGGAAACAGACGTCGGAGCTCGTTAGCTGTGACGCCTGCATTCCGCAGGATCTCACCGAAGTACGTGGGCAACTTGAGGATAGCCTCGGGTTGGTACATTCGAAAGCTTCTGAGAAGGCGCCCGGTCTCGTGCACAGACCTGACCAGCGGCATCAGATGCCCGCCAATCGTGGGACGGTTGTTGAAGAGCACAGATAGGATGCGCCCGATGTGCTCCGTCCTCTGTCTGTATTCATAGCCGCGCGACAGAATCGCGACATGGTCTTTACTACCGCTGAACTCTCTTGGGGCGAACTCAGGCCAATTGTAGTCCGGCAGACCATCAAAAAAAGCCATCGCCTGGTCGTTGGTGAGGTAGAGGTTGCCATTGACGCGATCGGGTATGTCGCTATGCAGAAATCGGATCATAGCGTGGACATCCGACCGTCGCACATATCGCTGGCCGATGAAGAACTGCTGGATGTCACGATCGGATGGGAGGGTCGTCCTACCGACGTACACGTCTGGCAAAACATCGACGATGTGGGGCTTATCTTCGCTGAAGAGCAGCACCACCGTCGCAGGCTTGCCGTCACGACCCGCCCTGCCCGCTTCTTGGGCGTAGGCCTCTAGGTTGCCAGGTGGGCTACGATGGATCACCAAACGGATATCCGGTTTGTCCACCCCCATGCCGAAGCCCTTGGTAGCCACCATCACACGCTTCTTGCCGGACATGAACTGGCGCTGCTGTTCCTGCCGAGTGTCCTCAGCTCCATGATCTGTGCCGTCATCATCAGCATCCGTTTTCTCGTCTTCGAGAGCGCCGTGGTAGAGGGCGACCTCTGTCCCCAAAGCGTGCTCCAGATAACGAGCGAAAGCGGTGACGCCCGTGCTCACCATGCCCGCGTTCATGCGATTCGGGGCGCTCTGCGGTGCGCCGAAGTCACGCGGTTTGTCGATCGGCCCGCCGGTGTGGGGCATAAAGACGATGGCGGATCCCTCATTGAGCCGCTTGAGCTGATCAACGATGAACTGCGCTTTTCCGACCGAATTCCGGGTCCGATGTACCACCAGATTGAGTTCGGGGCGGTTTGAGGAGTCAACGAAGACATCTCCCCCTGCGGCAAGCGGACGTTTATCGAGGTGCAATTCCTGGCATACGTCATCACGCACAAGCGGGCTAGCCGTGGCTGTCAGGGCGATGCGCGTAGGTTCCAGCCTGTAGACCTGCAGACGCTGGATGATGTTCAAGTAGGCCGGGCGGAAATCGTGGCCCCACTGGCTGATGCAGTGAGCCTCATCCATAGCAAGATAGCGGACGCCCACAGACTCATTAGCCTGTCGCAAGAAGTCGAGGACGTAGCCGCGCTCGAGCTGTTCCGGTGTCAGATAGACCAGCCGGTAATGACCCATCACCATGCGGCGAAGGCGTCCCTGGCGTTCATAGAGTGGGACATCGCCGTTGATGAACGTTGCGAGGTAGTCCAAACCGAAGCGATCCCGGATACGCTGCTCGTACTGATCCCGGATGAGTGAGTTGAGAGGGGATATGACCACCGTTATGCCTGGCAGCAGCATCGAAGCTAGGATATAGCACTCACTCTTGCCTCCACCGGTGGCTGCGATAGCGAAGATATCTCGTCCTTGGAGCGCCCGTTCGAGGATCGTGTGTTGGAATGGGCGCATAGCTTCGAATCCGAAGAGCCTGTGGGACGCCTCATCGACGGCAGCCCTGACATTAGGGCCGTAGTGCGAGAGAAAGGTGTTCCCTACATCGGAGGATTTTGGCGGATAGAACGAAGCCTCGTCTGAGACAGTGAGAACGTAGTCCCGATACTTGGGATGCCAACTCGCCTGCCGCAACTCCAGCCACTGCCCATATGCGAGCCTAGGTGTCTGCATTCCAGCCCGACGTTCAATGGCGAGCTTCTCAACCCCACTGCGTCCCGGGCAGACCATAAGGTATTCCTTCCAGACCTCGTCAGTAGGGTTATCTAGTGCCTCGTCTGGATGTCCAGTCTTGAGCTCTTTCCTGCGTGAAGTGCCGATATAGCGCAGTCTTAGGTCGGTAAGCACTTGACTGGCCAGAGTCTCCACAGGAGAGCTCCCAGCTAAATTCTGATTGCCGGCGCCTGAGCCCTTTCGGACGATGGCGTAGTTCCACAGTAAGTGCGACTCATCTCCAGATGCGGCGACGGGCTGGTGTAGCCTCTCCACCCGACCGTGGAAGCAGCTCCAACACACTTCAGGGAGCTGGCCCCCGTACTCCTGACCACAGGGGCCTGCAGCCACCCAGCCTTCTACGCTGGCCAAGAGCTCATAACGCCAACGGAAAACACTCGCCCCGTCTCCAGAGTCACGCCAATCTATCCCAACAACGATGGCACCTTCGGGCAGTTTGGCCATCAGTTGGCCCAGTCGCTCTTTGTGACGACAGGGCTGGCTGCAGAGAACGATCTTGCTATGGGCTTGCGGCGAGGTTATGAGCTTCTGAGGCCAGCTTTGAGGCGCAAGGATCGGAGATAGCTCCGGTTTGGACTCCG
>PWVB01000544.1 GCA_003562365.1 Anaerolineae bacterium
CCGCTGCAGGGGGATCCCGAGGTTGACGGCGCGCATCACCCGCTCGAACTCGACAGAGGCCGGCGCGCTGGCGCGGTCGACGACGACTTCAATGGCCTGGTTGAATCCGTAGCCTGCGCGCAGCGACCCAATGAGCAAGGTAAGGACGTCGGGAAGCTGCTGGGTGAAAGCGCGCAGGCGTCGTCGCTGGCGCATACGCAGGTAGGCAATGGCGAGCACAACGAAGACGGCAGCCAGAATCGCGCCGAAGAGCAGCCCGACCCGCAGGGTACCGATGGCGAAGCCGAGCCCGGCCAGAGCGATGACCACCAGGATAAACTCCGCGGCGGTCAGAGGGAGGTCGGCACGGGTCAGTGCCAGCGCCAGCTGCGGCCCCAGACCGAATGCCGCCAGGAAGCGCTCTAGGCGCGAGCGAGTGTAGCGTAGGCGGGTATCGCCCAGTGCTGGCGCCACGGAGCCGGTGGTGACGCCGTATTGGCTCAGGCGCTCCTCTACGGGGTCGTGCTGCTGCAGCAGGACCCAGATGGCCATAAACACCAGCAGGACGGCCAGGCCGGTCAGAAACGCCGCGATGATCTGTGGTCCAATCTGCATAGCCTATGCCTCCCCGTCTCTCCTTCGCGTCATCTTTCTACCTAGCATCGGGCTCTAGGCCTGCTCGCTGGAAGGCTCGGTCTCGGCCTGAGCCTCGCTCGTGCCGTTGGATCTCCCGAAGAGTCGCCCGAAGAGTCCGCCTGAACCTTCCGACTCGGAAACCTCCGGCGGTGGCAGCGGACCGCGGCCGTTGTGTTGGGCATCATCGCTCAACTGCTGGGCCATCTTGCGGACCGCGCGGCCTACGGCGCTTCGTTGGTGGGTGAGGCTGAGAGGAACGCCGCGGTTGACGGTGGCGGTCACTAACCGCTGGTCGTCGGGGACGGTGAACTTGACCGGCACCCCGAGACGGCTCTCAATGTCGGCGGTACTGACGCCGCCCTGGAGCGTGGAGCGGTTGAGCACCAACCAGGTCTTCTCCGGCGGGTAGCCCTCTTCAGCGAAATGGCCGAGCATCAGGCGGGTGTTGCGCAAGCCCACCATCTCCGGCAGCACAGTCATCACGATACGGTCAGCGCCGTCAAGGAAGGCGAAGGCCGTCTCGTCCATCGGCAGGCCTAGGTCGACGATGACCCAGGGGAACATACGCCGGAGCATCACCAGGATGTGCTGCACCTGAGGAAGGGTCAGTGGCGACGTGAGGTCGGAGGGGGGCGGCGCCAAGAGGACCTTGAGGCCGGAGGTATGGTCGGCGAGCACGCTTTCGATGAGCACCTGGTCCAGGCGCGAGAGCTTGGGCAGCAGGTCGACGACGTTGCGATCGGGGTCCAGGTTGAGGGCCACATCAAGCGCAGGGGCAGCGAAATCGGCGTCCACCAGGACGACAGGCCGCCGGTCGACTTGGCGCAGGCTGATGGCGGTGTTGACCGCCAGCGTTGTACGTCCGGTGCCGCCCTTGGGCGCGCAGAAGACGACGATGCGGCCCCCGGCGCCCTCGACGGTGCCCGGCTCGACGGGAGGCACCCGCTGCCAGGCGAGTACCTGGTGCAGAGTCATCACCAGGTCGTCGGCCTGCAAAGGCTTGGTGATAAAGCTGCGGGCGCCCACCAGAACGGCCTGACTGGCCTCACCGGCGCGCTCCTTGTCGACGAGGAAGAGGATGATGGCGCTGGAGACCGAGGCGGCGAGCTGGCGGATGAGGGGGATGGGGTCAATGCCCTCCAACTCGTCGTCGACGAGGATCACCTGGGGCAGCAGGTCCTGGGCCCGCGTCAGGGCCAGGTTGGGCTGTGCGACCCAGTGCAGTCGGTAGGCGCGCGACATCCCCCCGGCCAAAGCGCGGTTGATACTCTCCTGCACACGTTCTTCAGTGGTAATGAGCAGAATTTGCAGTGTCTGCCCTTGCATTCGATTGGCCAAAACTCCTCCCTCCGTCCTAAGCTATGAGATCAAGCCGCCGTTAAGCCTGCCTGTTTAGGGCACGACCTCGCCCGGCACGATGTAGCCGTTGATGATGTAGTCCAGGTCGACGGGATCGACGGCGAAGCGCCCCTCGACGCCAGGCGCGCGCAGCACCAGGTCAACGGTGGCGCCGACGTCCTTCATATACTTGAGGACCAGGGCGTCCTGAGGGCTCACAGCGAGCAACAGGCCGCGGGGTGCTCCGGTCTGCCCATCCTCGGCAGCCTGGCGCACAATGGCAGCGATGGTCACGTTCTGGAGCAAGTTGAAGGTGACCGTCTCCGAAGGCTGACCCTCGGCTGTCGTGCCATCCTCAGCGGGTTGGGGCGGCGGCAGCAGATCGGTCTCGCGGTCTATGGGCAGCTGATAAGTGAAGAGAAAGTCTACGTGGTCGCCGGACTTCAATACGTTGAGCTGATTGATCAGATCACCGGCAGGAAAGGCCAACAGCACCTCGTCCTCGTTGAGGAGCAGGGCGGTGCGCCCATCAGGCGTCACCACGTTGGGGTCAACGAGGCGCTGCGTCAGAAGCACTTCTCCGGGGTAGATGGGCACACGGGTGATCATCCCCACGGCATTATCCAGGTCGCGGACGGCGCCGTCGGGGATTGCTTCGACGGAAACCTGCCGCAGCTGGACGTCGTCAGCGCTGAGGATTCCGCGCACGTCGACAGCCCGGGCGGCGACGACGACCTCAGCCTGGGGGGCCGTGACGGCAGTTGTCTCGGCCTCTTGGGCGGTGGCCTGTGATAGGGCCACGAAGGCCACACCGCCGGCGAGCGCCGCAACAACAACGCCGGCGATGAGCCACAAGAATCCACGTAAACGTCCCATAATGTCTCCTTACCCGTATCTAGAGGATCTAGGCGGTCTGCCTATTCACGGTATTCGGTGTACATTGTACTGACCGACCGCAAAGTCAGATCCGGATTACCGCCAACGGCCTGGATCACCGGGCCAGTGAGGAACCTATGCTGATGCGTCACGGTCACTGAGATGGTGCTCTGCAGTGGGCCGCCTGAGGTAAGCACGAACTCGATATCTTCACGCTCCAAGGCCAGGCCTGTGGTCCATCGCCCGAGCTCGTCCTGGATATACGACTCAATCCTAGCTTCATCATAGCGAACGGACCCATAACGGGCAATCTCACGGCCCACGTTGGCCAGGGTATTATACTTGAGCACCGCGATACCGAAGTCCATAATGCCGAAGAGCAGCAAAAGCAGCAGGGGGAGAAGCAGCGCAAACTCAACGAGCTCCTGACCGCTTTCAGATGATACACAGGTCCGTTCCTTCATTCTACCCTCCTGGACATCCTGATGTGAAGGTCGGATCCCCCATTGCGTTCAGGATGCCGGCCCCGCGCCGCCCACTCTATTATTGATTGGCTCCATTATACTATATAACGGCCTCAGCTGTCTATGGATACGGTGATCCCATCGAGCTGTTCAAACAGAGCGAGGCGCTCGACCCAATCGATATCTTATCTTATCACCGATGGTTAGGAAGACAAGGGCATGCTCATTTGCGATCAGAGGGCATGGCGGCGGGCGGCATTGTATTTTGCGTCCCGGGGTTAGAGGTCACGGAAGAAGGCGGGCCGAGGATTAACCAGAACTTAACGGGAGCGTAATCCACGCCAGTCCGATCTCCGCTATACTAATTGGTAGATAGGAGGCGACCATGACGACGTCTTTGACCATACAACCACGAGGATCCGGCTCCGCCTCAACGGCGGGTGAGTTACAGTACACGTCCGATAAGATGGGCAGTCGTGGGTCGCCCCTGGACCTCCAGCACGCGCTGGTGCTCACCGATCGAGTCCTGGCGCTGGACGAGCCGTGGCGCAGCCGCTTCGTCGAGCTGATCGCGGCGCAGGCGCGCTCCTCGATGGCGGACGACTGTTCGCCCTCAAGGGCCAAGCTGGCCGACTGGCTGACCGACCGGCGAATCTACCGGTTGGTGCGACTGATGGTGCGTACCTGGACGCACGAGGCAGAGACCGGGGCGCCGTAACGGCCTGAGCCTGGTCACCTTGAGGATAGTTACACCTTCGGGATTCTGGACGCTGGGATGTGCCCTCCGCCTTGATATCCTTCCAAGAAAGCACTCTCGGCCCTCGAATGCAGAGGTGGGCTGCAGGGCTCCCGGCTAGCACTGGCTCCAACCGCAATCGATCCCACGTATTTCACCTGCTTCAGTGTCACGTTGGTGTCCAGTGGTCGAGGGCTCCGAATGGCCCCGACCCTGCGCGAGCGTACGCCTGCGGGTGAGCCGCCAGGTAGTGCAACACCCGTAGCCCGATGTCATAGTCACCAGCGCTGTAGAACCGGTGCAGTGCCACGCTGTTAACCATCGACTCCCGACGATCTTACCCGCCTGTTCAGGGAAAGTGGACGACGTGTCAGCATATCTGTGTAGAAGCATGTCCGGTCTGCGAAGCTTCCGGACTTGGCTTGGCGGGTTGAAGCAGTATACTAAGCGTGGGTTGAAGCTCGCGAAGCTTTCGGGCGCGGGCGGGCAGGGGTGGGGTGAATGGACGTACCAATGCGTGAAGAGGATGCACGGCTGGTGCGGAGAGCAAAGGCCGGGGATCCGGATGCCTTTGCTGACCTCTACACGCGCTACTATCCTAAGGTCTACCGGTATCTGATCTATCGGGTGAGCGACACTGAGACGGCGGAGGACCTCAGCAGTGAGGTCTTCGTGCGGTTGGTGGAGCACATCGATGGTTTCCGCTATGAGGGTCGCCCCGTGTTGACCTGGCTCTACACCGTCGCCCGCAACCTGCTCACCGACCATTATCGCCGCGTGGGCCGCACGACGCAGGTTCCGCTGGACGAAGGTCGGGTTGCCGCCGTCGACGGACTGCCCTCGGCCGAACAGGTGCTCGGAGAGGAACGCCTGGCGGCGGCGATGCAAATGCTGACCGATGATCAGCGGCAGGTGATCCTCCTGCGTTTCTTCGAAGGATTTGACAGTGCCGAGACCGCCGCAGTGGTGGGCAAAACGGTGGGCGCCGTCAAGGCGCTGCAGCACCGCGCGCTGGCGAATCTGAGTCACATATTGGCCCCTCAGGACGTCGAGCCCGCATGATAGTTCCCGTGGCCCTATCTGAGCGCTGGTACTGCCCTGGGCTGGGTGCGACGTTAATGCAGTACGGCGCCGCCGCGGCCCCGAGTAAGCCAGCGCTCCGGGGGGCGCTCGTGGCTGGGGGGTTACTCTTCTCCCCAA
>PWVB01000026.1 GCA_003562365.1 Anaerolineae bacterium
CCTTCCCTCCGGTGTCCATCGCCTGCAGGACAATCAGAAGCTTGTGTCGCCCCTCAGCATAGAGCAACTCCTGAAGTGTGGCGAGTCGCCGGCTTAGCATCTTCAGGACTTTCCGACCGGCGTTCTTCCGTCCATCGAAAGCGCTTTTGTCACGGGGATCCCATTCGCTGAGATCTACCGTAGTGTCAGACGATATCTTGTAACGATCCATCATCACTTTCCTCCCGATTAAGAGCCGCCACTCACCGCCAACAGCATAGCAGAGCAGGTGCATTCTGACAAACACAGAAAAGCGGTGCGCACGGCCCCCGCCTTGACCCGGAAGGCTGCCCGGTAACCTCGTCAGCACCAGGCGAACACCTTAGCTCCGCATGAGATGCGTCCCCTTCTGCTCGGGCAAGTCTAGATCGCATTGCTCTCCCAATGCTCCAGTCTGCATAGATAGGCAGCGCAGGCGCCGGAGGTTGCGCCTGGCACAGCCCTCAACTCAAGCCCTCCCGAAGACCTTACAGACCCAGCCCGATCTTTGCAAGATTCACCAGCTTGAAAGGGACGATCCCCGTCCTCACGTCTAGCTCCTGCTTATCGCAGACCGTCGATGTGTTTGCCCGATCGATTCGGGGCTTGAGTCGAAGCAGCGCCTCTGCCATCTCTGCCGTACTCGACGTCGCGATGAGCCGATCCAGCTCCGCCATAAGTATTTGAGCCTCCTGAATCCGTGACTCGGTCTCCTCTGCCCGCGCCCCACTGATCAACTCCATCTCGCGCTTAAGTCGATTAAGACGGAAGCCAGCCTCGTAGGTAACCGTGGCAAGCTCATCCCGGTTCATCCAACGGGTCTCATACGAGAGCATATGCTTCCAGGTTGGCTGCAACAGAAGCTGCCGATGATCTTCCAGTGTCTGCGCATGTCGCAGATACCCGTAACGTGTAGGGTTCTCATACGCCATGCTGCCCGGATCCAGAAAAGGCGCCAACGGCGATGTGAAGGGAATGAGACGGCCATCATCGAAGCGTCGCAGCAGGCTACGACAGTAACCGACGGTAGCCAGTGCTGAGTCCGGTGTCTGCTGTGACAGCCCAATCATGAAAAAGAGATCGAAGCGCTTGGCGCCCACCCCCAAACACGCCGCGATGGTTTCCTCAATTTGTGCGTTCGTGTAGATCTTTCCTGAGGCCTCGCGAACCCGTGCGTCGTGGGACTCAGGAGAGAACTCGGCGATGAAGTTAGGTAGCGCAGATGCTAATGCTTCTGCAAAAGCCCGATTCACGGGACGAAAGAACTCCACGATGATCGTGCCGTCAAATCCTTGAACTGCATTCAAGAAACGCCGGGCGTAGTCCGCGCCAGCCTGACGCAGGTCGCCCAGCAGGAAGACCGGTGCGCGGCTCATACGGCCAAGTCGCCGGACATCCTCCGCCAGTCTCTCAGGCGAACGATAGGCCGGTCTGGCACGGCCAGACATATGGCGACTGGCGAAGGCCGAACCACCGCAGATTGAGCAGCGATGGGTGCACCCCTTGACGCTGAGAGACGCCATGATCGGATACTCCAGCCAGTGGCTGAACGGCGCGTAACCAACCAGGTCCCGATCGCGGATCACCGATCGAACCACAGGATGATAGTCCAACGTTAGGTGATCAAGCGTTTCGGGCACCCAGGTGAGCGGATTCACCCGGATCCTCCCAGCACGATCCTTCCAGGTGAGGTTCGGAACGTCTTCGGGCTGACTACCCTCAAGGATGTGGGCCATAAGGCACGCCAAAGGTGTCTCGGTCGAATCTCCACGAAGCACGTAGTCCACGCAACCATGCGTGATCAGCTCTCGATGAAAGTAGGAGGCGCTGTAGCCTCCGAGGATCACCGGCGCCTTTGCATGGCTTTCCTTAACCAGGCGAGCCACCTCTAATGCGCCGTGGGCGTGGGGAAGCCAGTGCAGGTCGATGCCATAGGCACGGGCATCCAGTGCTTCGATGGCCAGCCGTGGATCAAAATGAGCAGAACGCACCATGCGGGCTGCCAGGTTGACGATCCGCGCCTGGTAGCCGAGCGTCTGAAGATGACCCAAGAGCGTGGCAAAGCCAATCGGATACATGTCGAACACCGGAGTGGACGGCACCAGATCCGAGATAGGCCCCCAGAGCGTGGCCCTCTTTCGGAAGTCAACCACGCTGGGCGCGTGAAGCAGTGCAAGATCGATCATCGGCTGCAAGTTTACGCAGAACGTCTAGGATTTCAAGGATGGGCATTAGAGGTTGATTAGAAACTGTGCTGGCGCCGCGACTCAAATTGACGCGTGCCCCTTCCGTGTTATACTCTTTTTGTAGATGGGCGCCTACAAAACTGCAGGCGGGTTACTGATGGATCAACTCTAAGGGGGTCAAAAGAGATGGCTTTGTTAAGTGATGATATTGTTCAGAATGTCAAAGAGATGCTGGCTGATATGCCACGGGAGGGGACGCTGACGGTGTTCACCGATGATCAGGACTGCGAGTATTGCGAGCAGATCCTTCAACTCGTGGATGAAGTCGCCGCCACAACTGACCGCGTTAGAGTAGAGAAATTCGAGATCCACAAGAATGCCGACGAGGCTGCTGCAATGAACATCTCCCGCGCGCCGGCGATCGCGATCACCGGTGAGGAGGATTATGGGCTGCGATTCTACGGCATACCCTCAGGTTACGAGTTCTCCACGCTGCTGCATGGGATTCACGCAGCAAGCCAAGGCACGTCTGATCTGGATGGCCAGGTCAAGGACTTCCTTGACGGCCTAAGCAAGCCGGTGGACTTTAAGGTCTTTGTGACCCCCACCTGCCCGTATTGCCCTCGCGCAGCGGTCCTGGCGATGGAGATGGCCATTGAGAGCAAGTTAGTTCACGCTAACGTTATTGAGTCAGCGGAGTTTCCCGAACTCGCCAGTCAGTACAATGTGATGGGGGTACCTTTGAGCGTGATTAACGACACTGAGCGGGTCGAAGGGGCCGCACCGCCGCAGATGATTGTCGACGCTGTGCGCAAAGCCATCGCGACCTAACCTATCAGAGTTGAGAGGCACGTTAAGGCCCGGCAATGATGCCGGGCCTTCTTCTGAAATTCGACACCGCTTCTCAAAGCAGCACTCAGGGGGTACAATAGATGTGCGGTGGCAAGAGATCAACACGTCACAATGGTTTAAGTTCAGACTCAGCAGGCAGAGAGGTGAACGGATGTTTGACTTTAAGCTCACGCCAGAAACACCCAAAAAGGAGCACAAGAGCGATTTATACGATGTGATCATCATCGGCGGAGGACCAGCAGGCCTAACAACGGCGATCTCCACTGCGCGTGACGGTATGGAGACACTCGTCCTGGATCGTGAGTCTACAGGCGGACTTGCCGCCACCACAGACATCATTGAGAACTACCCCGGGTTTCCCGAGGGGATTAACGGCATGGATCTGATGGATCGCTTCCGCAGGCAAGCGGAGCGATTCGGAACCGAAATTACGGAGTTCGAAGAGGTCTCAGAAGTCCGGCCCATCAAGGAGGGCCTCATCGAGGTGGAAACCGATACGGAGCAAGTCTACCGTGGCAAGACCGTCGTAATCGCCACAGGTAGCCGCCCCAAAAAACTCAACATTCCAGGAGAGGACGAATACTACGGCAAGGGTGTCTCCTACTGCGCCACCTGTGACGGACCGCTCTTCAGAGGAAAGGACGTCATCATCATCGGCGCGGGAAATTCAGGCCTTCAAGAGGGCTTGCCGGTACTTGATTATGCCAACAAGGTCACTTTCCTTGAGTTTTTGCCCAGTTCACGCGCCGAACAGATTCTTCAGGATCGAGTAAAGGCGCATGCCAAGAGCACCCTGCTCTTCAACCAGCGCGTCGTCGAGATCGAGGGTGAGCAGACCGTCACCGGTGTCGTCAGCATTGACCGCGAGACCGGGGAACGACAGGTCTTTCCGGCGGACGGTGTCTTCATCTACGTCGGCTATTCGCCCTATACCGCTTTCGTCAAGGATCTCGTCGATCTGAACCAGTGGGATTATATCAAGACAGATCAGCATATGCGCACCAAAATCCCAGGCCTGTACGCCATCGGCGATGTTCGCGCAGACAATCCGGCCCAGATGACAGTTTCGGTCGGCGACGGCACGAAAGCAGCCCTGGACATCCGCGAGTTCATCCAAGAGCTGTAGGCGATAAGGAGGCAACTGTGGAACTCAATGTTGGCGAGCGCGACCGGCTGTTCAGGACCATTCTGGGGATCTACGGTATGCTGCTGGGATTTCTCTTCATCCAGGGCATCATCGGGATCCTATTGGGCATTCTCGGAGTGATCAGCTTGATCACCGGACTGGTCGGGTATTGCGGCCTATATACGCTGCTGGGGATTTCAACGCGTAAGCAAGCAGCGATGACGGAAGCCGACTCGCCAGAATCGGACTAAGGAGTAGATCGATGCGAATACAAGACGCAGCCAGTGTGGCGCCGCAACCCGTGCAAGAAGGGGTGCAAATCCGGTGGCTCCTTACCGAGGCCGATGGGGCCCCGAACTTCGCGATGCGCTTGATAGAGATCCAACCCGACGTGGTCTTCGAACCCCACCAGCATCCCTATGAGCACGAGATCTATGTGCTGGAGGGCGCCGGTGTCGTGACCGACCAGGAGGGCGATGTGGGACCGATGGTGCCGGGGAGTTCCCTACTGGTGAACCCAGACGAAGTACACGGCTATCGCAATCCCGGCGACGTTACCTTGAAGTTCATCTGTGTGATTCCCCTGCAGAACTAACCATTACAAGGAGATAGAAGCCGTGAAAGCCGAGGTGATGTGGACGGGTCCAGGTTTGCGGTTGCTCGGTGATGTAGAGGATGGCCCGGCGATCGTGGTAGACTCCAAGGGAGGAACATACGGCACTCATACAGGTCTGACGCCGATGGAGTTAGTCCTCCTTGGGCTGGCCGGATGCACGGCGATGGACGTGATCTCGATCATGGCCAAGAAACGCCAGCCACTGACCAACCTGCAGGTGAAGGTTGAGGCTGAACTGGCGGAGGAGTACCCTAAGGTCTTCACGAAGATCCGAGTTGAGTATATTGCCTATGGCCACGAGCTTGACGAGCAGGCACTTATCAGCGCGATCAAGCTGTCGGAGGAGAGCTACTGCTCCGTACAGGGGATGCTAAAGGAAGTCGCGGAGATCAGCAGCACCTATCGCTTTGTGGAGGCAGTTGGGCCCAACG
>PWVB01000232.1 GCA_003562365.1 Anaerolineae bacterium
ACTGCGGGGTGGTTTTGATCCGAATGTGGGTATGGATTCCCCACTTTCGCGTCTAAAAACGCATCAGAAAGGGTGTAGCCAACCACTTTTGGGGCGACCACGGTTCCCTGTGGTCCTACCTGATGGACACTTATGCCTTAAATTGCAGTTACATTTATCCCGATCCCGCAGAGGGCTGTTTTCACCAAGAGCGAAGACTGGGTCAGGTAACTACCAAGGATTGAACGATATAAGGCCCTACAGCTTGTCAGTGGTTGGTGAGTTTACGGGGTTGTTAAATAAAATCTCCACATAGATTAGAGTATTATATAGGATAGTCGTCATAGTAGGGCGGGGGATTGTGTGGATAACCCCTTTTCGTCCCAGATCTCGGGGGCGAAGAGCCCGACAACCCACATATGGGTTTCTTGGCCCCGAGTGGCTGGGGAAAAGTTGTGCGGGACTCTGGAGCGATTGTCGTGGGTTGAGACGTATGACGCTGTCTATAAGTGGGCGCAGGCTTTGTGTTGCAGTGAGAGGCTCCTATTTCTCCCCCGTTTTGACCAGTTATCCACGGGAAACAGGGAGGTTATCCACAGTTTTGCGCGGCACGACGGGAAGAGAGCGAGCATTTTAGGTGTGATTCGTCCTAGGACTGGGGGGACACCCTTGCATAACTCCCACCTATTGGGGGGGGGGCAGCTTGTGGATAAGTCTTTCCTGTGACCGGGCCGTCGAGTAAGCTATCCAGTGCCTGATGATTTGTTGCTCAATTTGGACTATGCTATAATGAAATCGTCTGGGGTGGTGAGGTGACAATCGTCGCGACAATTATTTGTGTCCAGAACTTTCCTCTGTGCAGCATTTTCCCATCGTGGAGGGGGAGCAGTTATGGCGGATCAAGAGGTAAGCGAGCTGCGAAATCGGATTTTGGGGATTATGGTTCGCAGCGTTCGGGATCAGGCGCGCGCTTCCAAACAAGAGTGTGCTGCTGTGTTGGGGGTTACCGTCAATCGGTTCACAAGCTACGAGGACGGCACGCGGGCGATGTCTCTCCCCGAGTTGGAGCTTTTGGCGCGCTATCTTGAGGTCCCACTTGATACCTTCCGGGCCAGTGACTCCTTGAACGAGACTGTGCGGGATGCTACGCTCCCGGATCCTGAGCTGTTCCTGCCACTGCGACATCGGATCGTTGGGGCGCGCCTTCGGCAACTGCGTCATGAGAAGGACTTCACCCAGGCCAACGTCGCGAAGTTGTTGGGGTGCTCGGCCTCGACTATCTCCGATTATGAGTATGGGCGGCGCGCGGTTCCCGTCGCCGACCTCGAGACCATCAGCCGTGGGCTGGGGGTCACGTTGGAGTATTTCATGGATCGTGACAGCGAGGTGGGGGCCTGGCATCAACTCCATTCGGAGTTTGAAAAGTTCAAGCAACTGTCTGCGGATGTCCGCGGGTTTGTGCTCAAGCCAATCAACCAGAGCTACTTGGAGTTGGCGATGAGGCTCTCACGAATGCCTGCCGGGCAGCTTCGGGCGATTGCTGAGGGGATTTTGGAGATAACCTACTAGGGCTCTTGCGATGGAGTGAGAAGGCACGTGGTACCTAATGCGTCACGGTGAGGAGCGGAATGGCTGAGTTAAACATCGAAGCAACAGAGTCTAAAGCTGAGGCACTTCAAGCGGAAGGCCTCCGTCTCTTTCAAGAGGGCCTTTATGATGAAGGCGTGCGACGGTTCAGCGAGGCGATGGAGCATTTTGCCGCTGAAGATCGCGAGGCTGAGGTCGGGGAGATGCTGAACAACATTGGCATCATCCGTCGCAAGCAGGGGCGATGGGAGGAGGCTCTTGAGTCGCTGGAGGAGGCGCATCGCCTTTTCATGCGACGCAACGATAAACTCCGCGAAGCACAAGCTCTGGGCAACCTCGCCAGCGTCTATGCCTCTCTCAAACGACGGGAGGAAGCCGAGAAGGCTTGGAGCATGGCGGCGTCGCTCTTTCAAGAGTCGGGCGACGCGCAGAAGCAGGGGGATACGCTGATGGCTTTGGGTATCTCTATGTTCAAGTCGGGACGTCGTCAGGAGGGTCTGGCGACCTACCAGGCGGGGATGAGCTTGCTGGAGAAGCCGACGTTGCTGCAGCGGCTCTATCGCATTCTGCTGGTGATCCAGACGGCCATTTTTCGTTAGGGTCTTCCGCTGGGAGCGCGATAGGCAAGGCAACGCCAGCGAGCGTTGCTTTTTTATGATAGCGGACGCTCCCAAGTCCTTGGGGAGTCTGGCCTTTGGATAATCCTGGGTTATCATGGGGGTGTTTCACGTGAAACACCTATTCTCTGATCTGGAGGGAGTTAATGAAGGTCTTTCTAATTGAAGACGTTTCCGGTGTTGGTAGCGCCAATGAGGTGGTGGATGTAGCCGATGGATACGCACGTAACTATCTGTTGCCTCAGGGAATGGCTATTCGAGCCACCGAGGGGCGCATCAAGGCGGCCGAGCAGTATGCCGAAAGCCGGGCTCGGCGCGAGGAGCTGGAGCGCGAAGTGTCACAGCAGATCGCAGATCGGTTGGCGGAGGAAGTGATCACGTTCACGGCCACTGCTGGTGAGACCGGGCGTCTATATGGCTCGATAACTTCGGCCGACGTCGCCGAGAAGATCACGGAACTGCTCAGTGAGGAGTTTGACAGGCGTGTGATCTTGATGGACCGTCCAATCCGCGACGTGGGTGAGTATACGCTAGACCTGAAGCTGGAAGGCGGCGTTCGCGGTCACGTCAAGGTGGTGGTGGAATCTGAAGAGGTTGAATGACCGACAGTCTGGGCATTTGGCTGCGTCGCTCGCGTGAGTCGCGGCAGCTGGATCTGGACGATGTAGTCCAGGCGCTGCGCATTCATCGCCGCTACCTCCAAGCGCTTGAGGTGGGCGATTATGAGGCGCTGCCAGGACCCATTCAGGCCCGCGGATTCCTGCGCAACTACGCCCGCTATCTGGGGGTGTCGGTGGAGGATGCCTTGGCGCGCTACGACGCCGAGGCTAGAGGGCAGCCAGTGCAGCCCCGCATTCCAGAGGTGACAACGTCAACCCGGCGAGGAGAGCGCACCTGGGCACCGCCACCACCGTCGGTCGAGGAGGAGCGCGCCGCCGTTCGTGCCACGACCTCGGCTGGGCTGATAAAGCTCCTGGGAGGCGCGCTCGTCTTCTTCCTGCTGCTGGTTGTGGCCAGTTTTCTGTGGCTGCAGTATGGTGTCGGGTCGAATCTGGAGCCTGCGCTATCGCCGACCTCGCGGTCTCAGTCTGGGCCGATCGCCCCGGCTGCGGAGACGGCGACCGTTGAACTCCCTGCCTCGCCCGCTCCCGTTTTCCAGCCGGCTGAGGATGGGAGGGTGCAGATCCGCCTGCTGCCCACCAGTCAGGCCTGGGTTAGTGTATCGGCCGATGAGAGGGTTGTCTTTCAGGGTATTGCACAGCCGCAGCAGCCCGTGCAGGCCGATGCCGGAGAATTGCTGATCGTGTCTACGGGCAATGCTGGCGCTTTTGACCTCTTCGTGAATGGGACTGCTTGGGGTCCGTTGGGTGACCAGGGGGAGATTGTGCGGCGTGCCTGGTCGCCAGCGGGAGAGATTGCTTTGGAGGATTCGTGAGTCGGCGCTTGCGTCGTCGGGGGGGCGCCGGAGTGCGGCCCCCTCGTTTCTACCTTACGTCATTGGGATGTCCCAAGAACACGGTGGATGCCAATGCCATGACCGTGTTGCTGCAGCGGGCCGGTTTCCGTCCCACCCGCGATGTCAACGAGGCCGATGTAGTGATTGTGAACACCTGCGGTTTCATTGCACCGGCGAGGACGGAATCGTTGGAGACGCTGGAGGAGTTGGCAGAGTCCCTGCGGCCCCAACAGCAGCTGGTGGCGGCGGGATGTTGGGCGCAGCGTGATGCCGATCGAATTCTTGAAGCGGTGCCGCGGGTGAATGCCCTGCTAGGGACGCGCTCCTGGACAAGCATCGTCGACCTGGTTCAGCATCTTGCTTCATCCCCCGGTGCGACGCTGTCGCTGATCGAGGATCGGCTGGTTGCGATGCCTGAGGAGGCTGTGGCACCCGGATACGCGATCTCAGGACGCAGCGCCTTTTTGAAGATCGCTGAAGGCTGTAACCGACAATGCGCCTTTTGCGCAATCCCTGCGATCAAGGGCCCTGCGGTCAGCCGTGACATCGACGCTATCCTGAAGGATGCTGGGGTGTTGCAGGCGGAAGGCGTCCTGGAGATCAACCTGATTGCACAGGACGCGACACACTACGGCCATGATCAAGGCCTGCGCGATGGGCTGGCGCATCTGTTGGAGCGGCTTGTTGAGGCGGTCCCGGAGGTTCCCTGGATCCGCGTGCTCTACGCCTTTCCCGGATATGTCACGTCCCGTTTGATCGCTGTGCTGCGGGACGCCCCTCAGATTCTTCCCTACGTCGATATCCCTCTCCAACACGCCCACCCCGACGTGTTGCGGCGTATGCGCCGCCCGCCGGACATGGCTCAGGTGCGTCGGACCCTGGACGCGCTGCGCGAGGCCATGCCTGACATCGCCCTGCGGACGACATTTATCGTTGGCTTTCCTGGAGAGACTGAAGCGGAGTTTTTGACGCTGCTTGACTTCGTGGAGGAGATCCAGTTCGACCGACTGGGCGTCTTTGCTTACTCCCAAGAGGAGGGGACGGCAGCCGCAGAGATGGACGATGATGTGCCCGCAGATGTCAAGGCCGACCGCTATGAGGCACTGATGGTCGCGCAGCAGGATATCTCCTATGCGCGAAATCTGACTTTCGTCGGCCAGCGGCTATCGGTTCTTCTCGAGGGCACCGGCGACAGTTTGACGGTTGGACGTTCTTACCGTGATGCTCCTGAGATCGATGGCCTGGTGCTTATTCACGAAGCCGCCACACCCCAGCGCATCGTTGAGGTGGAGATCACCGACGCGCTGGTCTATGATCTGACTGGGAAAATCGTCTAGGCCTCCAGCCCTCGGATGATCGTCAGTAGTTCGCTGAGAATCATCGCTGTGGCGCCCCAGATGTCCGCCTTACCCACCCGATAACAAGGGGCCGTGAGTGACTGACCATCCCGCTGCCAAGCATACATCGCTTGTGTGCTCGGATTCAAAAGGGTCTGCAGCGGAACGTCCAGCACGGCGGCGACCTCGGCCGGATTGGGTTTCAGCGGCGGGAGGTCCGGTTGCCATCCGACGTAGGGGTGAACAAGG
>PWVB01000494.1 GCA_003562365.1 Anaerolineae bacterium
CCTCCGGGCGTACCTCTCGGACGAGTCGGGTGGCCGTCTCCACGTCACGCACGTCAAAGGCAAAAGTCTGCACCCCCGCCGGCAGCTGGCCCAGCAGCGCATCGCCGGGGACGCTGGTCGCCGCCACCGCACAGCCCTGCTGTAGGAGCAGGGCCAGCAGGTGGTGTCCGACGAAACCGGTGGCGCCGGTGACCAACACCCTGGAAGGCGTTATTTCCATCTCAGCGGACCGCCAGACTGTCGGCGGGGATCTCGAGGAGCTCCTCCAGTGCAACGCGTTCCTCGGCGCAGGACGCCAGGTGGTGGTAATGATCGCTGGCCTTGGTGAAGTCCTCGATCCGCCCCAGGTCCATCCAATCGCCGTCAAAGACGTAGCCCAGGACGTTGTGACCGCCGGTGCGGGCGACCTCTACCAGGTCTGGGAAATCGTAGTATTGGCCGGAGGGCAGGTAATCGAGTACCTCAGGATTGACGATATAGATGCCCATATTGATTAGGAAGCTGTAGTGTGGTTTCTCGCGAAATCCCACTACGTGGGAGGTGTCATCAAGCTCGATGACGCCGAAGTCGACCTGCACCTCGCGAGGATAGAGGGCCATAGTGATAGCCGCCTTGTGCCGCAGGTGAAAGTCAACCATATCAACGAAATTCAGGTTCGTCAACACGTCGGCGTTCATCAGCAGGAAGGGCTCGTCCAGATGGTCGATTAACCGTAGCGCGCCTGCGGTGCCCATCCGATGGGGCTCAACGGCGTAGTTGACCTGAATGCCGAGGCGCTCGCCGTTACCGAAATAGGCCTGGAAGAGCTGGGCAAGGTAACCGAGGGTCAATGTCACCTCGCTGAATCCCGCGCTGCGGAGCTGGCAGAGGATGATTTCCAGAATCGGGTAATCCCCCAGGGGAATCAGGGGTTTCGGTAGCACTTTGGTGAAGGGGGCTAGGCGGGTTCCCCGCCCGCCGGCCATAATGACAGCTCTCATTGTGACATACCTCCTTCGGAAGTCGCTGTGGACCTCCTGCTCATACCGCGTACTGCTGCGCCTGGTAGCGTTCGAGGTGCAGACTGATCCAGGCGATAGTCTCCCTCAGTCCATCCTCGAAGGAGACGCAGGGCTGCCACCCGAGGAGGTTTTGAGCTTTTGTGTTGCTGGCCAGCAGGCGATTCACCTCGCTCGCCTCGGGGCGAACGCGGCCGTCATCGCTGACGACGGTCACGTCTCGGTCCACCAACGTGATGATCAGGTCGACGAGCTCCCCGATGCTGATCTCCTTGCCGTTGCCGAGATTGACGACGTCGCCTATGGTGGCCTCTGCCTCTGCCGCAGCGATGAAGCCGGCAGCGGTGTCACGGACGTAGGTAAAATCGCGCCGGGGGGTCAAGGATCCCAGCTTGATGACGTCCTGGGTGAGCGCCTGGGTGATGATGGTGGGGATGACGGCGCGAGCCGACTGGCGCGGACCGTAGGTGTTGAAGGGTCGGACGGTGGCAACCGGGAGGTCAAAGGAGAGGTGGAAGCTCTCGGCCAGCTTGTCCGAGGCAATCTTTGAGGCACTGTAGGGCGATTGGCCCTGGAGCGGGTGCGCCTCATCGATGGGCACGTAACGGGCGGAGCCGTAGACCTCACTGGTAGAGGTCTGTATCACCCGCGCCACGCCGAGATCGCGGGCTGCCAGGAGCACATGCAGCGTTCCCAGGACGTTAGTCTGCACGACGTCGTAGGGGTGCAGGTAGGAATAGGGAATACCGATCAGCGCGCCGAGGTGAAAGATCACCTCGATATCGGCCATCGCCTTGCGGACAGAATCGGGGTCCTTCAGTTCTCCGAAGTAGGGCTCCACGGCCTGGAGCACCGCAGGCTCGACGTCGGCAAGGAGCCCCAGATCGCCCCGGGAGTTGTAGTGAACGAAGGCGCGCACATCGGCGCCCCGGCCCACCAGGGCCTCCACCAGGTGGCTGCCGATGAAACCGCCGGCGCCGGTGACCAGCGCCTTCTTTCCTTTCCAGTTCATGTTTCTTCCTTCCTGGATGTAGAACGATGGTGGCGTCAGAACGATACTAGTATCGCGTCGATTTAAGGCACTAGAATGATGCATAGTAAGCATAGTCAGCGCGCTCAATCAGGCGGGTCACACTGATCCGCGCGATGATCACAAAAGCCAGCCCCCCCACGACGGCGCCCAGCGCACCGTGGGCGTAACTGAAGGTGACGCCCAACCTGATGCTCGCAGCCAGAGTCAGCACGAAGTAAATGCTCAAGGCCAGCAGGGCGCTGCGCGGTCGGGAAAGGGTGATGAGCAGCATAGTGTCAAAGATGCCCACGGCCAGCAGCCCATAGCCCAGCAGCCCTGCGGCGAAGATCAGTGTGGCCCCAGCGGTCCAGGTCATACCGAGAAACCGGCCGGCCGCCAGAATGAGGTGCACGACCAGTGCCACGACGACACCGGCGCTGCAAAGGCCCAGGGCGATGGCGAAGCGCTGCCGCTCACGCCGATAGAAAATCCTCAGGCGCTGAACAAAGGCCTCTGGCGTCAGCGCCGGCGTGGCGGTCTGATAGGGCTTGACGATCTGCCAGAAGCGCTGCAGTGTGTGTTCGGCTACCCCGCCCACGAGCATGTAGCCGGTGAGGGCCAGCGTGAGACCCAGCTCGCTGATGGCGCCGGCCTCGATACGCGAGACGCTTGGAGGGCGCGCACCTACCCAGCCGCCCACACGCCCGGCGAGCACGCCGAGGAGGTAGGCGACGCCGTAAAGGAAGTAAGGGGCCAGCGCCACGCTTAGGTGGGCTGGCGGGGGAAAGACGACGCGCTGCACGGTGGCTTGCGCTGCGCGGTGGTGGAAGATACCCACGATGGCGATGGCCATCGTCGCCGCGGCGATGGCGAAACCGAGGGTGGCTGCAATTGAGACCAGGAGGCCGGGGCTGATGTCGGTCGATGCCAGATGGTGCAGCGCCGCGAAGCTGGCGGCGGCTCCCAAGCCTAGTCCGAGGCCAAACCAGTGGATCTGCCGCAGGACCGCCAGGACGCCGGAGAGCATCCAGAAGCCGGAGAGCATCAAGAACGCCGTCACCAGCAGCGGGCCATCGCCGGGGCCAAGGAGATCGAGCCGCGCGGCGATCAACGCCAGGCCCAGAGCCGCGATGGGCACTACGATGGCCGTCAGCTTGAAGATTCGGAGGATGAACCGCTGGGCTGCGCGGACGTAGTCCTGGCTGAGGTAGATGGAGCCCCGGCGGGCCATTACCTGAACGAAGCCCCCGGTAACCAGCAGGCTGCCAATGGTCGCCGCGCTGAGGATCAGGGCGCTCTGGCTGCGCCATTGACCAAAGGCCTGATAGGCGTTGACCATCGCCATCAGCAAGATCAGCGGCAGGAGGCTGAGCGGACCGCGGAGGTAGTCCTGCAGGCGCTCACCGGCTTTAGCTTGGACCAAGGCGTCCGAGCTGGCCGCCGCGGGCATGATCGGCCAGGGTGCGGTCCGCAGCGCGGTGGTCACATCCTCCGCCAGGGTGAAAACGTCGGGGTAGTCGTACCGGCGACGGGCGACGGTGTCAGTGATGCCGGCGGTCTCCAGCAGCGCGGTCACCTGCAGCGCACTGACTGGATGGGCGATGGTCTCAGCCACTTCGTCGACTAGGTCCTCGAAGTTCTCCAGGGCCGTGAGCGACCAGCGGACCAGGATAACGGGTTCGCTAGCGCGACTCACAGCGCACCTCAGTATAGGTCTGGTTGATATGGGCAGCGTCTCCGTTCGGGGGGCCGCTCTCGCGTTTTTCGCGCAGCAGACGCTGATAAGTAGCCAGGTAGGCGGCGTTGCACTGCTGCATACTGAAACGCGCCAGTGCCCGCTGACGGGCGAAGTCTCCCAGAGCGCGGGCCAGTGTCGGGTCCTCCAGCAGGCGTAGCATCCCGTCGGCGAGGGCTGCGGGATTACGTGGCTCGACGACGATGCCGCAGCCCTCCAACGCCTCGCTCACGCCGCCGACATCGGTGCCGACGACGGCGCGGCCGCACATCATAGCCTCGACTACGCTGTAGGGGAAGCCCTCGGAGATGCTGGATAGCACGACGAAGTCGCCTTCGTTGTAAGCGGCTGCGGCGCTGGCCGCGAACCCGGCGAAGGTGACGTGGTCCTGGAGCCCCAGGCTGTCGCGCAAAGCGATGCAACGCTCAGCATACCATTCGTTGCCCTGGGGCGCCCGGCCATAGAGGACCAGCCGCACGTCTGGGACCTGGTCGGCGACGATAGCGGTGGCGCGGATCAGTGTCTCCAGGTCTTTGAGAGGGTCAATGCGCCCCAGCCAGATGATGGTTGGGGCAGCGTCGGGACGGTTGGCGCGCACCGGCGTGAACTCGCTGGGATCGGGACCATTGTAGATGGTCTCGATGGCGGCGGGCGGCGCACCGTTGTAACGTTCCCACCGGTGGTTGAAGTTGCTGCCGGGAGCAATCCGATCGGCGACGGCGTAACTGGTCTCAGTGACCCGCTGGGCGAAGGCGGCCTGGAAAACCTGCTCGAAGCGTCCGGCCTCACTGCTGGCAAGAGCCAGGAGGCGCTCGCGCAGGTAGATGCCGTGCTCGGTGAGCAGGAAGGCAGTATTGGATCGCTGGGTGGCTACGATTCCTGGGATGCTGGCGAGGCCGGCTGCTGCGGCGTGGACGATGTCGACGTCGGGCAGCGGCAGCGTCAGCACGGTGAGCCAGCGATAGAGCAGGCGCAGCGTGTCGGTGACCTCAAGCAAGGAGACCGGAGGGGCCGCGCTGCCCCAGAGCTCCAACTGGCGGTATCCGACAGGACTGACCTCCAGAAAGGTACGCCAGACAGGTTCGGAGCGCAGCGTGACGTCGTAGTCGTGGGTCTCAAAGTAAGCGGCCAATGCTTGCAGCGCGTCGGCAAACCGCATAGGGTCGCCGTTTGGCCGCCACAGGAGGTCCAAAAAGTCACGAAAATGGGGCACGAAGTGCGTCTCGATGGCGTGAGAGGGGGCAGACAGCTTGCGGTGAAGCACCTGGGGCAGGGTCAGATCCCGCTGCAACTCCAGCACCTCGCCGGTACCCCAAAGGGGCACGCTCATCAGCGTGTCAACATTGGGCGGTAGTTCATAGACCGGATCAACGCTGGGATCAGCCACCAGGCTGAGCACTGTGAAGCGGACCTGAGGTAGCCCGGAGATCAACA
>PWVB01000206.1 GCA_003562365.1 Anaerolineae bacterium
GTCTTCCTGATGGACGAGCCGCTCTCCAACCTGGATGCCAAGCTGCGGGTGCAGGCGAGGGCCGAGATCTCCAAGCTGCACCAGCGGCTGGGCACCACCTTCATCTACGTAACCCACGATCAGACCGAGGCAATGACGATGGGCACGCGCATCGCAGTGCTCCGCGACGGGGTGCTGCAGCAGGTAGATACACCCCAGCGGCTCTACGACACCCCCACCAACGTCTTCGTGGCCGGCTTCATCGGCAGCCCGGCGATGAACTTCTTCAACGCCGCGCTCATCGATGAGGACGGGACGATGTACGCCGACTGCCGGGATTTCCGGGTGGAGATCCCCGAGGAACGCAAGAGCACCTACCGGAGCCACCTGGGCAAAGAGGTGGTTATGGGACTGCGTCCGGAACATATCCACGATCCGGAGTACCCGCCGCCGGGCATCGTGCCCTCACAGGTGGAGGCCAAGGTTGAGATCACCGAGCTGATGGGCAACGAGGTGAACGTCTTCCTGAGCACCGACCATACCAGCTTTATGGGCCGCTTCGATCCGCGGACCGATGTGACACCGGGCAGCACCAAGACGGCGGCATTTGATATGAGCCGGGTGCACCTCTTTGATAAGGAGAGCGAGCGGGCGATTCGATAACCAGGCTCATACCTTGCGGCGGGGTGTTGGACCGCGCCGATACAGAGGATCGGCGGCACCCCCATAGGCAAAGCGCGGACACCGCAGCAGCTCTGTAAGCTGCGGAGGCAGGCACCCGAACCAGTGGCTGCTGCACGGGTCGGGAGAGCCGGAATCAGACGGTTTTTGCGTTGACAAGCGTCGGGTTTAACGTATAATGTGGCCTGCACGTGCCCCAGTGGCGGAATAGGCATACGCGGCAGGTTGAGGACCTGTGCCCTTTTGGGCGTGGAGGTTCAAGTCCTCTCTGGGGCACCATATGAGTCTGAGCTTCGAGCCGGAGGGCGGTGATGATGCCGCCCTCCGGCTCGAAGTTTTGGGGCACCCCACGACCTCAGATCTCCCGAAGCACGACGGCCTCCTGCTCGAGCTTCACGTCAGCCCCCAGCAGGGCGTCGATGACCCCCACCATATCCACCAGATGCGGCTCGTCGCGCAGGCGGCGCAGGTTGCGGCGGTCGCGCGCCGTCAGGGGCTGGCCCCAATAGGCAAACGTTTTGAGCGTCGCAGCATCCATGCGGTAGGGTTGGAAGCGGGGGGAGACGCTGCGCCGCAGCTGCGCCAGGATGTTCAAGCCTCCGTAGTCAAGATCGGCCCACAGGAGCAGCGGTACCGCCTCGGGCAGGCCGTCTACCAGGCGCTCTAACAGATGGCGGCACGCAGGTGAGGGGTTGCCCCAGAGGCAGAGCGCGGCCAGATCCTCTCCGCCGCGGCGCAGCAGCTCGTAGAAAGGCGTGAGATTCTCCACGCAAATCACGCGCCGGGCGTCCACACGCACCTGGCTGACGCGGCCCGCCAGCGCCGCCGGAATGCCCACCGCCGGACGGAAGGCAGCCAGCGATGCGGTAACGCCCGCATCGTCACGCAAGTGCCACGGTCCTGCCAGATGCAGCTGGCTGGGATTGGGCACCAGGCCCAGCTCGCCCAGGATCTCGCGGTTGGTCAAGGCCCGCCACGCCGGGTGGTGGCGGCGGGCCAAGCGGGCAACGGCGCGCCGCAACGCGTCGAAGCGCTTGCTGTCGTTGAATACCCGCACGCTGTAGACCCGGTAAGGCAGCTCCTCGGTCGGGTCCTCCGGCAGCGCCAGCAGCGCCGCCAGGAGGTCGCGGTTCCAATTCTCATCGCCCAGCGCAAAGGGCGACGGCGACCGGGCGGCCGCCAAACGCGCCAGCACGCCGTCGAGTGCCGCGCGGCGCCAGTCGCGCACGCGAAACCGGTCTCCCAAGAGCAGCGCGCGCAACCGGGCTCGCTGCGCGGCCAGAGGCTCCCGCCGCACCAGGGCATAGAGGCCCGCCACGGCTGCCCCGCCGCCGGGCCCCTGCACCATATCCTCTCCCGATCCCAGCGCCAGATCCACGGCGGCCAGCAGATGATCCTCCTGCCCGGGTTCCCAGTGGAGAACCACCCAGCCGCGCCGGGCCAATGCCGCCAGCTGCTCGTTGGTAACCGTGCGCGGCAGCGGGTCGAGCTGGCTGTAGTAACCCGGCAGGCCGTCGGCGATCTCCCGCAACCTGACCCGCACCACCTGCCGGGGGCGGCCGCCGCGCCGCTCATAGATATCCAGCAGCCGGTGAACCACCTCCTGGGTGTCCTCACCCGGGGCGAAGGGACGATCAGCCATAGACTCGATCAGGCCGGGGCAGGTGCATCCGCCGGGGCAGGCGCAGCGGCCGCTGTCGGCGAAGCGGCCGGCACCGCTCGCTCCACCGGCGCCTCCAGCTCCTCAAGCAGCGCCGCCTTATCAATGTCGACCACGAAGGCGTGGTTATCCTGCCGCACCACGGTCCGCACGCAGTCCACATACGGCAGCAGGCCCGCCGCCTTATCCGGCGGCGTCGCCAGGATCACCTGCAACCGGCTGTCGACCATAAAGCGCAGCGCACTGGCGGTGCGGGCGGTGTCCATCTTGCCGAAGGCCTCGTCGAAAAGCGCCAGGCGGATGGTGTCGGAGGGCCGGGGCTGATGGAGACGGTAGGCCTGGGCAAAGGAGGCCGCCATAGCGACATAGAAGGGCGTGGTTGTCTCACCTCCCGACTTCTTGGCCTTGATATGGCTCAGAAGCGCTGTGTCGCCGCCAGGATAGTGGATGCGGATGTCGTAGCGCAGGTAATTACGGTAGTCCTGCAGCGCCTGCAGCTCCGGAGCCAGCGTCTCGCCCGACCCGGTGGTCAGACGCTCAAAGAGCAGGTCCCAGCCCTCCTGATGGCGTCGGCGGAAGTCAGATTCGAAGAGCGCGGTACCCAGCACGCTCTGGCTGTCCATCACCATATCGTAGACATGACGCAGGATCGGTTCAGCTCTGGTGATATACTCAAACCGCTCCCCGCCGAAGCGCAGCCGCGCCAACGTGGTGTTGAGATAGGCCAGCTGCTGGCGGGCGTCCTCAATCTGCTCCCGCAGACGGTGGATGAAGTTCTCTACCAGCTCCTGCTCCGCCAGCGCCCGTTGGTCGGCGATGCGCGTCTCGTAGTCCGGCAGCTCCGAGGCCACATAGCGGTCGCGCTCCTGCACGTAGCGAGCGGCATCCTCGTCGCTGTCGTAGCCGAACTGGTAGGCCAGGCTGTAGACGTGCTTGGCCTCACGAAGCCGGTCGCGGCTGCGCAGCTCGGCGCTGGCATAGTTGCCCTCGTAGCGCGTCGCGTTGACCAGCACCGTTTCCAGAGGCTGGCGCTCGCGGCGGCTCTCATACTCTTTCTGAGCATCCTCCAGCAGGTCAGAGCCCGCCTCGGTTTCCAGGAAAGCCTCAGCCTCCTGAAGCGCGGCGGCGGCCTGGCGCTCCAGGGCCGGCAGGCGCTCATCGTTGAGCATCTCAATCTCCGAGCGCAGCCTGCCCAAGGCTTGGTCCAGTGCCTTGGCCTCCTCCTCCTGCGCCCGCACCTCGGCGCGGCGCGCCGTCACGGCCTCCCGCAGCGTCTCAACCGACCGGACGTCCAGGGCCGCCAGCTGGTCGCGCAGATCCCGAAGCTCGGTCTCGAGCTCCGGCAGCCGCGCCAGGGCCCGCAGCGCATGCTCGAGCTCAATGTAGCCCCGCACCTTGTCGCGGGTCAGCGCCAGACGCTCCCCCAGCGCCGTATCCTCGACCTGCAGCACCGCCAGCTCGCCGGCGATGGCGTCCAGGCGCTGCTCGCGCTGCTGGATCTGGCGCGGACCGGCCCGCTCGCCGATAAACCACTGGCGATAGTAGCGGGGATCAAGATGGCGGCTGGTGAAATTACGCCGCACAAAGCAGTCGCGGGTGACCGCGGTGCGGTGATCGCGCAGGGCCGCCAGCCCATCGCACTTGACGTAGCTGCCGAGCAGCAGGTCGACCAGGGCCCGCGCTGCCAGATGCTCGGTTTCGACCTCCTCGGCCAGCCTGCCGGCAGGCACCGGACGGGCGTGCTGGAGCAGGCGCTCGCTGTCGGGCAAGCCCACGCCGTGGAGTTGAGCTTTGACGCGATGGCGCTGGTAGATGCGCATCGCCGCATCGTAGTGGGCAACGGGCACCAGCAGATCAAACCGCGCGCGGCCCAGAACCCCCTCCACAGCATCCTGCCAGGCCTCATCCGGCACCTCCAGGACGGTGCACAGGTAGACGACCTCATCGGCCCCCAGACCCAGCTCGGCCCGCAGCAGGCGCCGCAGCTGTGCCGCCTGCGGCGCGGCGGTTGCGTAGCTGACGTCGCGGTCGCCGGTACGCAGCTGGTCGATCTCGTGCTGCAGGCGCGCCGCCTCTCCCCGCAGCTGCTGAGCCTGCTCAGTAACGAGGGCGTGGCGGCGGGCGTAGTCGTTGCCCAAGGCCGTCAGATCAGACTGGATCCGGTCCAGTGCCTCCGCCGTGACCGGCTCCAGATTGCCCGCAAGCGCGGCGGGAGGCGTCTGTTCGTCCTCGGCCAGGAGCAGGCACAGACGCGCCAGGTCCTGCCGTTCTTCCGCCAAGGACGCCTCAAATGCGGCGGCGGCCTCCCGCAGCGCCGCCAACTCGGCCTCGGCCTGAGCAGCGGCCTCCCGGAGCCGCGCTTCCTGCTGGGCGGTGGTGTCGGTGCGCAGCGCCACGACAGCATCCTCCAGCGTCTGGCGCGCTGCCTTCAGCTGTTCATCCAGGTCGTCGCGCTGCAGGAGATGGCGGCTGAGGGCCACCTGCTTGGCGTCCAGCTCCAGACGGTCGCGCTTGAGCTGCGCCAGGTAGGTATCGCTCTGGGCGTGGCGGCGCAGATAGCCGTTGATGAGCCGCAGGCGGCGGTGGTTGGTCCGCTCCTGATCCAGCGTCTCGATGGCATCCAGATCGGCGATCCGGCTGCGGACATCGGCCGCCAGCGTCTCGAAATGGCGCAGCGTCTCCAGTTGGTCCCGCAGCGTCTTCACATCCACCAGATTCTCGTCCAGCAGGTAGTTGTGACGACTCTCCCCGCTAAAGCGGGGAGCTTCTCGGGACACGCTCGGCGTTACTTCCGCCCACGTTGCGTCCCGAAGGCCCCGTCCGGGCCAGATGCAGAATATTAACCGCAGCATTTA
>PWVB01000105.1 GCA_003562365.1 Anaerolineae bacterium
GACGGGACGCTGTATACGATGACCCGCACGGAGGCGTTCGATGGCCGGGCCGTTGTAGGTTTCCTGAAGCATCTGTTGCGGCAGATTCCAGGCAAGCTGCTGGTGGTATAGGATGGTCTCCGCTCAGGCTTGAGGTTGCACAAAGCATAGACGAGCAGAAGATCGGATAGAGGGAACTCGCGACCCCATCTCCTGCAACACGAACCTGCTCAGCGAATCCGGCGGTTCTATCCAAGGATTCAGCCAGGTTTTTGAGCGATCAAGACTCGCTTTCGTTCCAACGCCGTGGTTGCTTGCTACTCCACGATCACTACAATACCAGTTTTGCCTTCACCATCGGTACCGCGCCTTACACACTCCTGAGTGCCCCGCTGGTTCTCCAAGCCCATCTCCTGGGAGCTGTCATCGAGTCTTCGCGAAGGCCCTTTGCCGTAGACGATTCGGCTCTTCATTGTCTTCGGTCGCCACCTGTGGCCCCCACTGGCTTCTCCGCATCCCTCCTGACCCGTGTGACGTTAATCTAAACTCCAGACCTCAGATGAACCCGACAAGGACTACGTCCCAGCGATGTAAAGCCAGCCGAATCCGGATGAATTTCGTCCTTTTCGAGCTTTGTCCCCTCCCGTGTCCCCTCCGTCATCCCCACCCTACCTCTAAGGTAGTTAGCGTAAACCAAAACTACCAACGGAGGAAGACATGGTAAATTCCAAGGCTCTACCGCTAGACGAACGCAACGTGCGCCTTATCTGGTTCCTGCTCTCGTTAATCCTTCTTGTCCTGGGTGCTGGTGCGCCCTACGGTGGTGGCGGTATAGGCGGCGGTTAGCAGCACATCTCATCATGGAAAGTCAACAACTTGACAAGGTAATCCGTCATATGGTCGCCTGGGCCGGCGGCGATCCAGGTCAGGTGCATGTGCCGCGACTGAAGCACCGCTTGCAGATCTCCATACGACGAGTGGGAGATACTCGCTTCTTGACAATCGGACCGACGCGGCGCAAGTGGTCGGCACGAAATGAAGCTACTGCCGCTCAATCCGACAGCACAAGAAGCGCGGTGGTCCTACGTGGGGTTGTGCTTCGCGACCCAGAGTCGGCAAGCATCTGGCTGGCGATGAAGGGCGCAGGTGTGATGCCGATCCGCGGCATCACACCCACCATTGACCGCAAGCTGCGCGACCTCAACCAGCGATGGGTGACGATTCGAGGCGCCTTATCCTCGACCGGCATCGCCGTTGAGATGGTGCAGCCCGCTGCCAATACGTCCCCGGCAGATGATGCATCGGGATAGATGGCACGATCGGTCGGTGACTCTCCCCCAGGTTTTCGAAGTCCGGCGCCGGCAAGTGGAGCAGGTGTTCGCTTGGGCAATAGCTGCTTGCGCTCGAGGTCAAGCTACAGGCCCGGCCTGTACTAGACAGAAGATGCCGGCGGCAGCTGCAGAGCCCTCCGAAGGGGAACCGCCCTTCGGAGGGCTAAACTATCGCTGAGTCATCTGAAACTCACGCCAGCATCCACGAGCAGGCCGGTAGAGACAGCAGTGGATTCCAGTGAGGAAGCCTGTTCTCTCTGTGGACAGTGGCGAGCAGGCAGCGGGGACCCGTGGCGCGGCTGGTGCATCAAGGAAGTACGGGCAGGGAGGCAGAAGGCTAACGCCTGCCCCCCTCTCGGCATAGACCGTGATCCAGGGACAATCGAACCGCAACCGGCACCGCCGGACCCCGCCGGCAGAGCAACTCCGGTCAGGTCGCCCTTCGATGAGCGCCAGAGAGATCCCGCTGACGCAGGCGGTTGTACAGCGCCAGGGTTTCGACAGAGGGCATTACATCGAGATCGTCGGCAAGGACCTGGCAGCAGCGCCGATACTGCCGCGCCATCGCGCCCTGATCTCCCATGGCGGCATAGGCCTGCATCATCAGCCGATGTGCAGGCTCATCGCCTGAGTCCTCACGCAGCAGTCGCTGGCAGCAGGCCAGGGCAGATTCAGGATCTGCGCGCTCCAGATGGTAAGTTGCCACCTTCTGGGTGGCGCTGCTAAATGCTCGACACAACCGTTCGCGATCGATGGCAACCCAATTCCACTCAGACTCCGGCAGATAAGCACCGCGATAGACGGCGAGCGCCTGGCACAACAGCTCGACAGCTTCATCAGGATCCCGCTGCCGGTGGGCCTGGGCCAGCTTGGCCCAGAACAACTCAACATCATAGCTGTAGTCCTCAGCCGCGTTGAACCGATAATGCCCTTGTTCATGGATCACGGCACCCGATCCCAAAACGCGGCGCAATCCCCAGATCGTCTTCTTGAAGAGCTCATTGAGCTGCGCCGGCGCGCTGTCCGGCCAGAAGATCACACCGATCTCTTCCTTCGATAGACCTTCTGGGTGCGCCAGCAGGCAGTAGAGGAGATCACGGGAGGTTTGACGGATCCAGCCATTAGCGGGGACGGGCGTTCCGTCCACCACAACCTCAGCGCCGCCTAGAGCTCGGAGGACGATTCGGGGCTTCGTCAGAGGTAGCTCGAGAGACTGATGCCGCAGGCGGCGGCGGATCTCGGGGATCTGCTGATACCATCGAGCGATGTCGGTCGTCAGCTGCTCCACCGTCGGCCCTATAGATGGCGTGTCGATGAGATTCCGCAACTGCTTAACGATGTCTCGCTCCACAGTGAGACAGACGTGAGACAGCTCACTCCTATCTATCCGGTCAAGCGCCCGCGCGACCGTCTTGATAGCGTTTCTGCGCTCACCAATACTGCAGTAGGCAGCTGCCAGGTAGAGCCGCGCCAGATCGCTCTCTGCCCGCAGGGATGCGGCATCAAACTGCTGCGTAGCCGTCTCCAGACTTGTGACCGCCTCAGCCATCTCGCCCTCCGACAAGGCCTGACGTCCTGCACCCAGGTGCCACAGGCCAACCGCGCAAGAAGATGAGCCCGCGCCAAGCAGGCGGCGGGCGTCGGCAAGATAGTACCGCCCCCGGGAGAGTTCGCCTTGCCGTCGCGACAGCTCAGCCTGAGCAACTCGAACGTACAGCTGTACGAATCGATCGCCGCTGTCGACAGCCAGCCGGAAGGCCTGCGCATATGCATCTGCGGCTGCCTCTAGCGCTCCAAGCGCTGTGTAGAGATCGCCTGTACTGGCAAGTATCAGGGTCTCGCTGTAGACATAGCCTGTCTGCCGGGCGGCGGTGAGGCCCTGGCTCAGCGACTCCGCTGCCTGAATATAGTCCCCGGTTGCCGCACAGAGCACGCCTAGATTGTTGAGTACCGTAGACTGACGGAGCACATTCTCCAACTGCTGCCACGCATCGAGGCTTTGCTCGTAGAAGCGTCTGGCCCGGCTAAAATGCCCCCGGTACGAGGCCGTGACGCCCAATTCCATAAGCACCAAAGCGACCATGGACGTATCATCCAGAGTCGTATAGACCGATAGGCTGCGCTCCAACCACCAGGTAGCGGGAACGGGGTAACCGAGCGCCGTAAGGATTGCGCCTTTCGTGCGGAGCGCTTCACCGGCAATCCGATCAGCGTGGTCAACGCAGCGCTCTACGAACTCAAGGACCGTCTCGACATCCCGCAGCGCTTCTTGATAGCGGGCCAGTGCGCGCAAGTCGGCGGCTCTACGCAGTAGGACGCGGGCCAGACATCCTCCGGTGAGCTGTTCCTGGTGTTGCGCGCGCAGCAGGCCCAGCGCCTCTGACTGCAGAGCCAGTCCCCCCTCAAAATCCCCGGCAGCAGATGCCACGACGCCCTGCAATGATATAAGCTTCGGATGGGACCTCAAAGTGCGGCCCGACAGCGCCTGCAGCCATTCGGAAAGCAAGGCCAGCTGCCCATGTCTGATCATCCAGGATCCAGCGCGCTCAGTGAGTTCAACAGTGCCGTCCAGATCATCCAGACGGCGGTAGACGGCATAGGCGCGTGACCAAAGCCGGTCCCGGATGCAGGCTTCCGCCAGCCGCCGCAAAATGCGGACATATTCCTCCGGTGACTCCCGGCGCATCGTACTCTGCAAGAAGGTCAAAAAGAGCCGATGATATCGCAGACATGCCCCCTCGGAGTCCGCAGGCGACACAAACAGACAGCGCTGCTGGATGGACTGCATCAGACTCGACACCTCAACCGCATCCATCACCAACGTTTGGGCACACAGCTGGGCATCGAAATCGCCGAGAAGCGCCGAGCGCAGCAGGAACGCTCGAATGTCCTCCGGCTGACGGTCGAGAACCTGCTGGGCCAGATAGTCGTGCAGCCCTACACCAGCAGCGCGGGCAGCGCGGATTCGGTCGACCATTTCGAATCCAGGCGCCGGCGTTGCCAGCAGCAATCCCGTGATCCACCCTTCGGACACCTCGATCAACTCCGCAGCCAGCTCATCGGACACCGTCATTTTGTAGTTGCACTGAAAAAGAGCTTGGATTTCCTCAACAGTGAAAGCGAGCTCTTCTTGGCTGAGGCCGGTTGTCTGCGACCGCGCCGTCAGAAGAACAAGATCAGGCAAATCAACGTGCTCTCTACAGGTCAGAATGAGGTGGCATGTCTCGTCCACATATTGGACGAATGCGCTCAAGAATCGGGCGATGAAGCCGCTGTCGCCGACAAGATGGTAGTCATCCAGCACAAGGACAAAAGCGGCGCGAGCGCGGTCGCTAACTTCGCAGGCAATGACGCGCGCGAGTGTCTCGGCATCAAGTTCTATGCCGGAATTCTCCAGGACTGCCCGGGACACCGCACCGAACGTCGGAATACACTGGGCCATCGCCCCGGTCAAATAGGTCAAGAACTGCCACGGATCCGTATCTGATTCGTCTAGCCCATACCAACAAACAGGCACGTCGGTTTGATGGGCCCAGTCCACCAGAGCTGCGGACTTCCCGTACCCTGCAGGCGCCGTGACAAGCGTAAGGCGATGCTCCAGTGCAGCGTCAAGCAAACTGCGCAGGCGCGGACGGGGCAGCAGGTTTTCCGGGCAACGGGGCAGGGTGATCTTGGTACGGATGGGGTGCGGATCCGTGAACCGAGCAGAAGAAGATGCTGTGTCGTGCACTTCGATCTCTCCGGAGTGTCGAACCGGATCCTCTGGGGAACCGGCAAGGTTGTCTGCTGTTAGCTTGATCCAAACGAGCTTCTGGGCGAGACCCTTCTTACCATAGTCTGACCGCCAGCCGCGGCGATCCCCGGGCTCAAAGCCGTAGAATTGTACCAGGATTGGGTCTTTTGCCTAGACTTTGAACCCACACCCTAACGTATTTCTATCCCACCGGCGCTGGGATCGATACGCGAGCAGGAGCTCCGCCCAGCTGAGTATTTGTTCCATGAAAACAGATCGGGGCGCCAGAGTACAGCGTGCAGGAGCAGACCAGCTGAAGATACAACCAGCAAAGGGAGTCCCAGGCAAGATCCATGGGAGATCAGGCTGTTATCCTAAGCATAGTGTCTAGGCACGGTCGAGGTAACCAGATGAGGATTCAAGTGAGGCCTATGCCGGTCGGGGCTGGGGTTTCAGGGAAGACGCGCCCATTCTATGCCGCCGCGGAGCGTTTGATAAAAGCGGTCCCGCCTGAGATTGACAGAGCAAGGAGGCGTTATGGCTCAGACCAATGACCGCAGTGACGTTTCGTCTCTGATATCCCTGCCACAAGGAGGAGGCGCGCTAGACGGCATCGGCGAGACCTTTACACCAGACTTGCACACCGGCACGGGAAACCTCACCGTGCCCATTGCTCTACCGCCGGGTCGCAATGACTTTCATCCTGACATCAGCCTCACCTACAGTACCGGAAACACCAGCGGCCCTTTCGGGCTTGGCTGGCAGTTGAGCATTCCCAGCATTCGCCGTAAGACGTCCAGGGGTGTTCCTTCCTACGACGTGGACGATGTCTTTATTCTCTCCGGATCCGAGGACCTCGTGCCGGTGGAAGCGCTCGAAACCAGGACCATCTATCGTCCCCGTACCGAAGGCCTTTTCGGGCTGATCGAACACCGCCACGATGCCGAGGATGACCATTGGCGGGTTAAGACCATAGATGGCCTTGAGAGTCTCTACGGGACGCCCCGTGCATCGCCTGGTGATGATCCTGCCGTGATCGCTGATCCTGAGAATAGGGAGAAGGTCTTTGCCTGGAACCTGACTGAGACGCGAGACCCCTTCGGAAACCGCATCCGCTATGAGTATCTGCGCGATCTTGACCAGGAGGGACCTCGCATATGGGATCAGCTTTACCTGCACCGGATCCAGTATGCTGACTACACCGACAGCAACGGTGACGAGCAATTCCTGGTCTCGATAACCTTTGAGTACGAGATGCTGCCCGAGCGGTTCCCGGCAGACGTCCCGAATCGGCAGCGCGTCTATCCCATCTCCCACTATCGAGCGGGGTTCGAGATCCGCACGAGGAGACGCTGCAAGCGCATCCGTGTGGAGGTGCATCCCGAGAGAGACGGCGACGCGGGAACCCAGTTGGTTCGCACCTACCGGTTCACCTACCTCGACGAAGACAAACGCATAGCCACAGGCGAGGTGGGGCCGGAACGCCTGCCCCATAACGGCATCTCCCTACTCACCCGCATTGAGATCGTCGGCCACGATGGCGAGACCTCTCTGCCACCTCTCGAATTTGTCTATACGCAGTTTAAGCCCCAGGGAAGAGAATTCATCACGCTGGACGACTCAAGCCTACCCGTCTATCCTTTGAGCAATCCGAACCTCGAGCTCGTCGATCTTTTTGGCAACGGCCTGCCGGATCTTCTCGAGACGAAGGGGACGATGCGCTACTGGCGCAACCTGGGGGGTGGTGTTTTCGACCCGCCGCGTGAGATGCGCGAGGCGCCTGCCGGACTGGCTTTGGGCGACCCTGGCGTTCAGCTCATTGACGCTAACGGCGATGGGCGGCCCGACCTCCTGGTGACCCAGGGGGCTATCTCCGGTTACTATCCCACACGACCCGGGCGCGCCTGGGACCGTCGTTCGTTTCAACGATACAGCACCGCCCCCAGCTTCAGCCTGGAGGATCCCTCTGTCCAGCTCATCGACCTCGATGGCGATGGCGTGACCGATGCGATCCGCTCAGGCGCGCGGCTGGCGTGTTTCTTCAACGACCCGGACACAGGATGGGGGGAGACGCGGCAGATAGAGCGCAGAGCGCCGTCGGATTTCCCGAATGTCGACTTCTCCGACCCTCGGGTGCGGCGGGCTGATATGTCGGGCGACAATCTCCAGGATTTCATCATGCTGTACGACGGCCATCTTGCCTACTGGCCCAACCTGGGGCACGGCCACTGGGGCAGGCGCATTTCGATGCAGAACGCCCCACGTTTTCCAGAGGGATACGATCCCGCTCACATCCTCACCGGCGACGTGAACGGCGATGGCCTGGCTGACATGATCTATGTGGAAAGCGGAAAGGTGACCCTATGGATCAACCAGAGCGGGAACGGCTGGAGTGACCCCATCACAGTCCACGGTACCCCTCCACTAACCAATGCTGATGCCGTCCGCTTGGTAGACCTCCTGGGTACCGGCATGAGCGGCATCCTGTGGAGCAGAGAGGCCGGTGGTTTGCGGCGGGCGCCGATGCATTTCTTAGACTTCACCGGCGGGGTCAAGCCCTATTTGCTGGCAGAGATGGACAACCACATAGGCTCCCGCACGCGCGTCGGTTATGCTCCCTCAATCCAATTCTATCTAGAGGACGAGATCCGTAAGGAGACACGCTGGAAGACCACCCTACCCTTTCCGGTCCACGTCGTCGCACGCGTCGAGGCGATCGATGAGATCTCTGGGGGCAAGTTCTCCACCGAGTATAGTTACCATCACGGCTACTGGGATGGCGCCGAACGGGAATTCCGCGGCTTTGGCCGAGTGGATCAGCGGGACACCGAGACCTTTGAGCCGTGGCACACACACGGCCTCCACCCAGACCGCCCGTTTGAAGCGGTAGAACGCCAGAGCTTCTCGCCGCCGACCGAGAGGCGAATATGGTTCCATCAAGGTCCTATCGGTGATGAGTTCGGCGGCTGGCAGGAGATCGACTACGCCCACGAGTACTGGGCCGGCGATCTGCAGCGCCTCGAGCACAAAGAGCGGATCGACGCCTTCCTGCGCTCCTACAGCTCGCGTCCTGGTCGGCGCCCTTCGCCAGAAGACCGCCGTATCAAGCGCGACGCCTTGCGGGCGTTGCGCGGTCACACCCTGCGCATCGAGCTCTACGCTCTGGACGGCTCAGTGCGCGAGGACCGGCCCTACACGGTCACAGAGAATGCCTACGGTCTCCGCGAGGAGGCAAGACCAACCGGCTCCGATCCCGAGCGCAAGCGCATCTTCTTCCCCCACCCGGTTGCTCAGCGCACCACCCGGTGGGAACGGGGCGACGATCCAATGACGCACTACACATTCACCGATGACTACGACGACTTCGGCCAGCCGCGCCAAGAGACGAGGGTGGCCGTGCCGCGCCGCCAGAAGAGACGGCGCCCGTTGATCGCAACAGGCCTCGGCGAGCTCGGCGGTGACGAGATCAATGAAACGCGTCTCTTGACGACGCACACCCGTACCGAGTACGCGGTGCCCGATAAAGGCGTCTTCATCCACGATCGCGTTGCCCAGATCCGCACGTTCCAGTTGAGCGAGCCGCCGCTGGTCGACGAAACTGACCCTGACGATCTGTCCCGCGTGCTCGCAGAGCACGCAGCGGCGGCTCGGGACATCCACGATCATTTCCGCACCTCTGCCGCCGTTCGTCTGATGAGTCACACTCTAAACCACTACGACGGCGCAGCCTTTGTTGGCCGTGATACGGGAGAGGTGGGGCCTTACGGAGCGTTGACCCGCAGCGAGGCCCTGGTCCTCACAGAGTCGGGGATCGAGGGTGCCTATGGCCACCGCCGCCCCGCCTATCTCGGCGGCGCAGCGACCCATCCCGACGGCGCGCCGGACGGTTTCGGGCAAGACCTAGGCTATCACCTAAAGAAGGGCGTTGATCAGCAGCACTCCCTCTACTACGCCGATGCGCAGCGCCAACGCTTCGATACTCAGGACGCCGACACCACGCAGAAGCGCGGTGTGGTCACCGCTGTCCAAGATCCTCTCGGACACCAGACCACCCTCATGCCCGATCAACACTGGCTTCTTCCTGCTCGCGTCGTCGACCCTGCGGGCCTGGAGACGGCTGCAATCTACGACTACCGCGTTATGCAGCCCGTGAAGGTGACCTATCCCAATGGTAATGCCGCCCATTTCCGCTATACGCCGCTGGGGTTGCTGCACAAGCGGTTCCTCAAAAGCCGCGACGGTGGGGGAGGCACCGAAGCAAAACCTGAAGAGGAATTCGACTACGACTTCCTGGCCTACGAGAGAACGCGTCATGACCGCCACCCGCAGCCGATCTTCATCCACCGGCGCCGGCGTATCCGGCACGCAAGCGATCACGCGTCCGACGAGACCATTGAGTCGCGAGAGTACTTCGACGGAGTCGGGCGGCTGATTCAAAGTCGACTACAGGCCGAGGAGCTGACCTTCGGTGAAACGGGTGACGACGTGGGCCTCGCATTGCACCCCAATGGAGCAGATGGACCCGCCATAGGCCGCCGGGTCGACGGCCGCGTTGCGGTCAGTCCTTGGCACGTATACGACAACAAGGGACAGGAGGTGGAGCGATATGAGCCCTTCTTTGCCACCGGCTGGGACTATCAACCCAAAGCCGAGGCCAAACACGGTCATCACGCCACCCTCTTCTACGATCCGCGCGGCGAGCTTGTGCGCATCATCAACCCCGACGGCTCCGAGCAGCGGAGGATCCTCGGTATCCCCGGCAGCCTTGAGACGCCCGATGAATTCGACCCCACTCCCTGGGAGAGCTATGCATACGATCCCAACGATCTGGCGGTCGTCAGCCTCAATCCCATAGATCCAACGGCATCGCTCAGCAGGCGGGCACCACAGTCCCACCATTTCACGCCCACCAGCACCCTCGTTGATGCCCTCGGACGCGTCATCTGTCATGTGGAGCGCAATGGCCCGGTACCGACTGCCGACTGGCACGCCACGCGCTGGACATATGACCTGCACAGCAACCTGCTGACCGTCAGAGACTCCCGGGGCCGTGTTGCCTTCGAGCACACCTACGACCTTCTGGACAACGAGCTGCGGGTTCAGAGCATCGACGCCGGGCTGCGGACCGCGGTTCTGGATGCCGCCGGCAACCTAATCGAATACCGCGACAGCAAGGGTGGTCTCGTCCTGCGCCAGTACGATATGTCGAACCGGCTCACTCACCTTTGGGCTCGCGATAACAGCGATGCGCCCTTCCCCCTCCGCGAGCGACTTATCTATGGCGACGATGAAGCCAACGCGGGACTGGGCCGCGAAACCGCGAGACAGAGCAACCTTCTTGGGCAGATCTTCAGGCACTACGACGAAGCAGGACGCCTGGAGTTCGAGCGTTACGATTTCAAGGGGAACCTCGAGAGGAAGGCGCGGCAGGTCATCAGCAACACAGCGCTGGAGGATGCGTGGACCGTGGACTGGAGCGAGGCTGATGCTGAGCAAGCGCTGGACAACCTCGCCTACCAGACCAGCACGCGCTACGACGCACTCAGCCGTCCTCTGGAAATAGCCTATCCTACCGATGTGAACGGCCATCGAGCGCTGCTCGTGCCCCGCTACAACCGCGGCGGCGCTCTGGACAAGGTAGAACTCGATGGCGATCCCTACGTTGAGCACATCGCCTACAATGCCAAGGGGCAGCGGGTCCTTATTGTCTACGGCAACGACACTATGACCCGGTATGCGTATGATTCAGAAACCCACCGCCTCCAACGCCTGCGTACCGACCGAGTGCAAGAGACCGTCGCCAACACCTTTGAAGGCCTTGGCAGTCCCCTTCAAGACGTCGCCTACCAATACGATCTGGCCGGCAATATGGTCAGCCTCGAGGAGCGCGCGCCCAACAGCGGCATCGCCAACCAGCCGCACGGTCGGGACAGGCTCGTACGCGAGTTCACCTTTGATCCCCTGTACCGGCTGACGCAAGCCACCGGGCGAACTTGCAGAGGCCCCTATCCTCCGGGCTCGCCTTCCGAGCCAGCCCGCTGCGGTGCCTATGACGCTCCCAATCAGCCGGGAGCGCCAGCACCCCGCCAGCACAATGCGCCGGAATTGACAACCGCCTATTCAGTACGCTATGACTACGACGTCACGGGCAACCTGCACCAGCTGAGCCGCCTGGTGGAGGGCACCATGTCAAGGCGCCAGTATACCATCGAGACCGGCTCAAACCGGTTGGAGACGCTGAAGGAAGGGAGCGTCATGCACCGGTTCCAGTACGACGCCAACGGCAATCTGTCCGGGAGCAATACGGAACGCCACTACACTTGGGACCACGCAGACCGCCTGACGACCTTTACAAACCAACCTGACGGCGCCGACCATGCCTCCATTGAGGCACGCTACCTATACGACACCGGGGGCAAGCGGATCAAGAAGCACCTGCGCAGGAACGGCAGCGCAAACACGGAGAGCACAGTCTACATTGACGGCGTCTTTGAGCACGATGTATGGCATAAGAACGGGGAGCATCGAGAGAACAATCATCTGCACATCGTAGATGATCAACAACGGATTGCCCGCGTGCGCCGCGGCTCCCCGCACCCCGAGGATGCCGGACCGTCCGTACAGTACCATATAGGCGACCACCTGGGCAGCAGCCACATGGTGGTGGATGAGAGCGGTGGTTGGATCAACCGGGAGGAGTACTTTCCCTACGGTGAGACCAGCTTCGGCAGCTTCGCGAGGAAGCGGTACAGGTTCGTCGCGAAGGAGCGGGACGAGGAGAGCGGGCTCTACTACCAGGGGGCGCGATACTACGCACCGTGGTTAGCCAGATGGGTGAGCAGCGATCCTGCGGGAATGACGGACGCCCTGAATCTGTACCAGTATGCTCACAACAACCCGCTCAAATTCACCGATCCCACTGGCACCGAGTCGCAAGAGGCAAAGCCAGGATCACCGCAAAATCCGATCATCGTACACTCGCTTGATAAGGTGCCGGAGCGATGGCGAGAGCAGATCAAAAGCGGCGAGCTTCAGGGATGGTATTCGGCCCCCGCCACAGCCGAACTGACAGGAGATACCATCGGAATGGGAGAGGCTGGAAGGGTCGAGTCGGTCGGAGGGCTGATCTTTATCTACGTGCCAGCGGTCACCGGGGGAGCCGCGGAAAGCGCTGGCGCCGCTTCCAGTTCTGGTGCCACTGAGAGACCCGCGTCGGATCTGGATGCCGCCAGAGAGATGGCGCGGTGGTTTGAGAGAAAGTGGAACGTGACAGAAAAGGCCCTCGAAGGTCACCTCGAGTCAAAGCGGAGAGCACCGGGCGAGGATCTCAGCAGAGCTCGGCAACGCCGACGAGAGTTCAAGATTCTCAGCAGGTTGGGGAAGATAGCGCATAACGCCCCCGGATATGTGATGGACGCCATTCAGGTCGTCCGTGCGGAGAATAGGCTGGAGTTAGCTACCGAACTGGCCGTTGAGTCCGGCTCCGCCTGGGCATCTGCAAAAGCCGCCGGATCCATAGCCCGTCCCTTGCTCTCCACCGGCCCCAAGGGCTGGATAGCATATGGCGTCATCGTGACGGGGGCTGCAATCGCCGGGAGCAAGGTCGGCAGAGGGGTGTTCCGGAATCTGAGCGAAGTTCGAATTGGACCTGTCCCCGGCGGGCGCCCAGGGAGAGACCGGCCCTTCGACGCACCCAAAGGCGGAGCCTGGGAACGATGACGGCCAGACGAAATCCAGGGGCTAGAGATCGATTGATATATGACCCAATAGCGCACGTACGGATAGAGCCTGGGTCTCCGCTGGAGAGCCGGCTCAGAAACGGAGGGCCGCGTAGCGAAGTGGAGGTAACGGTCGAAGGGGGGGCGTCGCCGGGACAGGCGGCGGCGGAGGTCAGAATGGCGGCCACAACGATGGCGGCGACCCACCTGATGGTCTTGGCAACGCTCCCGCTCGACATCACGGGTTCCAATCGTGGCAGCGGCTATGCATTCGGCACGCAAACAGCAAAGCGCACAATTGATGTGGTGCTGGTAGAGGCGCTCGACATCGCGGGTCCGAGATCCCAGGATGAGATCTACATACATTCGGCCGGTCGACGAAAGCGTTCAGCACCTCACCGGATGCACGGCACGTGATCGGCACGGTGCAGAAAGCGCGGTGGTGGAAGGGCGCACTCAGGGTCTGTTAATCAATAGCTTCCCGATCGGGTGACCGACGTCGCAGGGTTAAGCCACCAAACGTGCTTAAGGCTCGCAGACCTCAAACGCGAAAGCAGCGTGCGGGATAGGCCAAGCTGCAATCGCGCGGGACGTTATACGTTTACGAGCCCTCAGACTGCGCGAGCCGCTGCAAGCGGCTTGGAACAGCACGGCGCGCATCGAATGACTGATAGGCCATCCGGCCTACAGAGCGGCGGGTCTAATGCTCAGTGCAATTGCGGTCCATATCGATCTGACTAACGCGGTACGGGATTCCGCTGAGCAGACTACGGCCGATCGCTTAGGAAGCACAGCCGCATTCGGCGGCAGGGCGGGCGGGCAACCGTGGTCCGTGTGCGATTCCGCATCCGAAACGCAACGTGCTCAAACAAAAAGAGGACAGAAAGAAAGGAAGCCGAGTCATGGCAGTGAGAGTCAAGATGAATGCAAACATCCGTTCACCCGGCAGTCGTGTCGTGGTTGGGCAAGACCGACGGATTACCGTTCGCATAGACGCCTGGGGCGTTATCGTCACCGGGGGCGGAGGCGGAAACGACAACATCGGCAACGGCCCGCCGGACGGCGATAATCCCCCGCCAGTCCCTCCACAGCCGCTCGGTGACGAAAGCATTTCCATCCAGCACAACAGCCACGAGGTGGAGGCCGGCCGCGTGCAGGTCAGAATGGGTAGCGGCAGCACCTGGAACGATGCTACTAAAATGGCACCATCCCGCCGCTGGCGATACACGGAGAATTATCAGGGTTCCGGTGAAGACCTGACGATCCAGGTCAGGGCCGACGCCCCGCCGGGTTATCGGGGAACGGAGACAGTTACCCACACGGTTACTGTGGTCGTTACCAGGGAGCGACCGGATATACGCATCGACGGTATGCCCAGTTCCGGGAGGACGTACAATGTCGATGTGCCCCGCGGCGATCAGGTCGAACTCCCGTTAACCGGCTCGGTAAGGTGGGAGGCGTCGGGGATTCGCGAGGTGCGCGCCGGCGTCGGCAAGGCAGCGGAGCGGGTCGAACGCGTCTCGGGGGACTGGTCCAGATGGCGCCATACGGTAACGCTGCGTGGCTTCGGTAAACAGACCATTCACGTACGCGCCGAAAACCGTGCCGGGAACCGGCGCACCGAAAGGCGTGACGTCCTGCCCGTCGATACAGGCGCTCCGCGTCTGCGGTTTACCAAAGCGCCCCGCGGCAACATCGCCTGGCCGTCAGACGGCACCTTAACTCTGCGCTACGAAGGGAACGCCCGCGACACAGGAACCGGCGTCAGACGGGTCCAGTGGCGTTTGGACGAAGACGGAGCGTTCCAAAACGCCAACGATGATTCGGGCCCTGACGACGACAGGTGGTCGCGATGGAGTGTGGATGTACCGATCCCGGAAATCGGCAGGCACGAAGTGGAGTTTCGCGCCGTCGACAGAGCCGAAAACGAAGCAACCAGGAGCTTCATCGTCCGCGCCCGCGACTTAACCCCACCGGTGCTGCGCGTTGTCAGGCCTACCAGCAGCCTTCACGAGGTATTGGAGGAAGAAGGCGGTGTGACCGTTGACATCGAAGGCGTAGCCGAAGATCCAATCTCGGATATTGAGGCCGTCGAATGGGCCCACGAGGGAGAGGCATTTGAACCGGCTCAGCCCCTGGAGGACGACTGGTCCCAGTGGCACGTTGCTGTCCACCTGGAGCAACCCGGTCTATTCCCCATCCTTGTCCGGGCTAGCGATGTCGCCGGCAATACTTCGGAGCCCCGCGAACTCCGTATTCGGGTTAGGGAGGTGCTTTGATGTCTAGTCTCCAGCAATATCTGGACGACCTACTGCACTTTTGCGAGCAGCGCATCCGGAAAGCTCAAGAGGAACCGGAGCAAGCGATTAAACGCTCGGAACTGGAAGCCGTTTTTCACCAGCCCTTTACCAAGCTGACCGATCGCGACCACCGCACCGCTGCCGAAGCACCGGTAACCCAAGCGCGGCTGGCCGTGGAAGTACTGCAAAGCTATCTGGGCCAGGAATCGATTCCGGAAGAGATCGAAGTCGAGTACCATCAGGCCGTCCTCGATAGCGTACTAGCCCATTGGGGCGTGTCACAGGCCGAACTGCAGGCAACCGCATCGCTGGTGCAGGACAATGATCTCGAAAACGGTACGGGCGACACAAGCGGAGAAGGTGAGGCCCACGCGCGTGTCACCTCACTGGGCCAACGGCTGGGCATCACCCCAGGGCAAGTCCGTGAAATGCTTGACGCGTCGCAGGACCTAACCGAAGAGACGCTCGAGGAGCTGTTCGGTTTTCCATCTACGCGTCGCGATCCATTCGCAGAACCGGTCGATCCCAAGCTGCTACAGTGGCAGCGCGACCAACTCCCCCCTCATCGCGACGATAGCGGCACCAACGGCCAGGACAGCTCTCAACCTTCGATGCGCCAGCGCGCCGAAGAGACCCTGGCCATGACACTGCAAGCGGCGGTAGCTGCCGCAGAATCCGAGGCTATGCCCCTGCTGCGCGATATGCTGGTGAATGCAGTCAGTGAGTCCGCCAACGCCAGTACAGACCGTGAGCCGGACCCCCAGGTGGTCAACGGCCTGACCCTGCGCCTGGCGCTGGATTTCGGCGGCAGCGGGCAGATCACAACCACGCGTCTCCAGCAGGCCGTCGAAACGCTGCAGACCGGCATAAATGGCCTGCGCACCGGATGGTTTGCCCAACAGCAAACCGGGTCGCTGCTTTCGGACGGTCACCCGGTTGCGGGTTGGAGGCTCTCGTTCCATCAGGACTACCAACCGGCAGACTTCGAAGAAGAATGGAGCTGGCTCGGACGATACGAGACATGGCGCAGCGCATTCCAGACCCTGCTCTATCCCGACGCCGTACTGTTACCGAGCCTCTTGGACGATGACTCGCCTCACCATCGCCCAAGCCGTGCGTTTCGCACCTTGGTTGAACGCCTCCGTACAACCCTGCAGCTCACACCGCGCCTGGCCCGGCAATTGGCCGGCGGTGGGCGGATGAACGACAACCGCGCCGGTTACCTGACAATGCTCCACGACGAATCGGGTGACGATCTGCCCGCAGCGCTCCGTCCCGGCACATTCATCATCACCGAGCAGTTATCGGAAGACCAGCTGCTCGAGAGACAAAGGGCTATAAAGGAATGGTATGATCAGTACATAGATGAGCTGTTGGAGAAACGTCAGGAGGAAGAGGACGGGCCCGATGTCTTTAATCGCTGGCTCCACGATGGACCCAATTGGTTCAAAGAGATCTACTACTTCGTCCCGATGCTCTTGGCGAGCCACCTCCAGCGCAGCGGGCACTTTCCCGCGGCCCTCGCATGGTATCGCACCGTCTACGCCTACGACTCGGCGACCGGCACGCGCAGGATCTTCTATGGCCTGGCGTTGGAGAAAGACCAACCTCTGCAGGTGAGCCGCCCTCGAGACATCTGGCTGCGCGAAGAGATAAACCCTCACGAAATTGCCGCCCGCAGGCGACACGCCTACACTCGGTTTACGCTTCAATCCATCGTCGGCTGTTTGCTCGAATTCGCCGACGCAGAATTCACCTCCGCAGTGGCCGCATCACTGGCGCGTGCCCGGAGTCTATATATCACCGCGCTGGAATTGCTCGCCCAGCCTGAAATGCTGCCGCCGGATGATGACCGGGCTATCGGCAATCCCACACACAATGGGAATCCGGTACCGGAAAACCCGGTCATCCGCGCTCTGCGGCAACACGCCGAACTCGGCCTGGAGAAACTGCGCAGCGGCCTGAATATCGCAGGCCTGGAGCATCCCCGTCACGCCGGAGGCCCTGCTGCAGCTCTCTTCCACCGCACCGTCATCGCCCAACCGACGATCTACCGCTACCGGGTGTTGATAGAGCGGGCCCAGCAGCTGGTCGGTATCGCCCAGCAGGTGGAAGCCTCGTTTCTTGCCTCTGCCGAACGGGCCGACGCCGAAGCATACAGTTTGCTGCAGGCCCGGCAGGATCTGGCCCTCAGCGAGGAACAAGTGGAGTTACAGACGCTGCGCGTCAATGAAGCCGGCGTGGGGATCGAGCTGGCGCATCTACAGCAGGAGCGCGCAGAAGCACAACTCAACAGTTACGGACGCATGATCAAGGCCGGGCTCAACGAACACGAATCAAACATGATCGCTTACCATCTCAAGGCTGCCGAGGCGCGCACGGAAGCCGCCGAATGGGAGTTGGTGGCGGGCATGGTGGGCGGCTTCGGTGCTATTACAAATCCTTTTCAGGCACTCACCGTCATTGGCGCGACCGCCGCCAGAGCCCAAGGGCTCAACGCTACCAAATCCGCTATTGCTGCCGAAGCCAATGCGCAACGCGCCGCCATCTGGGCAAGCAACGAACGCCGGCAGCAGGAATGGCGCCACCGGCGGGGCCTGGCGCACAAAGATGTCCGTATCGGCGGACAGCAAATCGAATTGGCCCATCAGCACCGCCGCATGGCCGTGCAAGAGCACAGTATGGCTCAACTCCAGACCCAACACACCGCCGATACACTGGACTTCCTGGCCAATAAGTTCACGAACGTCGAACTGTACGAGTGGATGAGCGGCGTACTCAATCGTGTCTACCGCTTCTTCCTTCAGCAGGCCACAGCCGTCGCTATACTTGCCCAGAACCAACTCGCCTTTGAGCGTCAGGAGAAGCTGCCCGGCTTCATCCAGCACGACTATTGGCGACCGCCCGAGGGAGGGCAAGCGGGAAGGAAATCGACATCTAGAGAGCCGGATCGCCGGGGCCTAACCGGCTCGGCGCGGCTCC
>PWVB01000062.1 GCA_003562365.1 Anaerolineae bacterium
CCGTCCCGTGGCGCCCAGATTCTTCGTGGTCGACGATCACGTCCAAGTCGCAGCGAATGTCAGCAACAACACCGCCGACGATCTGCAGGCCGAGGTTGGTATGACCGTTGTGGGACTCGAGGTCAGCCCGGAGACCCCCCCTGTGCAGCGGGTGACCGTTCCCGCGCTGGGGGAAAGCAGGGTCACATGGTGGGTGACAGCAACCGATGTGGCCCAGGCAGAGCTCATCTTCAGCGCCTCCGCTGGCCCCTACTCCGACGCCAGCAGACCGCGGCTCACCACCGGACCGGACGGCACGCTGCTGGTGCTGAGGTATACTGCGCCGGATACGGTGGGCACCGCCGGTCAGCTGATCCAGGGCGGCAGCCGGACCGAGGCTGTTGCCGTGCCCTCGGAGTTCGATGATCGGCGCGGACAGCTCAGTGTGCGCCTGGAGCCGAGTCTGGCGGCCGGATTGCAGGCGGGACTGGACTATCTGGAACACTACGAGTATGAGGGAACCGAGTACACGGTCAGCCGTTTCCTGCCTAACGTGCTCACCTACCGCGCGCTGACAGCGCTGGGCCTCGACGATCCAGAGCTCGCCGCACGCCTACCGGGCCTCGTCGAAGACGGTCTCGCACGACTCTATCGCCAGCAGAATCCCGACGGAGGATGGGGCTGGTGGCACCGCGCAGCCGACCCGCAGAGCAATCCCTACATCAGCGGATATGTGGTCTTTGCGCTGCTCAAAGCCCGGGAGGCCGGGTTTGTCGTGGACGCCCCAGTCCTGGAGAGCGGCATCAACTATCTGGGCTCGCAGCTCAAGGCCATAGACAATGTCGCAACCTATCGTGAGGCGAACCGGCAGGCCTGGCTGCTGTATGTCCTGGCTGAGAGCGGGCAGGCCCACCGCCAGCAGATGGATACCCTCTACAGCCATCGCGGGAAGCTCAGCACCTACGCTCGCGCCTATCTGGCGCAGGCGATCTGGCTGGGAGATTCAAGCGACGCACGGATCACGACGCTGCTTTCAGACATCCAGAGCGCCGCCATTCTGAGCGCCACCGGAGCGCATTGGGAGGAGTCCAACCGTGACTGGTGGGCGATGAACACCGACACCCGCTCCACAGCCATCATCCTTGACACGCTGGTGAAGCTGGATCCGCAGAACGAGCTGCTGCCGAACGTCGTCCGCTGGCTGATGGTCGCCCGGCAGGCCGGCATCTGGGAGACAACTCAGGAGACGGCGTGGGCGCTCATCGCGCTGACCAACTGGATGGTGGAGACCGGGGAACTGGATGCCGACTACCAATTCGCGCTCTATCTCAACGAGAGCGAGCAAACCCGTGGCAGCGCGACCCGCCAGTCCATCCGCGAGACCACCACAAGTCTTTTGCCCCTCACGGACCTGATCGCCGATCAGACCAACGCACTGACGCTAGCCCGCACCGACGGCCCAGGCCGGCTCTATTACTCGGCCCATCTGCAAATCTACCTGCCGGTGGACCAGCTCGAAGCCGAAGACCGCGGGTTCGTGGTCCAGCGACGGCTTACGCTGGCCGACTGTGCAGCCGAGGACCGCCGCGACTGCCCTGAGGTGAGCGAGATCCGAGTTGGAGACGTCGTCCGCGTCGACTTGACGATCATCACCCCTCACGATCGCTACTACGTCATCGTCGAGGATCCCTTGCCTGCCGGCGCAGAAGCGGTGGATACGGGACTGGCGACGACCAGCCTGCTGGCGATGTCGCCGCAACTGCAGCGGGAAGACTCACGATATTGGTGGTGGTGGCGGTGGTACAGTCGCAGCGAACTGCGAGACGAGAAGGTCGTGCTCTTCGCGGATGTCCTTCCTGCCGGGACGTATGAGTACAGCTATACCTTCCGGGCAACCCTCCCGGGCGACTATCACGTCATCCCGACCACGGCCAGTGAGGCCTATTTTCCGGAGGTCTTTGGGCGCAGCGCAGGGCTTCGCCTGACCATCAGCGAAGCCACAATCCCGGAGCGCTGAGCTGAAGCCTGCCGCACGGCGCGCCGGCGAAGTTGAGAAATCGCCCTCAGACGGGAAACTGGTCAGCTTTTAGATTAAGACTATACTGACGACCGAAGGGCATACGGCGCAGAGTATCACCGGGCAACGAGGAGTTGAAGATGACCGCCATCAAGGACATGGTTGAATACATCGCCCAGAGCTTGGCCGACAAGCCGGAAGCAGTGCGCGTCTCCGAGAGCGTCGGGGATACCGTGATCATGATTGAGCTGAACGTCGCATCCGAGGATATGGGGAGGCTGATCGGCCGCAAGGGCCGAACCATCAACGCGATTCGCTCTCTGGCAAGGATCCTGGCGGCGAAGATGGAGATGAAGGTAACGGTAGAGATCAACTAAGGGCGTCTGGTTATATCGTCACGTTTGGCTGGTGCTCTCCCCAAACGCGGCGTAGGACGCCGCAGATCTCCCCAAGCGTGCAGTCTGCCTCAAGGGCCGCGATGAAGAGCGGCATCAGTGAAGCGTCGGGCTTGCGGGCAGCCGCCTCGATGCGCGACAGACACGCAGAGACCGTCTCACTATCCCGTCCGGCACGCAGGGCTGCCAGCCTTTCATGCTGGCGCCGTTCAACGCTGGGGTCGACCTTGAGTTGTTCGATCTGCAGTTCGTCCTCCTCCTCGAGGTAATCATTCACGCCGACGATGACCTGATCGCCCTGTTCGATGGCTAACTGGGCCTGATAAGCCGCATCAGCGATCTCTGCCTGCATATAGCCTTGCTCAACGGCAGCGGCTGCACCGCCGAGCTCATCAATCTGATCCAGATACGCAAGGACCTGCTGCTCCACTGCGTTGGTCAGACGTTCCACGGCATAGGCGCCTCCCAGCGGATCCACAACATCTGCCACCCCCGATTCGTGGGCCAGGATCTGCTGGGTCCGCAGCGCGAGCCGCACGCTCTCCTCGGTTGGCAACCAGAGGGCCTCATCCATAGAATTGGTGTGCAGCGACTGCGTCCCACCCAGGATAGCAGCCAGCGCCTGCAAGGTCACGCGAACGATGTTGTTCATCGGCTGCTGGGCCGTCAGCGTAGAACCGGCGGTCTGTGTATGGAAGCGCAGCCGCCAGCTGCGGTAGTCATCTGCCGAGAACCGCTCGCGCATAATCCGGGCCCACAGGCGCCGCGCGGCCCGGAATTTGGCGATCTCCTCCAGGAAGTTACTATGCGCCGCGAAGAAGAAGGAGAGTCTGGGAGCAAAGTCATCGACATCAAGCCCGGCATCCAGCGCCGCCTGGACATAGGCGATCCCATTGGCCAGGGTGAAGGCCACCTCCTGGACGGCAGTGCTGCCAGCCTCGCGAATATGGTAGCCACTGATGCTGATGGGGTTCCATCTCGGCACCTCATCAGCCCCATAGCGAAAGGTGTCGGTGATCAGCCGCATGGATGGCCGCGGGGGGAAGATGTAGGTCCCGCGGGCCACATACTCCTTCAGAATATCGTTCTGGATGGTCCCCCGCAGTGCCCGAGGTTCCACCCCCTGAGATCTAGCCACCGCGATGTACATTGCCCACAGAATCGCCGCCGGGGCGTTAATGGTCATTGAGGTGCTGACCTTGTCCAGCGGGATCTCCTTGAAGAGCCGCTGCATATCCTCCAGGCTGCTGATGGAGACCCCCACCCTTCCAACCTCGCCAATGGACAGCGGGTCATCGGCATCGTAACCCAGTTGGGTGGGCAGGTCAAAAGCCACGGAGAGGCCGGTCTGCCCCTCTTCCAACAGATAGCGATAACGCGCGTTGGATTCCTCTGCCGAGGCGTAGCCAGCATACTGCCGCATCGTCCAGAAGCGCGCCCGATACATCGTCGGCTGAACACCGCGGGTGAAGGGATAGGCCCCGGGGAAGCCGAGGTCCTCCAGGTAATCTATGTCGACGTCGGCGGGCGTCTCAATGGTCTCCTGAGGAATGCCGGAGGAGGTCTCGAAGCGCTGCTTGCGCTCCGGAAAGCGATCCGTTGCCCTCTCATAGACGGATTCGCGCCATGCCTCTTTCGCGCGCCCTATCTTATCCTGGTCAGCATCCACCGCTACCTCCTCCCCCCACCTATCCGGTGAGGCACAAAGTCTGATTGAACAGCGACAGACACGAGTCAGATCAAGGCCTCAAGATCAGAAAGCATCCCGTCCAGCAAGTCGAAACCGCCCTGCCAGAATTCAGCCGCGGCCATGTCGAAGCCAGCCTCACGGATGATATGGTCGGGGCTTGCCGAGCCGCCGTAGGATAGGATGCGCCGGTAGTCCGGCTCAAAGGCCTCGCCCATCTCCTTGTATTTCCGGTAGAGCGCCAGCACCAACAGGTTGCCAAAGGCATAGGCATAGCAGTAGAAGGGCGTCCGGTAGATGTGCGGAATCGCTGCCCACTCGATAGCGAAGTCGTCGCTCAGCGTCAGGGCGTCCCCAAATTGCTCCCGCAGATTTTGGAGGTAGGCTGCGTTAAGCTCATCGGCTGTGGCGTTATCCAGGATCATCTGATGGGCAATCTTCTCGAATAGGACAAAGTAGCCTTGACGGATAATGGTCGCATAGGCATCATCCAACACCGTACCCAGCAGCATTCGCCGCACATCGGCATCTGCCTCGGCGTCCAGAAGCCGATCCGTCAACAACATCTCGCCGAAGACCGAGGCTGTCTCAGCCATAGGCAGCGAGGAGTGGAAGGTCAAAACAGAATGATCGGCGGCCATCATGGCATGGACAGCGTGACCCAGCTCGTGAGCCAGTGTCGAGACGTCGCGAATCTTGCCGGTGTAATTTGTCAGGACCCAAGGGGTCACGTCCGGCAGCACACCGTAGCAGTAGGCCCCACCCATCTTGCGCGGACGGTTCTCAGCGTCCAGATGGTGCTCAGCCAGCACACGCATCGCCTGATCGGCCAACGTGGGCGAAAACGCCCGGTAGCTCTCATCCACAATCCTGACAGCCTCGTCGAATTCGTAGGTCTTCTCAGCTTCCGAGAGCGGCGCGTAGAGGTCGTACCTGCGCAGGCGATCCACACCCAAAGCGCGTGCCTTCAGGCGGAAGAAGCGATGGAAAAGCGGCACATTAGCCTGAATCACCTTCAGGAGCGTCTCCACCACTGCGTCCGGAATGTCGTTTGAAAGGTTGCGCACGCTGATAGGGCTCTCAAAGCCGCGGATCTTTACCTGCTCTGCGGTCCAGTCGCGCACCCGGGCAGCATAGATCTCCGAGAGTACATCCACCTCCGCGCCGTAGACGCGGTAAAGCTCCTGATAGGCAGCAGCTCGCAGGTCGGCAGAGGGGTCAGAGACATAGGACATAAGCTCGCCACGGGTGAGCACCTGCTCCTCGCCGTCCACCGTCAGGTGGAACTCCAGTCCGTTGGTGATCATAGCATAGATGGTCAGGACACTATCGATGCCGTTGACGTCCTTAACGTTGATAATCCGTTCCTCAGCTTCACTCAACGTGTAGGGCTTGAAGCGGCGCAGGCTCTCAAGATAGTAGCGACTATCACCGGCCACGCTCAGCAGCCGCGAGGCAGGATCATCCTCAAGTGTCCGCCACCAAAGGGTGAAGAAGAGCGTGCGGTTCTCGATATCTGCCGTGAACTGGTTGACACGGGCCCGGAAGGCGAGGGCTTCCTGCCGACCGGTATCCTCCGAAAACCAGAGGTAGCCGTAGGCCGCCAGCGCCGCGGCATCGGCATACAATTGCTCGTGGCGCATCAGAATCTCCTGAAAGGCCTGCGTCTCGATGTCCGCCGCCAGTTCGGTGCGCCACGTCTCAAATGCCTCAAGACGTGCCTCAACGGCCTCTATATACGCCTCCATCTCCGGCGTACCCGGAGCCGGCAGCAGATCCTCCAGTTCCCAGCGCTGGGGCTTTGTCGACATACTGGCTCCCTCCTCCAATGAATAGTCTAGTTCAACGGCGTTGATCAGACGGGCACCGGGGAGATAAGCCCGTCAACAGAAAGACACAAGCCAGAAAAAGGATGGTGAGCACCAGGTCCCGGCGCCAGAGCCGCATAACATAGGTGGCGCGGTAGCCGACAAAACGGATCGTCCAGACCAGCGCCTGGTGTACCACAGCGATACCACGGACAAGCCATCGCTCAACGTGCCGGGTCCGCCTCAGGTAGGCTACGGCGCAAACCAGAAATCCTAACCCCAAGCTAACGTAAACTGCCCCCAACAGCCGCAACGATAGCGGCAGTGGGAAGGAGAACAGCACAGGCTCAACCACAAAGGCCAGGAGCCCCCGAACGATATTCGCCACACCTATACCCAGATACAGCAACACCAACAGCCATTGCGCAATCACCCCAGCATTCTACCCCAAGACCCGTGAATGAAAAAGCTCGTGCACCGCATCTATGCCGGAGACGGAATCCGTCGGGCGGAAAAGAAGAGATAGGCGCCAGGCCCCTGGAGGGACTCCTCGTAAAACCGGCGCAACAGCCGTTCGGTGAGCCAGACATTCCAGGCCCTGGGCACCAACATCCAGCGCCCCGTTAGCAGCTTCACCACGACGCAGGGCAAGCCCAGGAGATGTCCCCACTCCAGCGCCATCAAGGCCCCAGGTGAAAAGTAGGACCACCAGCGCTCGACCCGGAGCCCCACCTGACGGAGTCGCACAGACCACGCTTCCGGCGGAAGATAGTAGTGATGACGGGAGACGCGATCGAAGACCCGACGATAGCGTTCTGCCAGAGTGGACAGGCGAACTCGATCCAGACTGCGGGCGACCGACAGAAACCGCCGGAAGTTTGGGCCAGGAACGGAAAAGTGAAACCATCCGCCTGGCCTCAGGATGCGGGCGACCTCTGCCAGCACCGGATCCACGGCCGGGATGTGCTCCAACACCGAGTTGCTCACCACCGTCTGAAAGCTATCTGGCGGGAAGGGCATCGCCGCCCCAACGGCGCGAGTCAGCCAGCGGTGCTGCCGGCGGGCGCGCGCCTCCACTAACGGCGACCACCAGGGGTCCACTCCGACATCAAGCGGAGCATCGAACGCGACATCAGCGAAATGGCCGTCTCCACAGCCCAAATCCAGAATCGGGCCGGGGAGGGGAAGGTCGCGGTAGAAGTCGGCCTCCACGGCGCGCAACAGCGCGCGAAACGCCGGCAGCTCGGTCAACTGCCGGCGGAAAGCCTCGGGACGCTTGACGATTGAGGGAACCGACGGACGCATAATGGGACGCTTTCGTACTCGCAGACCGACCTTCAGTATAGTCCCGGTCCCGAGGAGCACAATCACGCGACATCGGCGGACGCTCGCGATCTCACAGAATTGCGCGTTAAGGAAATGGGCCTATAATAGAACATACAAGATCACACTTAGGAGAAGCATAAGCATGGAACGAATGAGCTCGGCGCTTGACTCTGACACCAATCCTATGGGTACGCTGCTGGACCAGTACCTGGATACCTATCGCCACAGTCGCGGCGATATAGTAGAGGGTGTCATCGCCTCTGTCAACCCTAGGTCCATATTGATTGACATTGGCGGCAAATCGGATGCTGTCGTTCATTCGCGCGAAGTCGAGCGAATGACGAATCAGGAACTCCAAGCGCTCCAACCAGGACAGGATGTCAGTGTCTACGTTGTCGACAATGACAGAGACGGCACGATGATCGTGTCCTTGGCGCGTGCAGCCCAGCAAACTGACTGGGAGGAGGCACGCCAGCTAATGGAGAACCATGAAACGGTCGATCTGACCATTGTGGACACCAACAAAGGCGGCGTCATTGTGCGCTGGGGCGAGCTTCGAGGCTTTGTGCCCGGGTCACAGCTGATGCCCAATTGGCGGCGTTTCCAGGATCCCAGCAATCCCGACCGCCGCTGGCAGGCGCTAATGGGCAAGACGCTCAAGCTGACCGTCATCGAGGTCACGCCGGAACGAAATCGTCTGATCCTCTCTGAGAGAAACGCCTATCAGCAGCGAGCGACCAAGCGGAAGATCCTTGAGAGTTTAGAGGTGGGCTCCGTCGAGACAGGCATTGTCAGCAACATCGTGCCCTTTGGCGCCTTTGTCAACGTCAAGGGAGTCGATGGACTGTTGCACGTCTCCGAGTTGTCCTGGAGACGTGTCGATGATCCTCAGGAGGTCGTCCGGGAAGGGCAGAGCATTGAGGTCTATGTTCTGGACATCGAATTGGAGAAGGAACGTCTCGGCCTCAGCCTGAAGCGCCTGAGGCCCGATCCCTGGGAACAGCTCGAGGAGATATGTCAGGTCGGAGCGCTTGCAGAGGTCAAAGTCGTCAACTTGACAGCCTTCGGCGCTTTTGCAGCGCTCGTTGAGAAGCCGGAGCTTGAGGGCCTCATCCATATCTCCGAGTTGAGCGATGAGAATGTGGGCCATCCTGAAGAGGTGGTCACCGCCGGCGAAACCTACACAGTCAGAATCATCTCGGTCAGGCCCAAGCAACGGCGGATCGCCTTCAGCCTTAAATCTGTGGAGCAGGTGCCATCAGACGCAAACTAGCCAAAGGGAGGCCGAATGAGTGACATCCGACCGCCAGCGGTTGCCGGAATGTTCTATCCTGCTGAAGCGGCCGATCTGCAAGAGGAGATCCATCGCCATATGGACGCCGCCGACCCTCCCGCCCTATCGTCCGTCTGCGCTGTGGTCGCTCCCCACGCTGGCTACGCCTACTCCGGCCCGGTTGCAGGATACGCCTACAAGCTACTGAGTAGCCAGACCAAGAGACCACGGCGCATCTTGCTCCTGGGCCCAGCGCACAGGGCGTGGTTCCCCGGTGTCGCCATCGCCGATGTGGACGGGTTTCGAACCCCGCTGGGCATTCAGCCCGTGGATCGAGCGTATGCTCACGAGCTCGCCGAAGCTGAACGTATCTTCAGTGCGATTACCTCTCCTCACACGCCGGAGCACTGCCTGGAGGTGCAGATCCCCTTTATTCACGCCGTCTTTCCAGAAGTTCCCATCGTACCGATGCTGTTTGGCGAGGTAGATCCCGCGAAGGTGGGGACAGCCCTCAATGCACGCCTTACCTCAGAGGATCTGATCATCGTCAGTTCGGATCTAAGCCACTACCATGCCAACGATACAGCCCATACGTTGGACCGCCGCTTCCTCGACGCCCTTCTGAACGCCGAAAAGGAGGGCGTGGTCGCTGGGGAGGCATGTGGACAGGCTCCCATCTTGACGGTGATGACCATCGCTGAGGATCGTCATTGGCAACCGCACCTTCTGGACTACCGTACATCAGGGGATACAACGGGCAATCAGAGCCAGGTTGTTGGCTATGCAGCCATTGCCTACACTGAGGGCCCTCAGGATGACTGAAGGCTATCTGACCGAAGCCGAGGGCCACTATCTGGTCCGTCTCGCCCGCCACACGCTTGAAGACGCCCTGGACCAGGAGACCGCTGAGCCACAGCCGCCAGACCATCGAGAAAGGCTACACCAACCGGGTGCCGCGTTCGTCACACTCCACCTTCGCGGAGGCGAACTGCGCGGCTGTATCGGTTCGTTGAATGCCCGACGCCCGCTGGTCGACGATGTTCGCGCGAACGCTCTAGCAGCTGCCTTCGAGGACCCTCGCTTCCCCCCGCTCACGGCGGAGGAACTGAGCGATATCGTCATCGAGGTATCTGTCCTGACACCGGCTGAGCCTTTGGACTATCAGGATCCGCAGGATCTGCTGGACAAGCTGCGGCCAGGCATCGATGGTGTCGTGATCCGCCGAGGATGGCACCGCGCCACCTTCCTCCCGCAGGTCTGGGACCAGCTCCCCACACCCGAGGAGTTCCTGGGACACCTCTGCTACAAGGCCGGGCTTCCGGCCACAGCGTGGCGCGAAGGCGATCTGAAGATTGCCACCTACCAGGTCCAGGAGTTCAAGGAAGAGATCTGACCGGCACCTGACGAAGAGGTGCCGGGTCGGTCACCTGCCGTGCAACCTCTTCCCTGAAACTACGTAGGTATAAGTAGTTGAGTAGTGCGCTGTGTGAGTTTCCCGGGCAGATCAAGGACCTGTAGGGTGGCATGTGCCAGCATCTACAGATGCATCGTGCCCCTAGCTGACAGAGAGGACTAACGTGAATCCAGAAAACGAAACCTATCCGCAAGGGTCGGAATCCAGGGCGCCGTCGGCAGCGCCGCAGGCCAGGCCAAACCAGGCACCGTCGCCCATACCCCCAACACCTCTCTCACCGAGTGATGAGCGAACTTGGGCAATGCTGGCGCATCTCAGCGTCCTGCTGAACCTGGTGACGGGCTTCCTGGGCGTCGGAGCCGCACTGGTGATCTACCTCGTCTACAAAGAGCGCTCACGCTACGTCGCTTACCAGGCGATGCAGGCATTCCTTTTCCAGCTCATCTTCTGGGCCGGCGGCGGGTTGCTGATCGGCGGAACCTGGGCCTTTGTCGGCGCGCTAAGCGTCGTGATCATCGGCCTGCTGTTGATCCCTTTGGCGATTGTTCTGACACTGGTCTTCCTGATCATGCCCCTGATCGCGCTTGTCTACGGCGTGATCGGCGCCATTCAGTGCTCCAACGGCGAGGACTTCCGCTACTGGCTGATTGGCGATTGGGCGCTGAACTTCATCTAGACTGGCAAGGACGCATAACGCAGCAGGTGCGATCCTAAAACCGCCCGGCGGTCAGTCGCCGGGCGGTTCCGCAGACGAAGAGACAATCCGCAGACGCCAATGATCACGCACGCCCCCCCCGTCGGCCTCACCTTGATGGACGTACCCATCCACGACGTGACAATGGAAGAGACTGTCGGTTGGATCACCCGCTGGATTGCGGGGGGCGGCGCTCACCAGATCGCTACGGTAAACCCCGAGTTCTTGATACGAGCCAGAGAGCAGGGCGACTTCCGCGCCGTCTTGCACCAAGCCGCACTCTGCATTCCGGATGGCATCGGCATCCTTTGGGCCGCACGCTTGCGCAGCGGACACCTCCGCGAGCGTGTAGCCGGCAGCGACCTGGTACCCCGCATCGCCCGGGAGGCCTCCGACCGGGGCTGGCGGGTCTTCTTCCTGGGCGCTGCTCCAGGCGTCGCCGAGAAGGCCGCGTCGGTACTGGCAGCGCGCTATACAGGGCTCCAAGTCGCAGGATGTTATGCCGGCTCACCGGCCTTGGAGGATGAGGAGGCCATCGTGCGGCGCGTGCGCAGCGCTCATACCGATCTGCTGCTGGTAGCCTATGGAGCCCCGAGACAGGACCTTTGGCTGGCGCGAAACCTCGAACGCACCCAGGCCGCGGTTGGCGTCGGCGTGGGCGGCTCCTTTGACTTTCTCGCCGGCGTCTCCCGGCGCGCGCCCCGGGGCGTTCAGCGCCTGGGGTTGGAGTGGCTCTACCGTCTCATTCAGGAGCCGTGGCGATGGCGACGTCAGCTGGCGCTGCCGTGGTTTGCCTGGCTGGTTCTCTTACGGCGCGATGCCCCCCCAGACTCTGGGTGAACGAGGGGCAAGTTCGAGCTTAACTCGCGGGCAAACACGGCGGTTTTGGTCCGCAAACACCCACTCCGTGCCGCCAGATCAAGGCCCAGTTATGCCCGAGCGTGGTTCAGCGTGGGCAAAACCGCCGGCACCCGACGCGCCAGCGACGTGCTCCGCATGTCACGCCTCGGCCGAGATGCGCTCAGCCGCCCCAGGATCTCTAACCAACCGGTGCAACCGTGGTAAGATACTGCAAGGGACAAAGTGGGAGCTGCTCGGGGCCTGACATACCCTGAGCACGACCAGATATCGTGGACACAGAGGAGCCAAACTATGCAGAAATCCGCTCAAGCACCTGATGCCTTGCTAGCGGCTGCAGAGCCGCTGATCCAGCTTGCCCTGGAGGAGGATATCGGGCCGGGCGATGCCACCAGCCTTGCCACACTAGCACCCGACACCCTACTGGACGGGCAGATTGTCGCCAAAGCCTGCGGGGTGATTGCCGGCTTGCCGGTAGCGGAGGCTGTCTTCGCTCAAGTAGACCCGGAAACAGCGTTTTCAGCACGCGTCGACGAGGGCCAGGCCGTCGTGGTGGGCGAGGTCGTTGCCGAGGTCCGGGGCCGAGGGCAGAGTCTGCTGGCAGCCGAACGTACTGCCCTGAATTTCCTGCAGCGGTTGTCCGGAATCGCCACCCAGACCCGCAAGATGGTCGCGTCGGTCGCCACCACCGATGCCACAATCCTGGATACCCGCAAGACCCTACCGGGTTACCGCGTGCTCGACAAGTATGCCGTCCGGATGGGCGGAGGGGTCAACCACCGTATGTCGCTCCACGATATGCTGCTGATCAAGGACAATCATATCGACGGCGCCGGGGGGCTTACCAGGGCCGTGGCCCGCGCCCGAGAGCGGTACCCGGTACTGCCGATTGAGGTGGAGGTCCGTGACCTGGAGGAGCTGCGAGCCGCGCTGGCCTTTGACCCACCACTGGATCGCATCCTGCTGGACAACATGTCGCTGTCGCAGATGCGCCAAGCCGTAGAGATGGCGGCCGGCAGGGTTCCACTGGAAGCTTCCGGCAACGTGACGCTGGAACGGGCCGCGGAGATCGCTGCCACCGGCGTGGACTACATCTCTGTCGGCAGCCTGACGCATTCGGTCAGTGCCCTTGACCTCAGCATGAAGATCGGAACCCAAACCGAGACGGCCCCCTCCAATCTATCGGCAAGAATCCGAGAGATCAAGTCCGAGCTTGGCGACAGTCTGGTCATTCTGGGCCATCATTACCAGCGCGATGAGGTGATCGCCCTGGCGGACTACCGCGGGGATTCTCTCCAGCTCTCCCGGGAGGCTGCGCAGACCGACGCGGAGACCATTGTCTTCTGCGGTGTGCACTTTATGGCAGAGACCGCTGCAATTCTGGGTAAGCCGGAGCAGCGGGTCATGATTCCTGACCCGACGGCTGGATGCTACCTGGCAGACACGGCGACGCTGGAGGCGGTCGAGGCGGCGTGGCAGGTCCTGGACACCGCCTTAGGAGACGCCGACGCTCAGATCACGCCGATTACCTACGTCAACTCCTCAGCCGAACTGAAGGCATTCTGCGGACGTCACGGGGGGACCGTCTGCACCTCTGGTAACGCCGAGCGCGTCATCCGCTGGGCACTAGCCCAGCGGCCCCGAGTCTTCTTCTTCCCGGATCAGCACTTGGGTCGCAATACCACGCGGGGACTGGGCATAGCGCCTGAGGCAATGCTACTATGGCATCCACGACACCCGCCGGAGGCGCAAACCATCCGCGACAGTCAGGTCATCCTCTGGCCCGGGGTCTGCAATGTCCACCAGCGGTTCCGGCCGCAGCAGATTCAGACGATCCGTGAACAGCGCCCTGGGATTCGGGTGATCGTCCACCCCGAGTGTCGGGCAGAGGTCGTCGAGCTGGCGGACGAAAGCGGATCGACCGCCCGGATTATCCAGCAGATTGAGCGCTCTGAACCGGGCACCCAATGGGCCGTCGGAACGGAAAGCCGCCTGGTCTATAGACTGCAGCGGGAACACCCCGAGCAGGTCATTGTGCCGTTGGCCGACGTTCCCCCGTTCTGCGCCACGATGAGCCAGATCACCCTGAGCAACTTGGCCGAGGTGTTAGAGGCACTGGTGCGCGGCGACGTCCAAAACGAGGTGACCGTCGAGGAGGACACGGCCCGGTGGGCCCGGGTGGCTCTGGAGCGAATGCTGGCGCTTTAGCAGAGGAGCACGATTCCACCACTGCGAACGATCCACTAACCACCAACAGGGATCCTATGTCCATCGAAACGGATGTCTTGATCATCGGCTGTGGTATCGCCGGCGCCACTGCAGCCCTTCGCCTCGCTCAGGATCGCCAGCGCCAGGTGCTGGTGGTTACCCGCACCTATGACCCTGAGGAGTCCAATACCCGTTATGCGCAGGGCGGCATTGTCGCCAGGGGGAAGGAGGACTCCGCGGCGCTCTTGACGGAGGACATCCTGCACGCCGGCGCCGGACTGAGCCTGCCCTCGGCGGCCCGACTCCTGGCTGAGGAGGGCCCCCCACTCGTGGAGCGCCTCCTGGTTAGTGCCCTCAGCGTCCCCTTTGATCGCGATGCCCAGGGAGACCTGGCCTACACCCGTGAAGGCGGGCACGCCGTACCGCGCGTCCTGCACGTCGGCGATGCCACAGGACATGCGATCGAGCTGGCGCTCATCCGGAGGCTGCAGGAATTGCCCAACGTCACCCTGCGCGCCGGCCTGACCGCCGTGGACCTGATCACCTCCGCACACCACAGCGACGATCCTCACGCCGTCTACGCGCCGATTACGTGTCACGGGGCATACGTTCTCGACCGCGCGGCCAACAAAGTCGTCCGGGTGTTGGCGAGAGCCACCGTGCTCGCCACCGGCGGCGTGGGGCGGATCTACCGTCACACCACCAATCCTCGGGGTGCCCGCGGCGACGGCCTGGCGATGGCATATCGCGCCGGTGCGCGGGTGATCAATGCTGAGTACATCCAGTTTCATCCCACCACCCTGGCGGTCGCGGGCGCGGACAACTTCCTGATCTCCGAAGCGGTGCGCGGCGAGGGAGGCCGGCTCTATACCCCCGACGGACGCCACTTTATGTCCGAGGTAGCGCCCCAATGGGGCGACCTCGCACCCCGGGACGTGGTCGCCCGCGCCATCCATCACGAAATGGTGGAGCACGGCTACCCCCACGTGCTGCTTGATCTTGCCAGCGCGATGGACGGAGCGCGAATTCCCGAGCGGTTTCCCACCATCTACGAAACCTGCCGACGGGCCGGGATCGATATCCGGAAGGACCCGATCCCCGTCGTACCGGCAGCCCACTATTTCTGCGGCGGTGTGCACGTGGACGACGTCGGGCGGGCCTCACTAAAGGGTCTCTACGCTGTCGGCGAGGTGAGTTGCACTGGGGTCCACGGCGCTAACCGGCTGGCCAGCACATCGCTTTTGGAGGCCCTTGTCTGGGGCCAGCGCGCCGCTCAGGATATTGTCGAGCGTGACGATCTGGCCGCTGTCATAGCAGACCACATTCCCGCCTGGCGCGACGTCAGCGAAGGCGCCGGAGCCGACCCGGTCTTGGCCTACCGTGATTCGAGGACGATTCAGAACATCATGTGGCTCTACGTGGGTCTGGCCCGCAACACGCATCGACTGGCACGGGCGCTCAGGGATCTCAACCATCTCTGGGAAGTCATCGACGACTTCTACCGCACCACACGCCTGAACGACCGGCTGATTGGGCTCCGCAATATGGCGCAGAGTGCGTGGATCGTCACCCGAGCCGCGTGGCACAATCGGCAGTCACGGGGCGCCCACTACCGTGAGGACGCCGAGACCTTCCACCTTGTGAGCCGCCACGATGCCGAAGGCCCTTTCCCCAGCGGCGTCAGCGAGACCTAGGGCAGGTTGTCGGCGCCGCTTTCTGCGCGATCCTGGAATAGCGCACCATGCCGGCGCCGGTGCGTTTGAGGTTTGGGGGCTCGCGCCGCACTCTGCAGAGAGGCTCTTAAACCCGAATCACATTAACGGGCAGGCACCTCCCAGCGATGGTCACACGAGATAGGGGTTGTGGGTCTGCAGGAAGCGCGCCACCGAAGGAGTCAGCCAGCCTCGGCGGGCCAGAGCAAGGGGTGAATGGCCGGCTTTAAGAAGCCGCCGCACATCGGTTGACGCGACATCGGATGTCACAACCTGAGGGAGGACGACAACGCCTGCGCCTGCCTCCTTTATTGCCGCCACAAAGCGCTGGTTCACACCATACCCCGGCCTGGGGCAAATCGCCAGTATAGCCAGACGCAGGATCAACTCTGGACGATACCAGCGGGCCAGCTGCGGGTTGGGACCGGCCACCAGCTCGCTGCTGATCAGGAAGATCAGCCCTGTGCCCGGTTTAGAGCGCAGCTTTAGCAGCGCCAGCGTCTCGGCGGTGTAGTTGGGCTGCCGTCGATTCTGGGCCAGGGCTGCCTCGAGGGCACTGGCCCTGACATACGCCTGCGGTGCCGCCAAACGTTCCGCGATCTCCTGCGCCGCCAGACGGCACATCGCCAGACGGTGGCGATAGGAAGATGGCAGGCGCTCCTTGGCGCTCCCCACCGGGTTTCGACGATAGACGGGCACGAGCAGTACATCGACTATACCAAAGCCCCGTTCGGCTAGGCGCAGGGTCGACTGCACCACCATCTCCACGTGCCCGCTGTGGACAGGGTCGGCCGAAAGCCCGAAGACCAGGCGGTAGTTCGTCACACCGCCCACCGGTCAGGACGCCTCACCGTCCCCAAGGACGCTCAACACCTCCTGCGCCAGACCCCGGGCCCGTGCCGGTGCGTCTCCGACGTGCGTGCGCACGTCAAACAGATCCAATACGTCCTTTTCTGGAAGGTATGCCCGCACGCGGGCATCTTGACTCAGCAGCCGGGGCAGCGGATTCTCCCCCTGACCGGCCTGCACCGCTTGCCAGGCCTCCATCGCGTATTCGCGGATCAGCTCGTGCATCTCCTGTCGATTCGCGCCCGCACCGACCAGAGCCATCAGCACCCGCTCAGTAGCGGCAAAGTCGCCGTATTGCGACAGGTTCCGCTCGATGGCGGCAGGGTAGATACACAGCCCCTCAACGATCCGCTGTGCGGTTGTCAGCAGCTCGTCCACAGCCAAGAACGCGGAGGGCAGCACCGCACGGCGGTTGCCGGAATCATCGAGAGTGCGCTCCAGCAGCGAGTGTGCTGCGTTGTCCCAGGCAACTCGCGGCAGCGCCGCAACGTAGCGGGCCAGAGAGTCGATGTTCTCGGCGCGAATAGGATTGCGTTTGAAGGGCATGGCCGAGGACCCCACCTGCTGCTCGCCAAAGGGCTCGCTCCACTCGCCGATAGGCGGCGACTGCAGCAGCCGCAGATCAAAGGCGAATTTATAGAGGGATCCGGCAAGCCCGGCGAGGGCGTTGAGCACCATCCAATCCTGCTTGCGAGGATAGACCTGGGTCGCCACTGGGAAAGCCGGCAGCCCGAGCTGGGCCATGACCCGCTGCTCCAGCATCGCCGGCGTCGTGCCGGTACCCTCCAGCAGGACTGCGTAGGAGGCCGACGTGCCCACCGCGCCTTTAATCCCTTTGCCCCGTAGATGCTGGTGCACGTAAGACAGGGCCTCATAATCCATCAGCAGGTCCTGGGCATACTGAGCCAGCCGGTAGCCGACGGTGGTGGGTTCGGCAGGCTGGATGTGGGTAAAGGCCATGCAAACCTCATCAGCGTGCGCCACCACTGCCTCGGACAGTACCCTGAGAAGCCCCTCCAGCGACGACAGGACCAAGTCCAGGGCCTCACGGAGGCGCAATACCTCAACGTTGTCCGAGATATCCATACTGGTGGCGCCCAGGTGAATGATCCCGCCGCCAACGGGACACTGCTCGGCATAGGTCCGCACCTCAGCCATCAGATCGTGGCGGATCTCCCGCTCGATCTCTGCAGCGCGATCAATGTCAATCTCATCCTGATGCGCTCTGAGGTCCTCGACCTGCTGCGCCGTCACCAGTCCCGCCTCCTGCTGAGCCGCTGCCAAGGCAACCCAGACTCGACGGAGCAGACGTCGCTTGTGCACCTCCGACCATACCCTGCGCATAGACTCGCTGCCGTAGCGCCAGGTGAACGGAGAAAGATAGGTCTCGTGATCGAAAGCATCCCTGATCATAGCGATCTCCCTGCAGCTCACACCACGATGATCTGATCGCGCTCAGGCCCCACGGAGATGAAGCGAACCGGCGCGCGGGCCAGCTCCGAGATCCGGTTGACGTAAGCCTGAGCCTTCTCCGGGAGCTCCGCCCAAGTCCGAACGCTGCTGGTATCCGTCATCCAGCCGGGCCACGTCTCGTAGACCGGCTCGACCTGCTCCTGCATCGCCGTGTCAGGAACGTGGTCCAACATCCGATCCTCAAGACGGTATCCAACGCAGACCTGCAACGTCGCGAAGTGATC
>PWVB01000047.1 GCA_003562365.1 Anaerolineae bacterium
CCGCCATTCCTTTATGCGCGCCTCATTCTCCTCGGTCACCTCGTAGACGCCCGGCAGGCGCAGAAAGACGCTGGACACACCCTCGCGGCGCCAGAAGTAGTAGCCGATCTCCTCCATAATCTGCTTGGAGAAGGAGTAGGGATCGGTGGTAAAGCTGGGGTGCGCTTCATCCATCGGGAAGTAGAGTAACTTGAAGCGCTTGATGCCGAAGTTGTAGCCTAGCGCGTTGATGGAGCTGGCGCTAACGATGCGTCGGATGCCAGCATCTGCCGCCGCGCGGTAGACGTTGAAGGTCCCGGTATCGTTGACGTGGAAGATCTCGTGCCCCGGGCCCAGCGCCGGATTGGGGATTGCCGCCAGGTGTACCACACCCTCGATTCCCTCCATACACTCCGTCAGACATTCAAAGTCGACGATATCGCACTGCCGATAGGCGGCACCTTCGATCTCGATGTTGGCGGTTCGGCCGATGACGGTGACGTCATGACCGTGGGCGACCAACCGTTTGACTGCTTCGCGTCCAACGGCGCCGGTGCCGCCGGTGATTAAGACTCGCATGCTTGCCTCCAGTTATGCCTGCAATGTTTGGCTGATTTGTGAAGAGTATATCATAGAGATAGCGATCAGAAGTAATCAGGCTTCCACATAAACGCCACCTGTTTGGGGAAGAGCGCCTTCAGCAGCGGCAGCGCGGCGCCCGCCAGCGTCACGTCCGCTGAATTGACGACGTCGCTGACGCTCCGGTATCCCATGACCAGCTGCACCAACTTATCCTGAGAGAGGTCCAGGCGGGCGGGGCTTGAGCCTCGGCTGGCTGCCGACGCCGGATCCGCCACGATCTTGCAGCCTGCAGCGCTGAAGGCCAGCGTCGTGGCATCCAGGTCCGTCTGGATCGTCAGCGTTATGGAATCTTCGGCCTGGTGAGTGCGCGCCCAACGATCGGCAAGCATCGTTCGGAGCTTTTTAAAGAGCGGCTTCTGGTTGAAGATCCTCAGCATCCCGTCACCGTGCCGTGGGCACTCGATGGTCCAGGTGATCCCATACCGCTGAGCATACTCGGCAAAGGCGTGATCGGGCGGCACATAGGCGGTCACGGCCTCGCAGCGCTTCTCGATCGCCTGCTGGGCAAAGTGATAGAGGAGTGTGGGGAAGAGGGCGGGGTCGACCGCTGCCAGCTCGGCTATGTTGACCTCGGTCCGTGCTCTGTCCCACACGGCGTAAGCCAGCAGCCGGCCACCGGCGTCCTCCCAAAGTGCGGTCTCTGCCCCAACGCTCCAATCGGTACCCTTGTCAAAAGCTGTGAAGGTTGCTGTATCCCGCACCAGGGTGCCGGTGCGCGTTGCGTTGCTCTGATTATAGAGGGCCACGATGGCCGGCATATCGCCTGCGGTGATGGGTCGCGAGGGGTACACCGCAGCGTGGGGTTGGGCATCTTCAGCGTCCCGGGTCTTGATCGTAAAGCGGTGCGCCGGCATCGCTGTCGCATAGCCGAACTTCGTGTAGAAGTTGGGGATGCCGAAGAGCATCGAGACGTCGTATCCCTCACGTTGCATGTAGTCCAGCGTGTCCTCGAAGAGGTGCCGCATATAGCCCTTCATGCGGTGTTCGCGCTCGGTATGGACGCCGCCAATGCCTGCCATACGCACCTCCGCACTGGCGATGCGCAGTGTGTAATCGATCACCCATAGATGAGCTACTTCGGTGTCATCGATCCACAGCGCCCGCCTGTGCCGTCGTCCGTTATCGGTGGTTTTGATCTGCATGCGATCTTTTCCTTGCTTAGCGATGATCCTCTATCAGGCCGTGATCTTGGAGCGGAACTCGGGCACGCCCTTGATGCCCAGATTGAGATGGAAGAGCGAGCCGGCCAGAGGGCCCTCGGTTTCGCGGTTGCCGGTGCTGGCGGTGGTGACATATATATCGGTGTAGGCCTCACCCCCGAAAGTGATACAGGACACTTTGGGAACCGGAAACGCGATCCTGCTGAGCTCCTTGCCCTGCGGATTGTACGCTACCACGCAGTGACCGTCCCAACGTGCGGACCAGACGTTGCCTTCCGCATCCACTGTCATGCCGTCAGGATGTCCCTCATCCTCTGCTTCCGGAACCTCAACGAAGATCCGCTGGTTGCGCAAGGTGCCGGTGGTCTCATCGTAGTCGAAATAGTAGATTGTCTGCCGCCGGGTATCGGTGTAGTAGAGGCCCTGCCGATCGGGGGTGAAGCCCATGCCATTGGAGAGCCTTACGTTGTCCAGCAGCAACGTCAGTGTGCCGTCCGGATCGAGCCGGTATAGATGGGCTGGTCGATCACCCGCCGGCATCGTGCCACAGAAGACGCGTCCCGCGGGATCGGCGATCACGTCGTTAAAGCGGGTGTTCACCTCGGCCGGGATCTGCTCAATCACCATCTCCAGCTCCTGGCCTTCCCGCCAGATGCCTACGGCGCCTTGAGCCATAAAGAGAAGCAGGGCACCATCCTCTTGGATTGTAAAGCCCCCGATGGGAGGGCCACTGAAGACGAGTTCGTGCGCTTCTGTGGTCGGATCGTAACGATACAGGTGTCCGTTGGGGATGTCGACCCAGTAGATGACCTTCTCATCAGGGTGCCAGAGCGGCCCCTCACCGGTGAAGCAGTCGACATTAGCGATCACTCGGGGTTCCATTTCAGCCTCCTTTAGCCTAGGGTGCGGCACAAGTAGCACGTGATGCGGCATAAGTAGCACGTGATGCGACACAAGCTTCCGCTCGCGGAATCCGGGCTGGGGCCATCATAGGTCCAGCCGATTGGCGAGCTCTTGCCGCGAAGGATTGTCAAGGACCGTGCCGTCGGCGAGTACCACCGTCGGAACCACCCAAGCTTTCCCTCGCAAGGCCAACAGTTCCGTCATGGCGTCCGGGTTTTTATCAATGTCCCGGTACTCAAAGCGGACGCGATGGCGTTTGAGATAGAGTTTCGTCCAGATGACGTCCGGACACCAGGCAGCGCCGTACATCACGAGGCGGGTCTCTGAATTGGGCACAGTTTCTCCGTTTTCAGCTCTTATACGTGATCCAGGGGCAGCACGTAACAGGGGATCGGCAGCAGAGCCAGCAGCGCCGGCGGGATCCGGGCCTGGCCGAGCGTTGGCGGCCCCCCCAGGATGAGGCGCGCAGCCTCGACGGGGTTGATCTCCACGTAGGTCTCCGCCTGTCGTCCCGGCGTGATGGTGACGTGTCCATCTTCAACCTGCAGGGTGGTCACCTTAGTGCGATCGTATTCCTTGATCCCAAGGGCTAATGCGACATCCTTCATCGCTGCTGCCCGTGTTTCAAGAATCGGCCGGGCCAGCGTGAGAAGCTGGGTTAGGTCGTTGATGCGATACATGCCGCTGTTGCCGGCGGTCCATCCGGAGGCTACCGGCATCAAGCGCGCCAGGCGCGCCACATCCCACACAGAGAGCGTCCAGCTTGCCTTCTCTCCAAAGTTCCAATCAAGCATAGCTCGAATCATCCCCGCTTCATCGCCAGAGGCAGACACCAGCTCCACAATGTCCAGATGGGTTCGCCCTTGGCCTCTCAGGATCGCATAGCCGTCGTCGGCGATCCAGAACCGCAGGTCGATCTTCTGGATTTGCTGTGTCAGGTCGGGACGGACCGCATGACAGTCAGGCACGCTCTGAAAGCGCTGTATGGTATCCAGCGCCGCCTCAGGTAGCACCTCGTCGATCTCGACAGGCTTCACGTCTTGCCAGCCCAGAGAGCGCTGGGAGAAGCTGAGCCTGTAGACCGGCGCTGCCATCTCCCAGCCGAAGCTGTTATAACGCTGCCGGTCGCCGCCCAGCCAAGAGACGGGATAGCCGATGCGCCGCATCTCGCCGATAATGTGTCTGAGCAGTTCGGTCATATATCCTCTACCCCGGGCACTTGGGACGGTGGACACGGCCCCAATGCCCCCCACCGAGATGCGCACGCCAGCGGTTACCGTCTCGATAGGATAGAGGCCGACGTGCGAGGCGATCTCTCCGTCTTCCTCAATCACATAGGCCCATTCCAGAGCCCGCTGTGTGGGCTGGTAGAGATGCGGATACTCCCTCTGGAAGAACGCTTTAGAATGCCCGAAGGCGCGCTCCAGAAAACCAGCGAAGCTCTCAAATTCCTCAGCGCGAACGTGCCGGATCTCAGCTGACATTGGTTTCTCCTTTACCTTGAAGAGCGGCCCGCTGCAGGTCATCAACAGCGGTCGCCGGACGTCCTGCCGCGGTGAAGGTTAGCCTGGCCTCCAGGAAGATCTCCTCATCGATCTTGTCGCCCACGGGCGCAGTCCGTTCATCGTGGGTCACCTGGACCTCCACCTGATGGGCACCGGCTTCCTCTGCCAGTGCTCGCAACCTCGGCGGGATAGCGTTCTCCGCGTAGGCGATGCACGCTTCCAGCGTGTCAAAGTCCTTGACAGCACCGTTGATTCCCAGGTTGCCCGGGAGGTGAAGACGGTAAAATGCCCCGAAGTCGATGGGTCGGATCAGGACCAGTGCCCGCTGAACCACACTGCCCACCACCGCCCCTATCGCGTTGGCGACACCGGCGTGATGGGGGAGGATCAGTTCGGTATTGAGCCGTTCGGCTGCCGCGGGGACATAGGCGGTCACTGGTGCGCCTACCGCGACCACCGGCTGGCGCAGTGTCAGCCGGCAACTCAGGTCGGTGCCCGGAACAAGGTTAAGCGCCCGTGACAGCAGTCCCGCCGCCACCGGTTGGGTGGCCCAGTCGACCGGCCCGATTTCGTCGTTTACGATCTTCGTGACAAGCTCCGTCGCGATGCGATGGGAGACGGACGCCACCACGGCTTCACAGAACGCCTTCGGCGACAGGTCCAGCTGCGCGGCCAGCAACTCAGCGCCGAGCCGGGCGGTCTCAGCATCCCACGTCTGAAAACGCCCCAGTGCGTGGAGCGCATCGGTGGGTGTGAAGCCGGCCAGCATAACCAGCTGCGTCTCGACCAGTCGGTTGATCCGCCCTTGGAGGAAGGTCTGATAGACCGGATCTTGGGCCAGGGCGATCAGGGCGACAGGGCCATCCTGCAGGCGCTTCACCAGCTCCCGATCTCCGGCCGCCAGTGTGCCGCCTGGAGGGCGTCGGGCCACCAAAAACTGTCCAACGAGAGGCAGGAGCGGGCGCTTTTTGACGTGTCGCTGGCGCCTGAGTTCGTCGCCAAGGGCCGAGTGTATCTCGCTCAACCGGCAGAGCGGGAGGACCCGCCTGGGGCCGACACTCAGCGGCTGAGGGCCCTGCGGTCCGGCGCCGTTGCCGCCTGACGTGGGGCTGTGATCGTTCAACTCGGCGCCGTTGCCCACCCATACCTGACTGTCACCGCCCAGCCCCACGGTATGGACATCGGCGGCCTCGACCATCGTGCGCCAGCGTCCCACCTGGGCGCCCTGGGCGTTGAGCCGCGGGACGCCATCGCGCAGCACCGCGATATCGGTGGTGGTGCCTCCTACATCCACGATCCAGACATCTTTTTGCTCTGCGACGTAGGCGGCGCCCACGACGCTTGCCGCCGGGCCGGAGAGAATGGTTTCAATGGGACGGCGCACGGCCCAGGCGGATCGAACCAGTGAGCCGTCGCCCTTGACGACCATCAGCGGCGCGACAATACCGACCCGGTCCAGCCGCTGGCGTACGGTGAGAATCAGATTGCGCAGGGTAGGGATGAGTCGGGCGTTCAGGGCTACCGTGGTGGCGCGTCGGATGGCATTGAGTTTGGTGGTGAGCTCATGACCGCAGGTTACCGGAAGGGAGAGCCCGGTTTCGTCGCGCGTCAAGGTTTCCACCAGCGCCTTGACACGGAGCTCGTGGGCGGGATTGCGCACGCCGAAATAGCCCGAGATGGCAAAAGCCGCGACGTCTCCCTGGCGGGCCAGGATTGCGTCGTGGGCAGCTGCCTCATCCAGCGGTGCGTGCTCCCTGCCGTCGATGGTGTGGCCGCCCTCAAGGTAGACGACATCGTCGGTGACCAAAGCTTCCTCAAACGCCCGCTCGCGGATCAGCTGGCGGTCATATCCGATCAGGATCAGGCAGACGGCGCCGCCGTGGCCCTCAACGATGGCGTTTGTCGCCAACGTGGTAGAGAGCCCGACGAGGCTTACGTCGGGCGGCGCGACTCTCCGGTGCCCTTGTCCATTAAGCCTCGCCGCTGGGGCAAATACCTGGTCTATTGCGGCTTCGATGCCCAGCGCCAGATCACGGTGCGTGGTCAGGGCCTTTGTCGCGGCGATCAGCGTGCCGGATGCCTGATCCAACAGCACCGCGTCAGTATAGGTGCCTCCCGTATCGATACCCAGTGCAATCTTCATAGATGTTGTCTGTGATCCTTGCCTATTGGTCGCGGTTGCATCCTCGGATTCTACTACGACCGGTTCTCACGACAACCCGAGCTATCAATCGGTCTGGGCCATTGCAGGGTTGACGCGGCAACCTGAATCGGATTCTTGTCCTCCCACAAGGACGGGTTGTGGTATAGTCATGTCTGGGTCGCCAAGACCCGGCTCATATCAGAATGGGAGGTCCGAACCTATGAAGACAGATGAAGTCGTGCTGCAGCGAGGGGTGGCTCTTGCTGCGGCGCTCGTGGGGGTTACGCTGATAGCAGATGTCGCCAGCCTGAGGATTGTGACGCTGGCGGGTCTCTCGATTGACGGCGGCACCTTTATCTATCCGATCATGCACACTCTCCGGGACCTGGTGCACAAGACCATCGGGGACAAGGCAACCCGCGTGCTTATCTATGCCGCAGCTGCGGTCAATATCGCGATGTTTACGCTCTTCTGGTTGGTTTCGGCCCTGCCGCCGGATATGTCGGTAGGACCTCAGTCGGAATTTGTCTACGTTCTCGGACCGCTCTGGCGGATCGCCGTAGCGGGTTTGACCGCCGAAGTGGTCTCTCAGTTGGTGGATACCTGGGCTTACGAGTTGTGGGTAACCCGGGTGACCAAGCGCTTTGAATGGTCGCGTGTATGGGTGACCAACGCCGTATCCCAGCCCGTCGATTCGATCCTCTTTGCCTGGATTGCCTTTGGCGGCCTGATGTCCGCCGCTGTGGTCTGGAGCATCGTGCTCTCCAACGTCCTCATCAAGGGCGGCACGACACTCTTCGCTGCTCCGCTGATCTACACGGTGCCTGAGGTAGCCCACGCCGACTGATCTAGAGTCCGCGGTGGTTTACGGACGCATTGACCGTACTGCGCCCACCGGGCCGCCCTGCTATATTGACCAGCCATTCGAGGGGTCGGCATCAACGTTCGCATGCTTTCGCACTGCAGCTGGTCCTGTTGGCCCAAGGCCGCCTTTGCCGCCCGACCTGCTTACCCGCTCGCTGTCGAATCGCGGTCATACCTCAACGATACGCCGGATGCGTTGGGCCATCGATTCGGCCTCCTGCGGCCCCAATGCTCCAATCCGGAAGTCGGCCCGGAAGGTCGCTCCCGGCGCCAGCGCTTTGACGTTCCCCTTAGCTTTCTCGGCGTGATAACCCTCGGGTTCGCAGGTGCCCGCCTCAACCAGTGCGATGGCATCCTGGTCGGCTGTGCGGGAGATCCAGCGCGTTCCTTTGGGGAGCTGGTCGGTCCGGTGCCCAATGTAGTCGGCGTTGCCGTCGGGATGACGCTGTATTGAGTGCGCCCATCCCTCCTCATCGGCGAGATAGTCAATAAAGAATACTGCCTCCGGGTCAAAAGTCAGATCCGGTGCCAGTCGGTGGTGTTGCTCCGGCTGTTCGCCCAGCGACGCGATAAACTCGACGTATCCGGGGCCCGGCGTGATGTGCGCGGGGATGCTTGCTCGAACCCGCACGTGCTCCGGTGTGGGCTTGGCACTGTAGATCAGCTCGCCGTTGTCCACCGGTCTGAAGTTAACGTGGGCCAGATAGAGCAGGTCCTGAGGGGAGTTTTTCAGGTTGGTGACCGTCATTGAGACGTTGAAGAGGGTGCTGTCTGCATAGAGCTTAACCAGCGGCTCCGCACGGTAGTTATGTGCGAAGGCGACTGTGTGTTGATATCGTCCGCCCATACCGATGTAACGCCCGCCCTCATCCTCACCGCAGACAAGGTAGGCCGTCTCGTAAGGGGCATTCGGTAGCTCCCCGTGCAGCGGGTGGGTGTCCTGCGGTCCCGGAGAGCCGACTCCCGTGATCCCGCAATGCTGCAAGAAGCCCCCGAAGGTCTCCAGGAAGACGCGGGTTGGCGTAGGCTGCTCAAACATCGACCGCATCGTGAGCTCGCGGCCCGCAAAGGTGGCCGACCAGACCTGCTGCCCCTGAAAGGGCAGTAACACCAACTCTCCCACGGCACTCGTCAGCCGCAGTCCACAGACGCCGCTCTCAAAGCGGAAGGTGCTGCCGTTCAGCCTCTCTTCCGAACTGCCGGTTTGGCTGGTGGCGAGGTGTTGCTCCCGGTCACCAAACATCGCCGGGGTCAGATGGAGGGTGGTTTGGACCTTCTGCATTGCGCTTTCTCCTCTCGCAGGTTGTGATGGTGGGACCTCTGCAGATCCCTTAACCTCGGAAGCGCAAGCAGCGGGCCGCCCGCTGCTTGCGCACAGCTCCGTCAGGGTGAATGGCTAACTCCAGAGTCGGTCGTGAGAGCGCTCGGCGTCCCAATCATCGGTGGGTTCGAAGTAGCCCGGTCGGTCCGGATCGATGTGCTGGCGGACTATCTCCTCGTTCAGGTCCTCAAAGCCCAGACCCGGCGTCTCCGGCACCTCGATGTAGCCGTCCTGGATGATGGGATTCGGGAGGCCGGTGATCAGCTCGTTCCACTTCGGCTCGTCCACCGAGTGGTTTTCGAGAACCAGGAAGTTCTGGGTGGCAGCCGCGCAGTGCACGCTGGCCAGGGCCGCGATCGGCGATCCGGCCATGTGCATAGCCATCGCGACGCCGTGCTCCTGCGCCGCGTCGCCGATCCGTTTGGTCTCGAGAATGCCGCCCGATGAGGCGATGTCCGGGTGGATGACCGAGACGGCCCGGGCCTCCAGCAGCGGCATAAAGTTCTCCTTGAGGTAGATGTCCTCCCCGGTGCAGATCGGCGTCTTCACCGCACGGGAAAGGGTCGCATACTGGTCGACGAGCTGCCAGGGCAGCATATCCTCGTACCAGGCCAGCGTGAACTGATCCAGCGCCTGGCCTAAGCGGATGCAGGATTCAAGCCCGATGTGGCCGAAGTGGTCGATGGCCAGTGGGATCTCGTAGCCGATCACGCTGCGGACGTCGTCAACGTACTGGCACAGGTAGTCGATTCCCTTCTGGGTGATCTGGATACCTGTAAAGGGATGCATGATGTCACGGCTGTGCAGGGTGTCGGGAAAACCGATCACGGTGTCGGGCACGTCCTTCAGCGTCCAGATCCCCAGGTCCATTTTCAAGAACTTGAAACCCTGCTCCATACGTGCCTTGAGCCGTTTGCCCATTTGCTTGCCGTCTGGCTCAGCATGGGTGTCACTATAGGTGAGAACCTTGTCGCGGAATTTCCCGCCGGCCAGCATGTAGGCCGGTACGTTGTAGGCGCGTCCTGCCAGATCCATCAACGCCATCTCAATGGCGCAGACGCCGCCGGCCTGCCGGGCGTGATGACCGAACTGCTTGATCTTGCGGAAGACCCTATCGACGTTGCAGGGATTCTCGCCCAGGACACGGCTCTTTAGCATAAGCGCGTAGGTCGCGCTGGCGCCATCCCGGACCTCACCGTAGCCTGAGAGCCCCTGATTGGTGTCGATTCGGATCAGCGGAACGCGCATCGGGATGCCCTTGAGGTGGACGACGCGCAAATCTGTGATCTTGAGATCCGACGGTCGAGAATGCTGGTTGACGTGCTGTTCACTGATTTGAGACATAGATTTGAATCTCCTCTAAGTTAAGTTTTCGTCTAGCTAATAGCAGACCCGCTCATCAGCGACGGGACAGGTGAGCGGGGATCGCCCGCGTGATCCGTGGGGAGACAGCCGACTCGCTCTTCGCCAGAGGCGTGAGCTATCGTGCCACCACCGGGATGGTCGCGTTAGCGTAGGGCATGATCCCGATCCGGGCGGTAGACGGGAGCGGGGCTATGGCAGCGGCGATGGCTTCCTCCAGCGTGGCCGGTGTCAGGAGCAGCCGCTCCACCCGTTCGCGCGCCATATCTGAAACCACCCAGATGCGCTCCAGCTGCACCGCATCCCGCGCGAAGATAAAGGCCTTGTGAGGCCCAATGCGGAACGGCTCTTGCACGAACTGGTGCATCACCGCAGCGTGATCGTCGAACCCGCGGGCCATAAAGGCCTCGTAGCCCGCGCTGCCTGCTCCATCCTCACAGGCAGCCACCAGGATAATCCTGCCCCCTTCCTTGGTCACCCGGTTGGCGCACGAGACGGCCTTGTGCGACTGATAGAGGTTGATGTCCTTGGGATATCCTCCCGGCGCGGTGATCATCACATCGAAGGGCTCGGGCACCTCAACCTCGTAGATGCGCCGCACCGCCGGCATTGCAGCTGCTATCACTGCCAGCGGATCTCCGGCGAAGGCCTCGATGATCTGTTTGTCGTCGTTCATCACCACATTGATCGCGAAGTGGATATCAACGTGACGCCCGATCTCCTCGATGTCCTGGCGCAGAGGGTTGTCCGCGTAGATTGCCAACGCGGCCCGCGAGTCGCGCAGCAGGCTATGGTTCGCCGTGATCGTATCACGGCCGGCTAGGCCGATGGCGCCGCTCTTTACCCCTCCGGAGTAGCCCGCAAAGTGATGCGGCTCGACGTTGCCGACGACGACGCGTAGGTCCGCCTCCATAAAGCGGCGGTTCATCCGGATGGGCGTCCCACGGGTCGTTGTGCCGAGCGCGACCAGATCATCAGCGTCACAGTCGTGGGAGATCACCGGATAACGTTCCAGGATTGATGGCGACACTACCTGGACGAAGGTCTCCGGCGGCATCGGGATATGGGTCCCGGTGGCGATCAGCAGCGTGATGGCCGAGGGTGGGAGCCCGATGGCCTCCAGGGCCTGCAACAGGGGCGGCAGCATAGCGTTATGAGGAACGGGGCGCGTCTTGTCGTTGATGGCGACGGCGGCGGAGCGCACGCCAACGAAGTCGGTGAGGCTGAACTCGCCTAGGGGATGAGTGATGGCGGCTTCGACCGTCGCCACCGGATCCGGGGCGCCCGCTACTGCGGCTGGCCGCAGTAGCGTCACCTGAGCTGCCGTATCCAGCCGAAGCTCCTTGAACCCTTTCCCGTAAGGTAGTTGATAGGTTGAACTCATAGCATCGATCCTAGTCTAGCCCGGTTTGCGTTGAACACAACGCAATCATACGCGCCTCTGGCGCGTAGGCAACCTTAAGCGCCTTTAGCGCGTAGGCAACTGCCGTGAGTTGACTATAATGGGGTCTGTGCCCAGCCAGGCCTTCCCTGTATCCACGGCTACAGCGTGCCGCATTCACTGGAGGGGATTATGCCTGAGTTCAAACCCGGGGAGCATCCTCACCGGCGTCGGAATCCGCTGACCGGTGACTGGATCACTGTCTCGCCCCACCGCACTGAGCGTCCTTGGAAGGGGCAGCTGGAGAAACCTCCTCAGGAGGTGCGTCCGCACTACGATCCTGTCTGTTACCTGTGTCCCGGCAACGAAAGGGCCGCCGGGGTGGAAAACCCCGACTATGACGAGACCCTTGTCTTCACCAACGACTTTGCGGCCCTTCTGCCCGACACGCCTCCGGTGACCGTCAACCCACATCCCTTGCTGCACGCTGAGACCCAGCCTGGGACCTGTCGGGTGATCTGTTTCTCGTCGCGTCACGACCTGACGCTGGCAGAGATGAGCGTCCCTGAGATCCGCCGCGTGATCGATGTATGGGCCGAGCAGGCGGAGGAGCTGGGTGAGCTTTATCGCTGGGTGCAGATCTTTGAGAACAAGGGCCAGATGATGGGATGTTCTAACCCCCATCCCCACGGCCAGGTCTGGGCCGGCGACGCTCTGCCCAATGAGCCAGCCAAGGAGGACGCTGCACAGCGCGCCTACCTCGAGACCCGCGGCAAGCCACTGCTCCTGGACTATGCTGAACTTGAGGCCAGCGCTGGTGTGCGGGTACTTTACGAGAACGCTCACTGGCTCGTAGTAGTGCCCTACTGGGCGCTTTGGCCCTTTGAGACGCTGGTGCTGCCTCGCCGTCACGTGCTTCGGCTGCCCGAGCTGGTGCACAAAGAGCGTGAGGCTCTGGCAGAGGCGCTCCGCGTGCTCTTGATCAAATACGATAATCTCTTCGAGACTTCCTTCCCCTATTCGATGGGCTGGCATGGCGCCCCGACCGGTGACGCCGATGACGGTGCTCACTGGCAGCTGCACGCGCACTACTACCCGCCGCTGCTGCGCTCGGCAACGGTCAAGAAGTTTATGGTGGGCTACGAGATGCTCGGCGAACCACAACGCGACCTGACGGCGGAGCAGGCGGCGCAGCGCATGCGGGCGCTGCCGGATGTGCATTACAAGCTGTCGGAACACTGATGATGGTTTCCTGGTAGAATAGCGAACGATAACGGGCCAGCTCAGGAGGCGTGATGGCAGATAGGATCCTGGTCGTCGAAGATGAGATCGTATTGCGTGAGGCTTTGGTCTACAATCTGACCAAGCAGGGCTATGGTGTCTCCGTGGCAGCGGATGGTCATAGGGCCGTTGAGTTAGTCCGTCAGGAGGAGCCCGACCTGATCTTGTTGGACATTATGTTGCCGGGCATCGACGGCTTTGAAGTCTGTCGAATCCTGCGGCAGGATTACAATGCGCCCATCATCATGCTCACCGCTCGCGATGATGAGGTCGACAAGGTCGTAGGACTCGAAGTCGGTGCCGATGACTATCTGACCAAGCCGTTCAGTATGCGCGAGCTTCTGGCGCGGGTCAAAGCGCAGTTGCGCCGGGTGCGTCTCCTGCGAGAGGAGTTTGCCGACGACGAAGAGGAGGCTTCCGATATGCGGTTGGAGTTCGAGGGCCTCGTTCTCGACCTTAAACGGCACGAAGTCTTCCTCCACGGCGAACCCCTGGCGCTGAAACCCAAAGAGTACGAGCTGTTGGCCTACCTGGCACAGCACAAGGGGCGGGTGCTCTCTCGCGACCAGCTGCTGGAGGATGTTTGGGGCTGGGAGTATACAGGCGGGAGCCGCACCGTGGATGTCCACGTGCGCTGGCTTCGGGAGAAGATCGAGGACGAGCCGTCTGACCCCGTGCGGATTATCACCGTGCGTGGCGCAGGGTATCGCTTCGAGGCATAGCGTGTTCTCGTCGATCTGGTGGCGCATCACCGCGCCTTATATCGCCATCATCCTCCTGGCCACGATGGGATTGACCCTCTTTCTCTCTCTGGAGGCGCGCAACGCCCGTATGGAGGATCTCGCCGATCACCTACTCGACGACGCTAAGCTTATGGCGCGGGACGCTCAGCTCCTCCAGAGTCTTGCGGGCGATGCGCCCAATAGTGCCGCCCTTGATCGTCTCGCCGTGGAGTGGTCGGCGCTGATTGAGAAGCGCATCACGGTTGTCGGGGTAGATGGCACGGTCTTGGGCGAATCGCACGCCGACGCTGCCCAGATGGCGTCCCATCTCAACCGGCCAGAGATTCAGCTGGCATTGCGGGACGGTGTGGGGATGGCAACCCGCTTCAGCCAGACACAGCGAACCGAAGTGATGTATGCGGCGATGCCCGTCTTGTCGGCCGGTCAGTTGCTCGGCTTCGTGAGGGTAGCGATGCCGCTGGACGAGGTCCAAGCGAACGTCAACCGGCTGAGCCGTGGGTTGTTGATCGCCGGTGTGCTGACCGCGCTGGTAACTGCGTTGTTGGCCACCTACACCGTCTCTCGCACCGTCGCACCAATCCGACGCTTGACCGAGACTGTCCAGCGGGTGGCGGCCGGCGACCTCAGTGGGCGGCTGCTGCCCACGACCCGCGATGAAGTCGGTCAACTCACCCGCTCCTTCAACTATATGGCGGATCAACTACAGGAGAAGGTGGCTACCCTGGCGCTCGAACAGGCGCGGCTCTCCACGGTTCTTGAGCATATGGCTGATGGGGTGATCATCACCGATGAAGCCGGAGTGGTGGTGATGATCAACGCCGCTGCGGCCCGCATTCTACGCTATGATGAGGATAAGGCCCTCGGCCGCCGTTTTGCCCAGATCGCCTACAGTCATCAGTTGATCGAGCTGTGGAGCCGCTGCTGCGAAAGCGGTGTTCAGCAGACCGAGACGGTGGAGACGCCTCTCTACGGCACCTTTCTTCACGCGGTGATAACCCCGTTGCCCGCTTCGGACCCGCCGCGCTACCTGGTCATGCTGCAGGATCTAACTCATATCCGACGGTTGGAGACGGTGCGGCGTGACTTCATCAGCAACATCTCCCACGAACTGCGCACCCCCCTGGCTTCCCTGGCTTTGGTGGTTGAGACCCTGCGCGATGGCGCTATCGAGGATCCACCGGCGGCCCGCCGATTTCTGAGGCATATGGAGACTGAGCTGCTTTCCCTGACACAGCTGGTGGAGGAGCTGCTTGAGCTTTCTCGCATCGAGTCGGGGCGGGTCCCGCTCACCCTAAGCGCCACGCCGGTGCGTGAGTTGGTACATCAGCCGATTGAACGCCTTGACCCTCAGGCGGAGCGCAAAGGTGTAACGTTGACGCTTGCTATCGCGGAGAATCTTCCCCCGGTGTTGGCCGATGCCCCGCGGATGCGGCAGGTGATCGCGAACCTGTTACACAACGCCATCAAGTTCACGCCGTCTGGCGGCACGATCAACGTATTTGCTCGTCCCTACACGGCGGAGGAGTTGGGTCAGGTCGGGGATGGCGCGGACGATGGTGCCGCACCGCCCCGAGAGATCGTCATCGGTGTCGCGGATACCGGCCTCGGCATTCCTGACGACGATCTCCCCCGTATCTTTGAACGGTTCTATAAGACAGACCGGGCGCGTGCGCAGCAGGGGACCGGTCTTGGACTGGCTATTTCCAAGCACATCGTGCAGATGCATCACGGGCGCATCTGGGTGCGCAGTATTGAGGGCGTCGGCAGCACGTTTTACCTGACGCTGCCGATGGCATCAGAATCGGCGACGGGATGAAACCTGCCGACCACCATCTGTAGAACGGCCAGATGCTCCAATCCCCGCTGGCTACCGGATAGGGCCCACAGACGCTCGGCGCCGGAGATATGGCGGTCACGCCACCAAGCGCCTGAACTGAGTGTGGCCGGACGCCGGCTCCGGGTACGGATAGTCTGTGCATACTGCTGTAGCAGCCCATCGAGAACCGCTTCCCATGTCTGGCTTTCGGCATAAGCGCGGGCCTGTTGGCCCATCTTGACCCGCGCCTCTGGTTCGGTCAGGCAGTGCCGAACCAGCCTGACGAAATCGGCCGGATTCTTCGGGTCGCTGAGGAAACCGTTTCGGCCGTGTGTGATGTGATCCACAGGACCGCCGGCGCCCGCGACTACCACTGGCAGTCCTGACGCCATTGCTTCCAGGACTACGTTTCCGAAGGTCTCGCTGTCTGAGGGGAAGACAAAGAGATCGGCTGCTGCATAGGCGGCGGCCAGGTCCGCGCCCTGCAGATAGCCGGTGAACACGGTCGCGGTATCCTGGAAGGCCGTTGTCAGTTCCTCTCGCATCGGACCGTCCCCGACGATGGCTAACTCCGGCCCCGGGAGCGCTTTCATCAACGGCCCGAGCCAGTGGATTCGTTTCTCTGCCGCTAACCGCCCCACATAGAGCAGGAGAGGAAGCTCTGGCTTTCCCCGCGTGAGCCGCACGCGCCAGCTGGTCCTACGGTGGCTGGGATGGTACCGTTCCGTATCCACCCCACGTCCCCAGACCGCAACACGCTTGAAGGCGTGCGCTTCCAGCTGGATCTTGGTGAAGTTAGAGGGGCACAGGTTAAGGTCTGCCTGATTGTGCAGCCATCGGAAGTAAGCCCAGATAGGTCCCTCCAGGAAGCGTAGGCGGTAATGGCGGGCGTAAGTGGCCATATCCGTATGATAGGAGGCGACGCTGGGTAGCTTCATTGTATGTGCGTGGTGCAGACCGACCAGCCCCAGTGAGGCTAGATTGACCAGATGGATGACGTCCGGCCTGAAAGCCGACAGGATCTCCGCTACGTTGACCAGCGGGGGCACCAGTTTCAGATCACGATAGAGGGGGAACTCGACGCTGGGCAGTCCGACGATTGGCGTGCCAGCATAGACCTGCGGAGCTCCCTGTGGTGCGAACATAATGGCAGCGTGGCCCCGCTTCTCCAGATGCTCAAGCAGGTAACAGAGAGTGTTGGCAATGCCATCCCATTTGGGCAAGAAGGTCTCAGTGAAGATCGCGATGCGCATAGATTTCTCAACTCTCCCATCGATGGATGTCTGAGACCATTATTCAGCGGTGGCGTTAAGCGCTCTTTAACTGCAAGTTAAACGCTGGTAAAGAGCTGTCGCAATAACAAGCTCGCTGAACTGATTTAACACGCTGTTAACCTTGTATTCAGTGGGCGTTAACCTCACTTTGGTAGACTCTGAGCGTGTCAAAAATCTAGATGGTCCTCAGGAGGAGATCACTATGCGTCACATTTGGATAAGCCTGTTGGTAATGGTGGCGTTGTTAGTCGTTGCCTGTGGTGGGCAGCCCATCGCCGATCCCACCGCCACCCCGATGCCGGCAGCATCAGAATCGGTCGCCGATGCTTCAGATGCCGACCCTGTTTCGCAGAACCCCGGTGCAGCGGGCCAGATCAGCGTTGCCGGTTCAACGACGGTGCAGCCGCTGGCCGAAAAGCTGGGGGAAGCCTTTATGGCCCTGAATCCGGAGATCAGGATTGATGTGGCCGGTGGCGGGTCCAGCTCGGGTGTGGTGGCTGCCGGAGATGGCACCGCCGACATCGGTAACGCGTCGCGTGAGATCAAGGCCTCGGAGTTGGAGACCTATCCAGAGCTGGAGCTCTACACCATAGCACAGGACGGGATTGCGATCGTAGCGCACGCGGAGCTGGCGGTGGACGATCTGACCCTTGATCAGGTGCGGGGGATCTTTGCTGGGCGGATCACGGACTGGAGTGAGGTGGGAGGTGAGACTCAGCCGATCACGGTGATCAGCCGTGAGGAGGGCTCTGGGACGCGGGGTGCGTTTGAGGAGCTGGTGATGGGCGATGATGCGATTACCGACTCAGCGATCTTCCAGGATTCCAACGGTAAGGTGCGGACTGCAGTGTCCAGCACCCCGAACTCGATAGCCTATCTCTCCTTTGGCTATTTAGACAGCAGTGTGCTGATCGTGGCGGTGGATGAGATATTGCCTACGACGGAGAATGTGCTCAACGGCAGCTACGGGGTGGTACGCCCGCTGATTATGGTAACCAATGGGGAGCCGACGGGCATCGTCGCAGCTTGGCTTGATTGGATTATGAGTTCCGACGGGCAGGCCGTCGTCTCCGATCAGGGATATATTGCGGTTCGATAGGCGCGAGTGGCGCGCGGAGGCTATGTCGGAAGCGCCGGGCGGCGCGTGATGCCTGCTCTGCGCTTCCGAATCAATGTGCCTGCGCGCGGGTAGGTGGTTTGGTCTTGAGGTCGTTTACTTGAGGGGGGCTACGATGAGGGTTGCTGATCTCACCGATCGGATCGTGCGTTACGTGTTGTTGGTCAGCGCGCTCCTGTCGGTCTTCATCGTCATCTTGATCGTTGTGTTTACCTTAGTGGAGTCTTGGGATGCCTTTTCGCATATTGGAGTGCTGGAGTTCATATTTGGCACCCGCTGGCATCCTATCCCCGATGATGTTGCTGCCAGCCACTACGGCATCTTCGGTATGATTGTGGCTTCGGTATTGGTCACAGCCGGGGCATTGATCCTGGGAG
>PWVB01000092.1 GCA_003562365.1 Anaerolineae bacterium
CTGCCCTGGGGGATAGCCGGGGCGTAGGCGCAGATGTCACCACGCCGGACGTTGGCCTTGCCCACAGCGCGGCGTGCTACGGGGACCAGCCGCTCATCGAGCTCTATGCCCAGCACCTGATGACCGCGCTCGGCGAACGGCGCCAGCAGGCGACCGCTGCCACAGGTAGGATCCAGCACGCGGAGAGGACGATTGACGAGCTTGCCCTTGGCACGACGCACGTTGAAGAGCCCCTCGGCGATATCGGCGAAGGCTTGGGTCAGCCACCGAGGAGTGAAGTACTGCTGATGGGCCTGACCGAAGCGTGGACGAAAGACCGCAGCCTGCGCTCCCTTGTTGGCAAACGCGGCTTCAACTCCGACGACGGAGTGCTTAACAACCATCTGCTCAGACATCTGGGAACCTCCTTGGATATGGTCACATCACATCGGTGACGTACTGCAAAGAGAAAGGGAGCTGACCCGAAGATCAGCTCCCAATCAGGACAACTCTCGACGGCTACAGTCGGTCTGCTCTCAGCAGATACGCCGGTGGGCCGTCGCAGAGATCGGCCACTTTCGTGCTGCGGTCCAGGGCGTCTTCGAGCGTGATCCGGGCGTGATACCGTTCCAGGGTCAGCTCGATCTGCGTACGGACAGCCTCCTCTGTGGGGCCCACAAAGGCATAGCACGCAGCCGGAGACTTCAAGCGCGGCCAGTTCGGTGCATCCGTCTTGGCCCCCTCACCCTCGATGAGGTGATAGCTGAAGGGCCGGGCACTCAGGGCCAGGTACACGTTACCGCTGCGGATGACCTGCCAGTGTTCGGCCAGGTCGTCGGGCTTCAGGGGCACGCGACCGGCGACCGCGAGGAAGAAGACGCCGTCAAGCGCTGTATGCTCGTAGTAGCGCACCAGTGTGTAGGTCTTGCCGTTGATGATGGCGACCTTGCCATTGGCGCCGTTGCGGATCGTGATCATCTCATCTCTCCTTGTTTACGCGGGGTGCCAGGCTTGCTCGCGTTCCGCCCAGTAGTCGGCAAGCTTCTCTTCCTGATCAAGCTTGCACAGAGGACAAAGGACATCCGGCCAATCCGGGTCCAGTACATCGCCGCACAGCGGGCAATGGTAGACGACCGCATCGGTCACGCCGTCAGTCTTGGGGATGGACATCTCAAACTCCTTTCGGGTGATAGGGTGAATACTCACGGTGGCTGACCTGCGCCAAGAAAGCCTCGCGCTCTTCGATGGTCTGCTCGTAAAAGGCGCCCTGCTTGGCGGGATGCGGTTGGGTGAGGAAAGCCTTGACACCGGACTGCTCCCCGCGGTGCTGCCAGTAATGCCCGGGGGACGCGGCACAGCGCCAGCGATCGGCTGCAGCCCGCACCGCCTCTCCACAGATCGGGCAGGACACCGGAAGGTCGGGGCCGGATTCCTCCGGCACGGCCCGCCCCTCCAACCGCAGATAGCTCTTCACCGACTCGATATGCGAGCAGGACGCCTGACCGCACGCGCATTGCAGAGCTTCGGTGACCTTGAAGGCCCGCAGCCCCGTTGGGGTGAGGGCCCCCACCCAGAAATAGCCGTCTTTCGGCAGGATAACGTTCACGTGACGCATGGTTCCCTCCTAGCTCGTCTCAAAGCCCAGGCCGCGCTCGCGCAGACTGATGTAGCGGTTGCGGCCGATAACCAGATGGTCCAGCACCTCGATCTCCAGAAGCTTCCCCGCCTCCACGAGTCTGCGCGTCAACGCGACATCCTCAGGGCTTGGGTTGGGATCTCCCGAAGGATGGTTGTGCGCGATGCAGATGCTGGCGGCGTTGTGCTTCATCGCGACGGCGAAGACCTCAGAGATGCGGCAGATCGAGGTGTTGATGGTGCCGGTGTAGAGGATCTCCTGATGGACAACGCGGTTCCGCGTGTCGAGGGCCAGCACGACGAGGTTCTCGCGGGTCTGGTGGCTCAACATCGGCATCAGGACGTGGGCGGCGTCACTCGGCGCGCGGATCTGCCAGCGTTCCTCCGGGGTCTCAGCCATCAGCCGGGCACCGATCTCCAGCGCAGCCTTGAGGCGCGCGGCTTGTGCCGGGCCGATACCCTCAACAGCGGTCAGATCCGCCTCACTGGCTGTGACAAGCTGACCCAAGTCCTTGAAGCGCGTCATAAGCTGCGTGGCCTGATGGAGGGCATCGGGCCCCTGCAGCAGACACGCCAGCAGCTCCACGGTGGATACAGCTTGAGGACCGGCTTCGCGGAGACGGTTGACGGGGCGTTCAGGTCCTGGGAGGTCATTCACCTTGAAGGCGTCAACGCCGGACTGTTCGATAAACGTGGTCTGGTGCATGGTTCGCTCCTTTGCTCTGAAATGAGTGGATGTGCGGCAAGCCCCCCGCACAAGGCAGGGGGCGAGAGGGATACTGCGGGGTGGATGCGGCAGAAACGAGAACCAGGGGCAGCCGGGCGGGGATTCCCTTCGCCCCCTGGTCCAAGTGATTAAGCGACAGCCTTCTCTATCAGCATCTTCAGTTCGCGATACGCCTCATCCCAGTCCCCACGGCCGGCCAGGTCTTTGGCTACCTCCAGTGTGATACCGATGTCCTTGGCCTTACGGTTGTAGAGTGACCAGAATGCAGTCGCGTCTTTGCCAGCATCGTGTGCCTTGCTGCCGTTGCCGCCATTGAGACGCACCTGACCCTTGAAGACCTGGTGCCCGATGCCGATCATCGATGCAGCCTTGGTCAGGCCATCGGTCACTGCCGATTTGCGCGCATCCGTGTTGGGTGCGCTGCCACGACCAAGGCCCCGGCCACCGACTGCGAAGACAGGCTCCGACCAATGCCACGGGTGATCTGAGCGGATACGCCAACCTTCGTGCCACTTGACAGGACCACAGCCCCGCTGCTCATCGTCGGACACGCGGTATTGGAGCGCGACCTCGGTGAGGATCTCAGCGCGCTGATCACCGGTCACGACTGTCTCAAAGGGCGTGTGGACATAGCGCCAGCCCACACCGCAAGGGCCGAAGACGTCGTTGAGCCGCTCGATGACGTAGGCCGCCTTGATCGAGGTGAGCTCAAAGCCACGGCTGGTGTCAGGCGTCAAAGCTTTTGCCGGAAAGGGTGCGCGTAGGGCGCGAATCTGATCTTGGGTCAACATTGCAAACCTCCTTGTGTAGTTAGTGAGCCCCATCGATTAGGTGGTACGGCAACACAAAAGAGCCCCGTAGCCTCAGGCTACGGGGCTCTTAGTAACTGGTGGCTAGACGCGCACGATCTTGGCCTGGACGCCGCGGCTGCGGATCTCCTCAAGTACTGCTTGCGCATCCTCAGCATCCAGACAGTGCAGTAGATCGGTCCGCCCGGCCTGTCTCAACCTGACGGCGAACCCGCGTGTATCGAAAGATGGCGTCCTACCTTGAGGCAATGAAGCAAGGTCAGCGGGCCTGGTGCGGTGAACGCAGACCCGATGTCCGGCAGCGCGCTCCTGAGTAGCCAGGCTAGTGACATCTTCAAACGAACCAATCGACAGAATGCGACCATCAGAAACCATCGTGAACTGGGCCATCACAGATCTCCTTTCAGAATGATATGGTTGTCGATGCATCCAGCGACCGCTATGGTGTCTCGACCCCCGTTTACTGTCAGCAACGAGAAAAAGAGGAGAGACCCCGAAGGGCCTCTCCTCAGAAGGGTGTCACGATGGGATCGTCGTCTCCAACTGGCTGGTCACCAGGCTTGGCTCTGCGCACCAACGGGCGTTTGCCAGTGCGTCGTTGTGCCTGATATGTTGCCTCCCACCACATTGACCATCGGATCTCCTTTCCGCATTTCTGCGCAGAAATCACGAACGTCAGTACGCCTCAGATCGCTATTACTGGCTCGCCACCACGTCGATCCAGACCACCTCTCAGTGCTACGCAGGTTACTCCTCAGGCGTCGCCTGTGGTTCGGACGCCGCTGTGAGCGTACTCGGGGAAGACCTGACGCCCGCGCACACAGGTCTGCGGCTCTATGACGGGCCTTGGTCCTCTATCTACTGTTCGATGTGGGCGAGGTTATGAATCATTGCCGCCTCACGGCCCCAGTCCTTTTCCTACTCGTCATCGATCATCCGGTCGATGCAGTGCTCGCATAGCACGCCCTCGTCCAGTTCGCCAAACGCACCAACGTAGGCGGCGACGTAGTGACGGGTCATCAGGACAGGTTTCCAACAGTCCTCGCACGTGTTGATGTGGACGATGAGGTCACCGTCGCGGAAGACCGCCGGACGTGTGCCAGCATCAACTTGTTCCCAGTAGACGGTTACGGCCTCGGACGCATCCGAGGTAGACACAGAATCACCGCTGAAGTAGATTGTGTACATCGCAGTCTCCTCTCAGGAGCGTCCCTGGCGGAATGCGTGAACGCTCACCAAAAAAAGAGGACGGTGCCAGCCCAGGGGGCCGCGAGCTGCGCCGAGACAGCTTCCCGAAGGCTGGGTCGGCCTGCGTGCACCGGTGCTGGTCGTCGGGGGGATGAGCGGACGTGGACCCCCTATGTTCATCTGACGCATGCCGAAGAGCGTGTTCCACCCCCTTAAACTCCGGAGGTGTCTCTAAAGCCGTGGCGCCATCGGGTAGTCTAGCTTCCTGGTGAAAACTACGATGCGGGGGATAACCGGGCCTGACATTGCTTGTTTATCGCTCCCGATGAATATGGCAGGTTGACAAGCATAGGCGTCTCCTTATACTGGTTAGAGCTTCGGCGTTGCCTGTTACGGTGCGTCGACTGAGTTTTGGACTATTTGACCAACGTGCTCGGGTTGCTGCCCCAAACTGCAACTCATTGAGGTAGTGATCCACGACATGCGGGAGGGTGCGACGTGAACGATGTCACACGCGATAAGCTGGCCTACATCATCTCCGAATACGGTCGACAGCTGGTAGACGATCCCCGACGAATCCGCACGCTGTTGCTGAATCTTTGCGGAGAGCATCGACGTGAGGTCAACGTTCTGGTGGCCGCAGCTGAGGAAGGCGTGGGAGCCGAACTGAAGCAGGCTTCGACCGCGACGCCAGTCGCTATCTTGCTGGGACGTCTCCAGCAGCGACTCATCGACGAGCGTGCA
>PWVB01000513.1 GCA_003562365.1 Anaerolineae bacterium
AATCCAAAAGAGCCTCAGGTGTTTAATTAAGCTGGCATCTGAGGGAAAGATTGACCGCACCGTGGTTGAACACAAAGACCGCCTTACTGGCTTTGTGGTCGGCGTCTTTGTAGATTTCTTTGACAGCCAAGGCGTTACGGTAGAGTGGGTTGAGGAATCACTGCCCAAGTCTTTCGAAGGTGTGTGGGGAACCAGCCTGCAGCGGGGACCGTGACCAATTCTACCGCCCTGCCGAAGAGGGCATCGGATCGAAGGTTGCCCAGCTGTCAGAGGCGCTTTCTGTCCTGCGTTGCGCCAGCAATCCACCGCCCAATAAGAGAGCCCCACCCAGCCACTGATACCAAGCGAGACGGTCGCCGAGAAACACGAAGGCCAGCCCCAGGCTCACCATGAGTTCGAACAGATTCAGAATCGCCGTCTGAACTCCTCCAAGCCGCGCCAGGCTGAAAAACATCGCCATCCTAGAAAGGGCGGTTGTCAAGCCCAGCGCGAGAATCGCCTGCCACCCCTCAAGGGGAATACCGTGCAGCACAATCCCTCCCCCTAAGAAGCGAGCTATGATCACAGTCATCGCCATACCGGACATAATGTACAGAGTTCCAGATTGCGACGGAATGTCGGCAAGCACCCACTGACCGCTAACGATGTACCATCCGTTGATGGCGGCTGAGGCGAACATCAGCATCGAGCCTAGGAAATCCGCAGGATCCTCCGCGTGCCAGGGTGATGTAACTAGCATAGCGCCACAAAGTGCAATACCCAGTTGCACAAAGGTGGGGATACCCATCCGCTGCCCGGACGCGCTTAGGAAGAGCACTACCCACAGCGGGACCATCGAACCAAGGAGCGCTGCCCGCGAAGCATCCAGTCGATTAAGACCACTGTAGTAAAAGAGTGATCCAACCCCGTTGATGGCCCCCACAATGATGCAACTTAGCGCCGGTCGCCAACCTAACGCAACTCTTCGACGCCAGAAAACAAGATGAACACACCAAAGAAAGATAGCTGCAACCAAGGTCCGCAGCGAGGCCAAGGTCAATGGGTCAACGCGCGCCCGATAAGCAAACTTGCCTAGAATGGGGGCCCAACCGAGCAGGAAGGAAGCTAGCAGACCACTGGTGACAGCTGAGATGGCTACTGGCTTCGAGCTCTCTGCTTCAGAGGGAACTATGGAAGCACCCTTTCGAACTGGCTTGATCATGCTATACTCCTAAAGATGAATCGCGCTCAAAGACTCACACTGGTGGTTCTTGGCATAGCAGATCTGCTCATCATCTCGGTGCTGTTGGGACTCGTCATCAAGGCATCTCGAGTCAATCAGCAAGCATTTTACGGCACCGGGGTGCAACAGATGGTAGTCACACCATCAGCCTGCACCTTTGCCATACTCGATGCCCTATCCCCTGTTGGGGCCGAGGTCAGTGTCGCCTGGGACACGCCTCCTACCCTGACAGCATCAGGCGACGGTGAGGCCGCAGCGGACCTCAGCACTTTGAGGAGACGTGCGATTATCAGCGCAGACTTCGCGGATACTCCAGCTAACGAGGGGGCTGACCCGCAGATCATCTGGCACGTGTTAGACGGTTTGCCTCCCACCTTAGGAGACTTCTGTTCCATACCGACGAGCGTGACAATTCTGATCATAGGACGGGACAGCGAGGGCAGAGTGTACCGTGTCTACGCCGCGGACTTTGACAGCGAAGCACTTCTGGGCTGGCTTCGTGGGGAACTGAGCGACGATGAACTTGCCAACCGATCACGCTATCGCGAGCTAGATACCGGCAGATATCAAGGCTAGCAACGCCCCCGGATCGTTCGTGATCAGGGCATCAACGCCCCACTGCGATTGCCGCACCGCAGCGACAGGATCATCCACCGTCCAGGACACCACACGTCGGCCTAGCAAATGCGCGGCATACACAACCAGCTTGGAAGTTAAGCTAGTATGCGGATGCAGTGCCTTGAAGGGAGTGAACGGCATCAACCACAGAGCGCCAAGCGTTAGAGGACTGTACAGGAACCCGCAGTCGATCTCCGGTGCGATCTGATGCATGCGGTGCAGAGAGTAAGGCTTGAATGAGGAAACCCAGACTCGTTCCTCCAGCCGGTGAAAACGTATCAAGTCCGCAACCGTAGCCTCAAGCCGGGATCGACTCGCGGGCCGCACCTGAGGCTTAAGCTCTATGTTAAGCAGCAGCCGCTCGCCGAAGGTAGCTAGTACCTCATCAAGCGTCGGGATTCGCGTCGCAGTAAACTCGGGCCGAAAACGGATTCCGGCATCCAGACGGCGAACCTGCTCCAAGGTCAGGTCATTTACTAGACCTGAGCCGTCACAGGTTGCATCAACCTGTGCATTATGGATGACCACAGGCACACCATCGGAAGTCAAGTGCACGTCCAACTCTACGCCGTCGGCGCCAACAGCTTCCGCGGCTTCAAACGCTGGGAACGTGTTTTCAGGTGCGCAGCAACTTGCGCCACGATGCCCGATGATCAAAGGGCGGCCGAGCTTCCCGGTGTTTTGGAAACCGGTCATCTCACAAGTCCACGAAGTAAGACTGTGCCGCACGATCGATCAGTTCCTTGGTAAGCGCCGGGGGAACACTGAGGTAACTAGCGATGTCAACGATCTGATCCAGAAGATCCCGTGCGTGACACGCCCGGGGAGGACGTTGAGACTTAATGTAGTGTTCACGTATCAAGTACGCCAATGCTGGCTCAGAAAAGGGGATGTTTTTACTCTCCGCAATCCGCCTGAAAATCTCAGCATATTCCTCCCAGCTTGGATCCCGGACTTCGATCTTATGCCGAATTCGCCTAAGAAACGCCTCGTCCACCAGTTCTTGCGGCTCGAGATTGGTCGAGAAGACGATCAGCACCTCAAACGGGACCTCAAACTTGCGACCCGTATGCAGCGTCATAAAGTCAATGCGCTTCTCCAACGGCACGATCCAACGGTTCAGCAGATCCGTTGGTCGAACAGTCTGCCGACCGAAGTCATCGATCAGTAGAATACCCCCATTAGCCTTGATCTGAAAGGGCGCTTCATAGTATTTGTAGTCGTTGTTGTAGACAAGATCCAGGCCTTCCAGAGTCAATTCACCTCCAACCACGATAAAAGGTCGCCGAATCTTAATCCACCGACCATCGATGCGCTGTGGATAGCTCTCATCAGCAACTACATGATTGACATCATCAAAGACCTTGATGATCTGCCCTTCTACTTCGACCGCAACCGGGATGTAGATGTCCCCCTGCATAAGCAGGCTCCCGATCGCTTCCGCGACCGAGGTCTTGCCGTTTCCGGGCGGTCCGAAGAGAAAAATGGAACGCCCAGAGTTAATCGCTGGACCAATCTGCTCAAAAGTCTGCTCGTTGAAGACCAAATGCGCTAAAGCCTTACGCAGCTGGCGCTGATGCACAGCTACTTCCCGAAGCCCTTGCTTGCGAATCGCATCGAGATAGGCATCCAGAGGAACCGGAGCGTAACCAATATACTGGCCACGGTCTAGCGCATCACGCGCCATATCACGTCCACGGCTTGTCAGCACATACTCGTAGGTGGACTCAGAGAATCCACCACGCCCTGTAGCGCTTCGTACCTCACAGAGCTGCTCACGGCGCAGAAACTCCAGGACCACCGATACAACGTTGGGAAAAGGCAACCCCAAGCTTTCGGCCAGATCGCGTCCGGTGAGGTGGCTTTCAAAGTAGAAGGTCTTAATCGCAAGGTCCGACAGCATACCTATACTGATGCCGGTTTCCTCAACAGAACGCGGGGGCACTGGCAGAAAACCGGGATCTTTCGACTGCGTAGCCAAGACTCAGCTCCTCTGTTATGAACCGACAGACTACACGTATGCCTCAAAACCGCACAGTCCTGCCACCCTCCAGGCTCACAGTTAGCAGAGTCCCCAGAGGAAACAACAGGGCAGTCGGCTAAGCCGTGGCTCGTTGACAGGGACTGCCGACCGCGGGCTTTCAATCAGTGGATCCCCAACGCGCCTCGGAATCAGCTTCTGGACCGAGGACGCCTCAACAGTATGGCGTTCTCTACCTTATACCTTAACCTCGACGGCGTCTCTGTCCTCCGAGGAGAAAAATATAGTAGAGCATCGTCGACAACGCCTGTGCCAGAGCTGCAACATAGGTGAGCGCGGCAGCAGACAGAACACTACGAGCGCCCTTGAGCCCTTTTCGATCTGTCACGATACCAGACCGCTTGAGCAGATCCAGCGCTCTCCGACTCGCATCCAACTCCACGGGAAGTGTTAGCAGCGAGAAAACAACCGCTCCGCCGAAGAAGGCCACCCCTAGAAACGCAAGGGGTTGTAAGTTTAGCATCCACCCCAGAACAAACAGGATCGGGCCAAGCCATGAGGTCAGATTAACCACTGGGACAAGCCCAGAGCGGAGCCGAAGCAAGGCAAAGGCCTCAGCATCCTGTAATGCGTGTCCCATTTCATGTGCCACAATCGCCACAGCGCCGACCGAAGCTGACTCCGCGACACTTCGAGACACCCGGAGAACCTTCGTCCGCGGATCGTAATGATCACTTAGCACACCTTGAGTGCCCTCGACACGCACGGCAATACCGGCGCTTCGCTGCAGGGTGCGGGCGGCCTCAAGACCAGTCACTCGAGCCGAATTAGGCACCTTGAGATAACGCTCATAGGTACTGCGCACTTTCCACTGAGCGTAAAACGCCAGCAACAATGCAGGTAAAGCAAATAGAAAGTAGGTAGGGTCCCAAAACATCATCCTTGGCCTCCATCGAAACTCCAGTAGAGGTATTCTACCTTGGAATCAAGGATAGACCATCGGAGGAACATTAGACTACTGATTCTCTTGCTCCCTGTCACGGAAGTCAACAAAACGATACCCCATACCGCGCTCAGTCAGAATATAACGCGGTTCAGAGGGATCAGGCTCAATCTTCTTGCGCAGATAGTTGACGTAGAGGCGGAGATAGGAGACCTCATCCTTATACTCGTATCCCCAGACCTTAGACAGAAGTGTGCTATGCGGCACAGTCCATCCAGCATTCTCCACAAGATGCCTTAGCACGCGGAACTCGGTTGGGCGCAGCTTGATCCGCTCACCTTCAACGAGTACCTCCGCTGTGTTGAAGTCAATGCTGAGATAATCATCAATCTCCAACACAGAGCTCTCACCTGGCGTCAACGTCCGTACCCGCCGAAGCACTGCCCGGACCCGACTAACCAACTCCCGGGGGCTAAAAGGCTTCGTAATGTAGTCGTCGGCACCCAGGTCCAAGCCACGGACTTTGTCCTCCTCGGAACTCTGAACCGTCAGCATGATCACCGGCACGCTGGAGATCTCGCGGATCATCCTGAGCGTCTCAAACCCATCCATCTCGGGCATCATCACGTCTAACAACACCATATCGGGCATCTTTTCGCGTACCTCGCGCAAGGCCGCCAGACCGTCAGAGGCTTCGATGACCCTAAAACCCTCGATCTCCAGATTGATCCGCACAAAGCGGACAATCCGCGGCTCATCGTCCACCACCAGCACGAGGGGATGACCCTCAAGCTCATTCACGGATGAAGGTAACAATTTGTTCATCGTTCTCAGTGGGCAAGATCTCAACACAGTGGATGCGACTCCAAGGATACAGTACCGTGTTGGTTTCTGCCAGAAGATAGCTCACCTCACGACCATCGCGCAGCCGCGGACTTCGAAGCGCCAAGAACTGCTGAGTCGGATCGGGTATCTCCTCAATCTCACCGACGACAGCATCTTCGTTCATAATATGTAGCAAGACCGTATAGGCCATTAAGCCGACTCCTCTGAAGTGGGATCCTCATCAATCATGGAGACGTGGAAACCCAGTCGAAGACTGCCGAAACTGAGAACGTCGCCGTCATGAAACGCATAGGGCAGATAGGGCGTAACGCGCTCACCATTGAGAAAGGTGCCGTTTGTGCTATCCAAGTCCTCGACAAAGCACGTGCCATCTCGAGTATAGATCCGAGCGTGCCGTCGTGAGACACCCTGCTCAAGCCCATCATCGGCAGTCATGTCAAGTTCCGGAAAAATGCCATGAGCAGCATCCAGTCGACCAACAAGGATTTCGCGATCACCAGTAAACAGCATAGACCGTCCCGAGCTCAACACCTCCACTTCGATGCTTATCATTGCACACTGAGTCTCCTCAGTGTCCTCGCGACGATGAGCAGGCCGCCCATTCTCCTGCTCTGGCAGGGGTTCGGTACGCAGCGGGCCGCCAGATGGAAGATAGGTACCGCACTGTACACAGAATAGCGTACCGGGCAGGTTGTCCGCCCCACAGGAAGGACAACCCACTTTCTTACCTTTCGGAGCCATAGTCACCTCCAAGATCAGGGAACAGAACCGGACAGCGTTCGTGTTCCGTAACGAAGTTGCTTCCGCCCTCGATTGGTCGCGCGACCCTCCTGAGTGATCCGTGACACTTCCAACATCGCGACCTGACCCAGGTCACGGTATCCGAGATCAAAAAGATGGGTGGCAGCAGACGTCAGATAGCGGGTGGCCTGCTCGGGATTCCCAGACTCCAGCGCCCGCCAAGCATGCTCCTGCAGCCGAAAGATGCTTAAGCGCGCCAGAATAGTCAATAGTCGCGGCGGTACTATCTCGTTCTCAGCCTCTGGTCTAACGGAGACATCCAGATCACGCCAGAACCGCAGCGGCTGCAAATCGGCGGCATTCTCACCCTCAACAGCTACCCGTGCGACACGATGGCGACCCATCTCGTCCGACTGGAGTGCTAACTCCATCACCAGAACGGTGGATTCGCCGCGCATCAGGCTTCCCAGAGAAAAGCAGTCACCCTCTTCGGCGGTGAGCACATCCATACAGGGCGCCACGCGATATGCGCCCACAAGGTCTGCACAGGAGGCCAGACTGACTTTGACCTTGGCATTGACCAAGGCAGTACGGGTCAGTCCGCGGATCTGTGACCGGAGCACGCGCTGTACTTTGGCGGGTGAGTCGACATATTGAGAACTGCCCCCTCCACAGCGGGCTAATCGGTCGAGGAACAGGTCATTCCAGTCCTCCCCAATGCCGAAAGCTGACAACCCGATACCCGAAGTCTGAGCCTTAACAGCAGCGCGCAGAGCTGCCTCCTCATCACCATAGGTGCGTCCATCAGTCAGTAACAGGATATGGCTTAGCACCTCCGGTGTGGCATACGTACGCACCTGCCTGATCGCTGCTGCAAGCCCCCGGTAGATCTCCGTGCCACCAGAAGCCGTCATCGAAGAGATCGCGGATCGAAAATGCCCCTCATTGCCCCTAAGCAGCGCTGCTGCCAGGACTTCAGCGCGGTCACTGAAGGCGACCAGCACAAGCCGGTCTTCAGGCTTGAGCGCATCAAGAAGGTCCCGTGCAGCTGCCTTCACGCTTTGTACACGAGCGCCCTGCATTGAGGTACTGCAGTCGATTACCACTCCCAAGTTGAGTCGCTTCCGCACCCCACCTAACCCCGCCTGGGAACGTATGTCGACCAGAAGATAGAGCATCTGGGGAATGTCCAGCGCAGCAAGCACTCTCCGACTCTGCACGATCTCAATCTCAAGCTGACTGGCCCCCTGCCCACGAGAAGCACGCTGCCGATCATAGGCCTTCCGATACGAAGCATCATAGAGGATCTGGTAGGCTTCCTGCACGCAGCGGAATCGTTCAACGTCACCGTGTCCAGTGTCTGGATGGTAGCGTTTGGCAAGTTCGCGATAGACCTGTCGAATCGCTTCCGGACTGGCACCCACGTCCAACCCCAGGACAGCATAGTAGTCTTGGGTGGGATCAATATCAACCATCACAACATCCAAAGCCGAGACTCATACCATAATCCCATAGGTTCGCACACTAGGCCGGAAGAGCATACACATAGTGATCCCCGGAGCCAAAATAGACAAAGCCATCCGCCACTTGCGGCGCACCGGTGACAGGGCCATCCGTTTGATAGCGCCATCTTAGGTTACCCGAGCGAACATCGAGACAGTAGAGTCCGCCATCCACCCCGCCGATGTAGACAGCGCCTTCGCTGATCGTTGTCGAACCGGTGACCTGGCCTTCAGTAGCGTAGCGCCACACGAGCCGACCATCACTTGTATCCAAAGCATAGATGTGACCATCGGCTGATCCGAAGATCACCAGGTCCTCCCAGACACCAGCAGTTGAGGCGATAGCCCCCCCCGTCCGATAGGTCCAGGCCACCAAGCCCGAACGGCTGTCCAATGCATAGAAGTTCCAATCCAATGAGCCGATATACAGGTGATCCTGATATGGCACCGGGGAGGAAAGCAGGCCGCGACGGGTACGAAAGCGCCAACGCAGATCCCGGTTAAGTGTTAGAGCGTAGATCAATCCCAGATCACAACTGAAAGTAACCAGTTCGTCGTTCACAAAAGGTCGCGACCGAATCGCACTATCTGACACGAACTCCCACGCCTTTCGTCCGGATTGGCCCTGGATGGCGTACAGATGACCGTCATCAGAACCAACGAAGAAATGGCCGAAGGCAGGGTAGGGAGAGGAGTAGACCTTCCCTCGGGTGGGCAAGGTCCAGCGAAGCCGTCCATCCCGCAGATCCAAAGCGTAGATCACACGATCGGTTGAACCAAAAACCGCCAACCCATTCCACACGCAGGGGGAAGAAGCAACACCACCCTCTGCAGCGTATTTCCAAGCAAAATCCCCTCCGTCGACCTGCAGGGCATAAACATTGTGGTCATAGGAGGGCACCAGAAGCAATTCTCCGGCGAGGCTCACTGATCCCCGGACTTCATCCTCACAAGCAAAGCGCCAGATAGGCTTGACGCCTCTGCTGTTGATAGATGCCGTATGCCCTTTTTCGGTGCTCGACAACCCCTTCGCCGCGGGCAGCGATAGCAGTGCTCGCTTAAGCTCCTCAGCCGACCCCCAGCGCACATTGAGATCATATGCCAACGCCTTGTCGACCACTAACTGAAGCTCCCGCGAGACTGTAGGATTCGTCTGATGGATCGGCCGCTCCTGAAAGGAAAAAGGCGGTTCCAGGCGCGGATCTTGCTTGCTCAGAAGATGGTGTAATGTCGCACCCAGGGCATAGACATCCCCGCGCGGCTCTGCCATACCACGATACTGCTCTGGCGGCGAGTAACCCTCTGTACCGATCATTGTCCCCTTCTCACCGCTCTCGAAGAGCTTAGCGATGCCAAAATCCACCAACCGAATCCGGTTGTGATCATCTAGCATGATGTTCGAGGGCTTAAGGTCGCGGAATATAATCGGGCGCGGCTTATGATTATGCAGAAAAGAGAGTACATCGCAGAGCTGTACAGCCCAGTCAACCACCTGTGTCTCTGCAAAGAAACCCGCCGCCTCCGAAACGTGAACCTCAAGGTCCTGGCCCTGAATGAACTCCAAAACTAGGTAGCTTCTGGACCCCTCGGTGAAAAAATCGTGGACCTGGGGAATCGCCGGATGACTCAGCGTAGCCAATATACTGGCCTCGCGCTCGAAATTGCGGATGATCATCTCCCTGACTTGCGCGTCTGAAGCTGTATTTATCATCTCCTTGACCGCACACAGGCGCACTACGCCAGAGAAACGCAAATCCTGGGCCTTGTAGACTGCGCCCATGCCCCCCACCCCAATGACGCCGAGAATCTTATAGCGCCGCTGAAGCTGCATTCCCACGGATAATAGCCCTTCGGCATGCTGTCCAGTCCGGGATTGGCTGCTGACAACGCGCGTCTCCAGGCTTTTGTCTAAGGCAGGTCCTTGCCGAGATGGAGTCTCCTTGCTTCCATCTTGCGCTGACTGCAAACGGGGCTTATCCTCACCTGCTGGTGAATCAGGTGAGGAAGAGGAGCGTAACCGTCGCGACAGCCCTCGCGTTGCCGCTGAACGCGATCTGTCTAAGGCGTCACTCGAATTGGTCGGTTCAGGCGCTGGTTCTGCAGATTGATCAGGATTGTAATCGGCCATCAGATCCCCTCCTTGGGGCTGAACTGATTATATGGGAGATCCGACCAAAGGGCAACCAAGGGCAATGAATCATAGTACGTTTTATAGTGTCAGCTTCTCATCACTACAGCGAGTATTCTGGTCCCAGTCAGCAAGCCCAGCCACCTTGTGACTGCCGTGACCTGTGTTATCCTACCGACAGAAGGAACTAAGGAATTGGCCCGAGCCTGCGGGCCGCAAAGGCGACCTGCGGCACCGACGAACCCAGGACAAAGACAGGACGCTGATGATCCCAAACGCAATTCCGATGGATATGGCGCTCGAGTGTGAAGCATGTGGCCAGCTGCAGGGCTTCACGCTGCCCAATGCTGCCTGCCCAACCTGCGGACACGATTGGATGGAGGTGCGCCACGATTACCAGAGGATTCGCCGCCTCTGGCCGGACATTCTGCAGCAGCGTCCAGCCGGTATGTGGCGATACAGAGAACTACTGCATCTTCGCCGTGATGACTGTCAGATCTCTTTGGGAGAGGGTGGCACAGCGCTGCTTCGGGCACGCAACCTCGGCCTGATGCTAGGCGCCCCTTATCTGTTCGTGAAAGACGAGCGCCAGAACCCTACCAATTCCTTCAAGGATCGTCAGGCGGCTGTGGTGATATCGCCGATGAAAGAGGCAGGCATCACCGGATTAGCAGTGGCATCGACTGGAAACGTGGCGATCTCCTACTCAGCCTACTCAGCCCACGCCGGTATAAAGCTGTGGACCTTCCTTCCAGGTCTGGTACCTCCCGATAAAGCCCGTGGAATCGCGATCTATGGAAGTGAGATCGTCACGGTCACCGATACCCATAATGTGAGCAAGCGTATTGCGGCCCACTTTGCCCGCCATAGGGGCATAATGGCAGATCGGGGAATCCGCCACACCGGCACGCGCGAGAGTATGAAGACCATCGCACTAGAGGTCGCGGAGCAACTTGCAGCCATATTAGGGCCTCCAGCGCCTGGCATTCCCTGGCAGACACCGGACTGGTATGTTCAGGCAGTCAGCGGTGGAATGGGACCAATGGGCTTCTGGAAAGGCTATCAGGAGCTCTATCGGATGGGACTGGTCAATCGGCTACCCAAGCTGGCGCTGATTCAAGCCGAGGGGTGCGCACCGATGGTGGAATCCCATCGAAGAGGATTGCAGCGGGCAGAGCCCGTGTTGCATCCCAACACCCGTTTAACCACCATAACGACCGGCGACCCTGGCAAAGCTTATGAGTCGCTTCACCGGATCGTGACCCAGCATGGCGGCGCCTTTGAGGCAGTCTCTGACCAAGAGAGGTTCGGAGCCCTCCATATGCTGGCCAAGATCGAGGGCTTGTCCGTCGAGCCGGCCGCAGCAGCCGCCTTCGCCGGACTCCGCAAGCTTCTCGACAACGATGTTATCAAGCGCAAGGAGACCATCGTCGTTAACTGCTCTGGTCACACTTGTCCAGTTGAAAAGCGCCTGCTGGATGATGAGTGGGTCAAGGTCTTAGATACCTCAGAGCCACTGACCCCCTTCCGAGGGGAGAATGCGTTGCCTAAGCCGATCGCTATGAACCACAGCGCGAAGGAGGCCACTCCCGGAGGTATTCTCGGCGCCCTGGATCAACTCGACCGTCTCCTTCAAAGGATCGCGATCATCGAGGATAATCCAGATGCAGCGAGACTTCTGCGCCGGATTCTCCAGACCAGAGGGGGTTTTCAGATCTCAGAAGCCCATACAGGTCAGTCTGGTATGGAGATGATTCGGGCGGAGCGTCCGGACCTGGTTCTGCTGGACCTGGTATGCCCGACATAGATGGATTTTCAGTCCTTGATGAGCTTAAGGCCGACGACGTCCTGAATGGCCTTCCAGTGCTTGTCGTCACAGCCAAAGACCTCTCATCCCAAGACCGGAAGCGTCTGCACGGACAGATTCAGGGATTGTTCCAGAAGGGCACCTTTACTGACGAGGACCTGCTGGAGGGCATTCAAGCACTGCTGGGAGGCAACTAACAGAGATTCCCCATGACCAAGATTCTTTATGTTGAGGACGATTCGTCCAGCCAGCGTCTTGTGCAACGGCTGCTTACATCCGAAGGATTCGATGTGCTGCTTGCGGATAATGGCATCCAAGCTATCGAGATTGCCAGCCGAGAACGACCCGAGCTCATTCTGATGGACATCAACATCGGTGGGCTAGACGGCTATGAGGTAACAACTCGGCTGCGCGGCCTTGACAGCTTGGGCACGGTTCCCATCGTCGCCGTGACCGCCGCCACACTTAAGGGCGACCGCGAACGGGCGATCGTCGCGGGTTGCACCGGCTACATCCCTAAGCCCATCGACATCGATCGGTTCCCCGACCAAGTGCGCGCGTATCTGGTCGGAATGACCGATGACGCAGGATCGGCCGCAGATCGCGCCGAATACCTAACCGAGTACAATCAACGCCTCGTTCAGCGCTTAGAGGCGCAGGTTCATGAGCTCGAACGTGCCAACGCAGAGCTGCAGAAGCTCGAGAAGTTGAAGGCGGACTTCCTGCTACTCACCGGTCACGAGTTGCGAACACCACTGACAGTAGTATACGGGTATCTCCAGATCCTGAAGTCCACGCCAGAAATCTCCGCCAGCCCAGCCACCGAGGGCAGCCCTCAGTATCTGTTGGCGCGGGCTTCTGAAGCTGTTGAGCGACTGAGTGAGGTTGTCCAGGACATCCTCAATGTCTCGCTGATTAATGCCAACCGTCTGGAGCTGGCGCGCGAGCCCGTCTTTCTCCACTCCACAATCCAGTCGATCCTTCACAATCTTCGGAGCTTTGGACCGCAGCGGCAGCTGAGCTTTGAGCTAGGCTCGGGTCTGTCACAGATTCCAGTGCTGGAAGGGGACCCCCAGCGGCTTCATCAGGCAATCGGCAACCTTGTGAGCAACGCGGTTAAATACACACCTGATGGAGGCACGATCAGCATTGATGCTGAAACACACGCCGATGTGGTGCACCTCTGGGTGCAAGATGGCGGCGTCGGCATTGCAGAGGACGAACTCCCGCACGTCTTTGAGCGGTTTTATGTACTGGAGGACACTTCGCGGCATCGTTCCAGTAAGACTGCGTTTAAGGGAGGCGGTCTAGGCTTAGGGCTGGCCGTCGCCAAGGGCATCATTGAAGCCCACAGCGGCAAGCTATGGGCCGAAAGCGCTGGGCACGATGAGGAGAAGCTCCCCGGCAGCACCTTTCATGTGCTACTACCCATTGGAGATCCGCTCGCCCGCATGAAGATGCCGTGATCCAGCACTGTGAGGAAAAAGTGCGACTGTCCGCGGGGCAGCTCAAAGCCCCCACACGAGTGTGGAGGCCTAAGCACTTGAGCTTTAAGCAGCGACCAAAAACTAAGCCGCCGCCGCCGATGGATTGGGCTTCAGCACCGTTTCAGTCTGCTGACGAGGCGTAGCGTCTTTGTCACGACGCTCTGGCATAGGCCGCCCCTCCATCGCCGCCACGAATTCCTCCGAGGAGAGTGTCTCGCGTTCTAGCAGCGCATAGGCAACCCTGTCCAACTCCTCGCGGTACTCTGCCAAAGCTGCCTGTGCCCGTTCAAAAGCTTGGGTCACAAACGCTTTCACCTCATCATCAATAGCCTTTGCCATAGACTCACTGTAGTCACGCTGCTCACCGATCTCCTTGCCTAAGAAGACCAGTTCCTCCTTGCGACCGTAAACAAGCGGACCGAGTCGATCGCTCATGCCGTAACGCATAACCATCGACCGAGCCAACTTTGTGACCTTTTCCAGATCATCGGACGCACCAGTGCTGATCTCATCGAAGACAAGCTGTTCAGCGGCCCGCCCACCGAGGACTTTCGCCATCTCGTCTTCCATTTTGCTTCGCTGCATAATATAGCGATCCTCTTCGGGCAGCGTTAGCGTGTAGCCACCCGCCATACCGCGCGCAACAATGGAAATCTTCCGGACCGGATCGCACTTCGGCAGTGCATAGGCCACCACCGCGTGGCCAGCCTCGTGGTACGCAAAGACCTCACGTTCCTCATCGGAGATCACACGACTTCGGCGCTCAGGCCCAGCGATCACGCGCTCAATCGCCTCCATGAACTCAGTCATTCCGATACGGCGTTTGCCAGCCCGCGCCGCAAGAATAGCAGCCTCATTGACCGCATTCTCGATGTCGGCACCGACAAATCCGGGTGTCGACTGTGCCAGTAGCTCAAGGTCAACCTCAGTCGAGACCGGCTTCCCACGGGTGTGAACACTGAATATCGCCGCGCGTCCGCGAATATCCGGCTGATCCAACACAACACGTCGGTCAAAGCGGCCCGGACGCATCAAAGCAGGATCCAGAATATCTGGTCTGTTCGTCGCTGCCACGACGATCACGTTGGTATCAGTGTCAAATCCATCCATCTCCACCAGGATCTGGTTCAGCGTCTGCTCACGTTCGTCGTGGGATCCACCTAGCCCAGCGCCCCGGTAACGTCCCACCGCATCGATCTCGTCGACGAAGACAATGCACGGACTATGGCGTTTAGCCTGATCGAAAAGATCCCGGACGCGGCTGGCGCCAACCCCCACAAACATCTCAACAAACTCCGACCCCGAGATGCTGAAGAAAGGCACGCCAGCCTCGCCGGCCACAGCCTTGGCCATCAGTGTCTTGCCGGTGCCGGGCGCCCCAACCAGCAGCACCCCTTTAGGAATACGAGCACCCAGGTTGATGAACTTCTGAGGTTCCTTCAGAAACTCGACAACCTCTTTGAGCTCCTCTTTGGCCTCCTCAACCCCTGCAACATCTTCAAAGGTCACCGTGGGGCGGTCTCCGGAGAACATCCGGGCCCGGCTCTTGCCGAAAGACAGGGCTTGGTTGTTGGCACCTTGAAACTGCCGGATAAACAGGAAGAAAAAGGCGGCAATAGCAATCACGCTGACAATAGTGATGCCGATATTGATCATTGTGCCCCAGTCAACCGGTTCCTCAAAATCAATGGCGATGGCCCGCAACGTCTCCTCATTGACCCCCAACGCCTGCAACTGCTCAACTGCTGTCGACTCCGCACCTTTGCGAGAGATCATCGTTCGCTCACCAGATGCCGTCGGCTGTTTGTAGGTGATGCTAAGTTCATCCCCACGTACCACAATGCGCTCGATCCTGCCCGCATTGGCATCCTCCGCGACCTGGTTCAGCGGTACTGTATCAGTGGGTGTACCACCTGAGATATAGCTGTAGACAAGGAAGAGCACAGCGGCGATGATGATCAAATACACAAAGTTGCTGCTGCCCTTAGACTTCATAATGCCTCCTGACCCGCAGATGGGTTAGCAGATGCGGGCTCGACCCGCTATCCTTGTAGTTTGTCCAACTGTATTTAGTGAGGCTAGTATACCAGAAAAACAGAGGAGAGTAAGATCAAACGTAGCAAGTTAGCGAGGGGTGAATGAATGCCCACTGATGTCCTCGAACCGTCTTATCAACTCACCGCACGGTAATCATGGTAACAAAGATCGTATCATCGACCACTTGTGCATCACCTGGGTCACGCACCGGCAATCGTCCCGAGTCATCGTAGAGCCCAACACGCACCTGATAGACACCGGCGCTGATCCCATCGGGGAGTGCAACTTGATGCGGATCATTGACAATTTCGCCTGGGGTCCAAGACGTAGTCGGGCGAAGTCCGTTGACCGGTATCTCATCCCGCTGTGCAACAAGCACACCCATATCCTGCGTCAGAATGTGCACGAAGACCTTGTAGGATCTGTCGAGAGGAGCCAGGCTGCGCCAACGCAGGGTCACCGGGACGCTGTCTCCTGAGCGATAGGTGAACTGTGAGACCCAGGCCTGCTCCAGAAGCACCTTTCCGTCTAGATCAACGGCCAGACGGATAGGGACGTTCCCGCCGCCGCTGACAGTGAGCGTTACCGTGTCACCAGCCCGCAACGGCTGATCAGCCTCTGGCTGTTGGGCCAGGATAACGCCTTGTGTCTCTGGAGCGCGCACCTCCAGTAGTTCAAGTAACATACCTTCGGATTCCAACCCCGCCCGCACAGAAGCAAGATCGTAACCAACAACATCAGGCATCGTCAGAGGCCGGCCCGCCGCGACGATCACGTTAACAACAGACGCTTCCGGCACCCGGACGCCAGCAGACGGCGTCTGAGCCACCACCGCACCAGGCCGCGCTTCCATCGTCTCCTCTTCTCCGGCCACTCCAAGAGTCAGATTCAGCCCCTGAACCAGCCGCTGCGCATCGGCAGCGCTCAGCCCCGCTAGGTTTGGCACGGTCACCAAAGCCTCTGGATCCGACGTTGGGATAGATGTCGCCTCACCCGGCAATACGGTGGGGACGACCCCAGGAGCACTGTATGCCTGGACCACCAACAACCACAACGGCACGAGGCCAACAACAGCGATGGCGGCAATCAGTATCAGCATCCACAGCGTCATATCGTTGCCCAGCGCCGCCGCCACCGGCTGTGTGCCGTCGCCATTGGCCAAGCTGGTGACGCGGGTCTGTGGAGCATCAGCACCATTCGTGACGCGATCAGAGGTCCGATCGGTCAAACGGACTGGCGTCTCGCCAGCACGAGCGGCGACCACGGGTGTCTCATCAGCAACGGGACGTTGGGGACGGGTTCCGTGCAAACCCTGACGCTGATACTCTTCCAACGCCATAGCCAGCTGATCGCCGTTGCGATAACGATGACTCGGTTCTTTTGACAGCATCTTGCTCACCAGCCAGTCAAGCCCGGGCGGGATCCTTGGATTTAGGGCTGTCAATGGCGGCGGCATCTCGCGACAGTGCTTCATCGCCAACACCGTAGGATCCGGATCATGGAAGGGGGGCACACCGGTCAACATTTCGTAGAGAATCACACCAACGCTGTAGACGTCGGAAGCAGGCAGCGGCGTCTGTCCCCTTGCCTGTTCCGGCGAAAGGTAATGTGGACTTCCCCACACTACCTCTGCCGGCTCCTGATCAGCTTCGTCCTGCCGTACCGCCCGGGCAATGCCGAAGTCGGTCACTTTCACGTTGCCGTCATCGGTAACCAAGATGTTCTGCGGTTTCAGGTCGCAGTGCACAGTGCCCATCCGGTGCGCGTGCCCCACGCCCGCACAGATAGCGCTCGCAATCTTCAGCGCACGCGTCACAGAGAGCGGGGCATCTCGGCGAATCGTCGACTTGAGATCCTCTCCCCGCACCAGCTCCATTACAATATAGGGGCGGGAGACGTCATCCTGTCCGACATCGTAGATATGGACGATATTGGGATGATCTAACTTTGCCGCTGACCGCGCCTCCCCTAGGAACCGCTTCTGTGCAGCGGGATCACCAGCGTAAGGTTCACGAAGAAACTTGATGGCAACCGAACGCTCCAGCAGCAGATCCTCACCCCGATAGACGGTAGCCATGCCGCCAGCACCGATCAGTTCGACTAGACGGTAACGCTCATTAAGAACCGTAGGTTCCATCCACTGTCTCCTCTGCAACCTGCCAGCCCGAGAGACGATGCCCGTACCCGCAGTCCTATCAAAGCCACTCCCTACAGAAAACCGAGGACGATAGCTCCGAGGCACGCGCCCCTATCCCGGATATTCTACTCCAGGCAGGGTCCAAGTCAATCTCAGTTTCCAGCGGCAGTGTATACATCTCGGTGGAAAATTAGGAAAGAGCGGACTGGATGTAAGCCAGGCTTGAGAAACTCAGCTGCAAGGACGCCACTCTATGACAACTGTGCCCGAGACTTGTGCGTCTGTCAATGCCCGTGAGCTGTTTGACGCG
>PWVB01000496.1 GCA_003562365.1 Anaerolineae bacterium
CTGGTGCTTCCGAGGTTCGCCGCTGCATACGCCCCCGTCGCTGGAGGTAGCGATTGTGATACTATCCAGATCAACGCCCAGTCAGCAACGGGCTGCGCTTGCCATCGACCATCGACTTCAGGGGCTTAAAGTTGCACCGGCGCTTACGGCCCAGCGTGTGAGCGTCGGCCAACTTGGCAATGACGCGCACAGTGACTTGAGCCGCCAGGTTAAAGCGATCACGCCCGTCGTACAGTCGGAGGGTCTTGGCGTCCCAGGCGCGGTCGCGGATGTCGTTAGCCGCAGCTCTGGCGGCCTCAAGCGTGCGCTTGAGCGCATTCGCTTGTTGGGGCGTGAGATCGAGCTTAAGCTGCGCGATTACCTTCACGATGGAGCAATCCTGAAGGATGAGCCAGCATCGGTGTTCGGCGTGTCAAAGGCCCTGGTTTTCCTCGCTATAGCGCCGGAGGGTCGCGGCGCTGACGTGCTCGGGTGGGCCAATGTAGGATCTTTCAGACCCAAGCAGGGCGCAACGTCGGCAGGCGGCCCCTTGAGCTGGCGGGACACGAACAGCCGGAAGTGATCCGGCATCCTTTGCAGCGCCAGGACGTCAATGTCGAGTTCTACAGCCATCTCGGAGCAGATGTCTTTCAGGTCCCTGGCGACAGGCCCGCCAAGATTCTAGTGAAGATAGGACGGACCCCACACAAAAGAGCGTTGATCTGGTAGACACAGTGAGCTTTGTGCTTGACTTGAGCCATTGTGAGATGTTACCACGGAACGGAGAAGGCACTTTCGTCCAACCGCTTCAGCGGGTGGTTTCCAGCGCCGAAATTTGATGAAAATCAATCTCTGTTGCGGCGAGTTGTTCAATCCTGCTGAAACACAAAAAGAGCGCCCCCCAGGAGCGCTCTTGATGACAATGTCGAATGCCGGACTGTTGGTGGGCCCACCAGGACTCGAACCTGGAACCGACCGGTTATGAGCCGGCTGCTCTAACCGTTGAGCTATGGGCCCCATTAGAGCGGGCGACGGGAATCGAACCCGTATCTTTGGCTTGGAAGGCCAAGGCTCTACCATTAAGCAACACCCGCACACTGCGCATTATACCATATGCAGTATGAGATACAAGCTGAGTGGTGGTCCGTTTTCTTCTGACTCCAGATGTGGGCACTCCGGGCAAGGTCGCGGAGGCTTGACTTACGCCAGCCATTGTCCATAATCCCAAAACTGGGGCACCGTACTTTCAGGATGATCGAGGTCCGTGCCCATTGGCTTACTCGTAAGCCATCCATTGTTGGGCCATGCCCTAAAACGACGCTTGTTTATGCAAAGACTCACTTGCGGCCCATCCTGTTCTTGAAGCCATGCTCGTTTCCCGCGATCCGGCATCTATGCCGCAGTTTTGAGGGTTAGGCCATTGCACGGCTGCTGCGGTTATCCGTTGAGGCTTTGAACATAGTAGGATAGGTAGACCAATGTCAGAAATAGCGAGAGCGTTAAGATCATCTACTGGGAGATATGACACTATCGTCACGCTGGAAGCAGCGGCTATGTAAGTCGGCGATCTGCACCAGCACGCCCTTGCTGCTGATTGGGACGTTGGTTCGACTGATTGGCTTGGGCGATCATAGTTTCTGGTTTGATGAAGCGCTAGAAGTTGGCCGCGCGTTGACCCCCTGGCCAAAACTGCTGTTTCTTACTGAAGGGCCAGATCCACCGCTCTATCGCCTTTTGCTGGCAGGCACTCTTCAAGTTTCGCGCCATGAGTTCGTGGTCCGCTTGCCCTCTGTCGCCTTCAGCATTCTCACCGTCTGCCTGGTGTATCGATGGTTGGCGCAGCTGAGACACCGTCGGCTAGGTTTCATAACGGCCTTGCTGCTAACCGTGTCTCCTGCCTCAATCTACTATGCCCGGGAAGTAGGACAATACAGCGTGGCGCTGTTCCTCGCTGCGCTACTACTGAATGCATTTGAGATGATCCATCGGGAAGGTTCTCGACTAGATTGGGCTTTTCTCTGGCTCGTATCGATGTTAGCTCTCTATACTTACTACGGTCTCGCATGGCTCTTGCCCGCCTTGGTGATCGACTCAGCTTGGCGCATCTGGCGCGCACAAGGCTGGCGCGGCCTGGTTCCTCTCAGTTTGTATCTTAGTGCTAGTGGTGTTGGCATTGCCTTGCTCTTGATTTTGTATATTCGACCTCAGTACATCTGGATGAGCCAAGTCTCGCTGAATAGAAGCTTTTCGGAACAGGGATGGTGGCAGATTGTCAACGCCTTTGGCCGTCAGTTGTACCCGAGCGTCATACGTCCCTTGATGTTGATGCTGATCCCGGTTCCCGGACATACGGGTTGGCTTACAGAGGTCTTGGGTGTCAGCCTCAGCATCCTGATGCTGGCTGGGTGCATCCTGATCTGGCGCCGCTTGCCCTCACTGCGGCGCCTCTTGTGGATTCTTATGTCTATCTTGGCAAGCTTCTACGTTGCCAGCGGATTTGGCTGTTATCATTTTGGCTATCGCTATGCACTGCCTGTGTTGCCGTTTCTGTTAATGTTGGTGGCTGTTTCGATCGAGTTCCTGCTTGATCGACAAATACCATTCGCAGGGCTGCTAGGAGGTTTCATATGCTTAGTCTTTGTTGCTTTCTGGCCGCAGACGCGTCTATTAGCAGATCCGTGGCCTGACATTCAACGTGAGGAAATCAGACCGGTGCTCCAGTACCTTGCCCAGCAGGCAGACGAAGACGACACAATCTATGTGTACTATGGAGCGATCCCAGCATACCGCGTCTATAATATGTTGCCTGACCATCATACCGTCTATGGAAACTGGATTCGGCATCTGCCCGCCAACGATAAAGTAGGAGCTGTGCTTGAGGCAACTGGAGCACCAGACCATCTCTGGCTTGTCTTCACACACATATGGGCAGATGAGGACACTCTGATAGTTGAGGGCCTTCTGTCTGACTGCGTAGGGTATCAGCTGACCGACTCATACTGGGTCCGAGACGCAGTTGCTGTGCGGCTTTCTCGAGTGCGGTAAGTGCCGGAGTGTCCTTGAATTCAAGGGCTGCGTGCAGCTTCTTCATAATCATAATCATTCGCGGCATGGTTCAGAAAGCCGGAGAGCTAGATTGACACTTCTCTTCCCTGTGACACGCATCAACTGGTCCAAAGTATCCGCCTATGTGGCCAAGAGCGCCGTTTTGTGGCGTTACCCACCATATGTGGTGAGTAACGCCTTATCAGAAGTGTCAATCTAACTTAAACCATGCCTCATTCGCGCAGGAGAATAAGGAGTTTCACCGGGGAGATGAATGCGCCCCTCCTCGTATATTTAACATACGTACCATTTTCTTATATGAAACTGATCGCGCAAGTGAAGCTGGACACGACGCCTGAACAGACAGATGCCCTCAAATGCACAGTGAAGCAGGCGAATGAGGCGCACCTTACTTATCTGTCGGAGCGGGCGTGGGACGCTGAGATCTTGGGACAGTAAAACTTGCACAAACCTGCTTGCCACGATGCCGGCGCCACCTGATCCCGACGAACCCGACAGATGGCTGGGCGGCGACCTTGGCTGGGTCAATCTCGCTGTCAACGCCGCCGGCGAGAACTTCTCCAGCGCTCAACTTGAAGCGAAGCGACGCTGGTACGCAGAACGGTGCAAGGAGCTGCAGTCCATTGGCACTAAAAGCGCCAAGCGCAGGCTCAAACAGTTGTCCGGTCGCCAAGCTCAGTTTCCCAAACACACAAACCACTGCATCAGTAGACGGCTCTTCGCGAAGGCCCGAAGGCACAACCTTGGCAGCGCCCTTGAAGGCCTTAACGGTATCTCCGAGAGGACGAAGTTTGGCAGGGCTCAGAGATCGCGACACCAACCTGCCCGGGGTGATCTATGCCTTGCTGGGCAATGCGACTCCGTAAAGGACCGTGGAGCGCGTGGTGAGCTTTAAGCCAGTGGTTCCAAGATGCAATATGCTTTGGGTTACCCAGCCCTGCGCATCGGTGCGGAATTGTACGCGGGGGTCGCATACGACACATCTCCGGCCTGCATTCAGGTTTACCCAAGATGTGGATGTGCCTCGGTGGCAGTGACTGAACTAACGACGGGGATCCCGATGATCGATACCTAGTGTTATTTCAATCGTCAAATGATGGATACGGCTGAGCCAATTTGATGCGGGCATCATCCGCTGTAGACTGCCAGTTGACCGAAGTAGCGTGTGCATTCCGCGCATGTTCCCACGCCGCAATCTCCCGGCGTAGGGTCGCGGCGTCTGGGATACGCCGGTCAAGACATTGGCGCGTCAGCACACTGAGTTCGATCTCTGCCATGTTCAGCCAACTGCCGTGCTTCGGTGTGTAATGAAACTCAAGTTTCTGGGCAGTCCGGCGTGCTTCAGCCGCCTCAAAGGTCTCATAGAGTGCGACCGGCGTATGCGTATTCAGGTTATCCTGCACCACGCGAATCTGTTTCGCATCGGGATAGAACTCGTCGACCAACTGCTTCATGCACTGAGCCCAGTCCTGTTTTGGGCGCCGGTGGGTCACCTTAACATGACGCCAACCTGTCAACGGTTCGAAGAACACAAACGGGTTCCGGGTGCCATTGCGTTCGTATTCGTAATCATAGCGCTGCACCTGTCCCGGTTGGGCGGGAGAGGCTGCCGGGTTTCCTTGATCAGCTGCTTGCTGGATTCATCAAAGCAGACCAGCGGAGAGTCCTGGTCGTAAGGTTCATAAGGTTCATGGTAAAGCCCAGAACATCCTCCATATGACAGACGAACTCGACATTCTCGTGGGGGTGGGATCACCCACTGTTCGCGCCGCCAAGGCTTAATCCCGTTTTTTTCAACACTTGGCGCACCGTTTCATAGGAGATACTCTCAATGTCCACCGCCTCTAACGTCACCAGCTTGTCAGCCAGCAACTGGAGCGTCCAACGGGTGCGCCCTTCGGGTGGAGCACTACACGCTAATGCAATCAACCGGGCTTCCGTATCGCCATCCAGCTTCCGTTCATAGTGCCGCCGGGGCTTCCGGCGCTCGATGGCCTGGATCCCACCC
>PWVB01000169.1 GCA_003562365.1 Anaerolineae bacterium
GACTCAGCTGCCGTCTTCGCCGATCTGGCGGCTCGGAGTCGGGCTCCCGAGATCCCACCAAACGCGCCCCGCCTAGGCTTTGTGGCAGGGTCGCCCACCGAGGCGCACGGGCTCTTGGAAAGCGCGATCGCTAGTCTGCGCGCCCGTCCGGAAGCCGAGATGTGGGAGCACCCCAAAGGTATAACCTACCGTCGGGAGAGCACAGATCCCGAAGGGCATCTGGTAGCGCTCTTTCCTGGTCAAGGGGCTCAGTATCTGAATATGGGTCGAGAGCTGGTCAATAATTTCCCGCCGCTGCGCGATATCTACGGGCGAATGGATGCCCGATTCCGTGAGGAGGGCCTGCTGCCGTTATCGCGGGTGGTCTTCCCACCACCAGCCTTCGATGCGGCGACGGAGACTGAGCAGGAGGAAGCGCTTCGGGCGACCGACTATGCTCAGGCAGCTATTGGTGTCTTTAGTGCGGGCCTCTTCATCCTGCTTCATCAAGCCGGGTTCAGGCCTGACTTCACCGCCGGGCACAGTTTTGGTGAACTTTCAGCCCTCTGGGCTGCCGGGATCTTGAGTGACGACGACTTTCTACGATTGGTGAAAGCGCGAGGTAAGGCGATGCGCCCGCCCGACGATAGTGACTTTGACGCTGGAGGGATGGCTGCTGTACAAGGTTCACTGACCGAGATCGAGCGGGCGATCTCAGCTTTCGATAACGTGATCATCGCCAATCAGAACTCCAACTCACAGGTGGTGATCGCTGGCCCAACCGATCAAGTCCGCCAGGCCAGCGTCACCCTGGAGCAACAGGGATTCAAGGTCGCGGTGCTACCGGTCTCGGCGGCGTTTCATACGCCGGCAGTGGAGCACGCCTCGACGCCTTTCGCTGAAGCGGTGAAGCCAACGGTCTTCAGGGCGCCCACAGCGGCGGTCTACTCGAACACAACGGCTGAGCCGTACCCTGCCGATGCCGCGGACGCGAAGGAGATTCTTTCGCATCATATCCTGAATCCAGTGCTGTTTAAGCGACAGATCGACGCTATCTATGAAGCAGGAGGGCGGGTCTTCGTCGAGTTCGGACCACGGCGTATTACCACGAATCTGGTGACCGACATCCTGGGTGACAGACCGCATGTGGCTGTGGCTCTGAACTCCAGTCGCACGAAGTCAAGCGATCGCCAGTTCCGAGAAGCAGTTGTGCAGTTGCGAGTCGCTGGTGTGAATCTTCGTGATGTCGATCCTTACGAGCTGTCATAAGGAGGTGCAATGTGGCTTTTGAAGTGACGCTGAATGGTGCCAACTATGTATCCGAGGAGCGCCAACGGGCTTTTGAGCAAGCACTGAAAGGCAATGTGTCTTCGCGGGTTCGTGGCTCTGGCAATGGTAAGCAAGATGTCGCGGAGGATGACGCCGTTGCCGGGGTAGCACCAGCGACTGGCGAGCCGGTGGTTGAGACTAGTGCCCGTGCTCCGACGGATGCCGCTGAGTCCTCCGAGGCCCGGATCTCGGCTGCTACTGGCGTGCCCGCCGATTACACGGAGATCCTGGAGAGCCTTGAGCGCGGCCTGACGAAGTCGTATGAGCACCAAAGTGCAACGTTGCAGGTGCACGAACGTTATCTGGATCACGAAGCTTCCTACGCCACGATCTTTGCGCAGTTGATGCAGGAGCAGGGAGCACTTTTTGACGATGGACATATGTCTGTTGAGCAGTCTGAGGCGGCGCTCAAGGTGTTGCAGAGTCTTGCGCAGAGTCTCGAGCGATTCCATGCACATCAGTCTGACACCCTGAGCGTCCACGACCGATTTCTTGCCCAGCAATCCACCTATGCTGAGGCCTTTGTGGGTCTTCTACAGGCCCAATATGGTGCGATTCTGCAGAGTAACGGTCACAAGAACGGCCATAGCCTGAAAAGTGAGAATGGCGGCGGCAACGGCACGAGGCAAGCCGGACTGCCGGTGAACCCCGCTGCAGCCACACCACAAGCTTCTTCGACTCCATCGATCCGTTCCGACATGCCGGCAGCAAAGCCAGCGCCGGATGGCGTTCCGTCCCAGGGTACCTCGACAACCGAAGCACCACTGGCCCAGGCCATATCGCAGGACCGGGCTGGTATCGACGCTGGTGGTCTGGCAATCGACGCCGAGATGCTCGCCGCATCACTTCTCGAGATTGTGAGCGAGAAGACGGGCTACCCGGCGGAGATGCTGGAGCTGGAGATGGATATGGAAGCCGACCTGGGTATTGATTCCATCAAGCGAGTGGAGATCCTAGGTGCCCTGCAGGACCAGTATCCCGATCTACCTGAGGTTGAGACTGATGCTCTGGCGGAGCTTCGCACGCTGGCCCAGGTTGTGGCATACACTGAGACACGGACGGAAGCAGCCGATGCGGCGGATTTGACGGAGCAAACGTCGGCAACTGCACCTTCCCCCCATGTCGAGAGCCCGATGGCGGTCGCTGGCGACGCCGAGACCATTCGGCAGGATCTAACCGGGTTGGGACAGGCGCTACTGGAAATCGTGAGCGATAAGACAGGGTATCCGGCGGAGATGCTGGAGCTGGATATGGATATGGAAGCTGACCTGGGCATCGATTCCATCAAGCGGGTGGAGATCTTGGGTGCCCTACAGGACCGGTATCCTGACCTACCTGAGGTTGAGACTGATGCTCTGGCGGAGCTCCGCACGCTGGCCCAGGTTGTGGCATACACTGAGAAACGGCCGGAAGCAGCCGATGCGGCAGATTTGACGGAGCAAACGTCGGCAGCAGCGCCTCCTCCCCATCTCGAGAGCCCGATGGCGGCTGCTGACGACGCCGAGACCAGTCAGCAGGATCTAACCGGGTTGGGACAGGCGCTATTGGAAATCGTGAGCGAAAAGACAGGGTATCCGGCAGAGATGCTGGAGCTGGATATGGATATGGAAGCCGACCTAGGCATCGATTCCATCAAACGGGTGGAGATCCTGGGTGCCTTACAGGACCGGTATCCTGACCTGCCAGAGGTGGAGACCGATCGCCTGGCAGAGTTACGCACACTCGAACAGGTGATGGCGCATGTCGCAGAGGGTCTAACGTCAAAAAAAGGATAGAGCGGGCGCGTCAGGGTACCGATACTCTTCGACCGAGATCGGTGTCCTTGCGAACGTTGCCCGCTCCGGATGCTCTGCCGCTAGCACTTCCTGCCGATTCTGTCTGTTTGATTAGCAGCGACGGTACGCAACTAGCCTCGACGCTGGCACAGCGACTGGCGGATCGAGGGGTCTCGGTGGTAACGCTGCACCCACCTATGGCAACGGTTAGTCCTGAGGGCCAGCCGCTCAATGGGCTTCCGGATGTCGTACTGCGGGAGATGGGCGAAGACGTCCTGAGAGACAGGTTTACAGCTGTGACCACCACCTATGGCCGGGTGGGTGGACTAATCTATCTGCACCCTCGGCTACCTGAGGGTGAGGCCGAGGTCATGCTCGATTCCTATCGGCTGACGATGGCGGATTATCCTTTTCTGCTGGCAAAGGTCTTGCAGCCGGCCCTGACGGAGATGCGCTCCCCTCGTAGCTGGTTCATCACCGTCACCCATATAGATGGAGTGCTAGGGCTGACCGGTTGTGGAAAGGGCGATCTGATTGCGGGTGGGATTGGTGGGTTGACGAAGACGCTGCGGCTGGAATGGCCGGAGGTTTTCTGTCGGGCCATTGATCTGGATCCTATGATCGATGTCGATCGTCGTGTGGATCTAATCCTGGCTGAGCTTAGCGACCCTAACCGACTGATTGCTGAAGTGGGTTGGCGGGGCAATGGCCGAGTGACCTTAGCGGCGGAGGTGGAGTGTGGTAGGTGAGCGTCCGACGGACGAGACGGTCTTCCTGGTCAGCGGGGGGGCCAAAGGCATTACGGCTGCGTGTGTGATCGAATTAGCCCGGCGGTACGGCAGCCGTTTTATCCTCGTGGGACGTTCGGCCTACGAGCTGGAACCTGAGCCCGAATGGGCGATGGGGCTTGAGGATGAAGCTGGGCTTAAGCGAGCAGCAATGCATCACCTGAGTGAGGAGGGAGGGCGTCCAAGACCCAAGCAGGTTCAACAAATGGTCCGCCGCATTGATACGCAACGGGAGATCGCCCATACGCTGCAAGCGGTGACCGAGGCCGGGGGCCGAGCCGTCTATGTGTCGGCCGATGTCACCGATGCTTCAGCACTTGCGGCGGCTGCAACTGAAGGAGCAAGCCGGCTCGGCTCCCCAAGCACAAGCCCCGCCATCAATGGAGTCATCCACGGAGCCGGAGTCCTGGCTGACCGGCTGGTTCAAGATAAATCAGTGGCAGACTTCGAGCGGGTACTGTCAGTGAAAGTCGAGGGACTGCGTAACCTCCTTGACTGTGTAGTGCCTGGTGAGCTGGAGTATCTGGTCCTCTTTTCCTCGGTGGCGGGCTTCTACGGCAACGTAGGCCAAGTAGACTACGCTATGGCTAACGAGGTGCTCAATAAGGCAGCCTATTGGGTGCAGCAGGCGCATTCCGCCTGTAGGGTCCTGAGTATCAACTGGGGACCTTGGGACGGGGGAATGGTCACACCTGAGCTCACGAAGCAACTCAAGGCTCACGGTGTGGAGGTCATCCCACTAGACTTTGGCACGGACCTTCTGGCTGAGCTGCTTGAGACCCCCCCGGCCGGTTCGGTAGCTGATGAGGGCGATCCGCGATACCCATGTGGACCGCAGTTGGTGGTTGGCAGTCCAATGCCATCACCGCTGCGCAAGCCACCTGCGGAACCCCGTACCTATCATCTTCGCCGTCGGCTTGCGGTGGACGCCAATCCATTTCTAGACGATCATGTCATCGGGGGGCGGGCGGTGCTGCCTACTGTTTGTGCGGTGGCTTGGATGGTGAACGCGGGGGAGCAGATCTACCCGGGGTATCGCTTTGTTCGTGTTGATGACTACCGAGTCTTCAAGGGCATTGTCTTCGATGAGGAGGGCGAGAGCGGTTCCGAATCCGAGGAGCATGTGCTGGACTTGAAAGTGGAGCCGGTCGAAGACGAAGAGTCGCTACGCGCCGAGGCTTTGATATGGAGCGAATTGGCGAATGGTCGACCACGCTATCATTATCGCGCTGAAGTGCTCCTACGCCGCTCAGGGTTCTTGTCAGCCCCATCCCGAGCATTGACGTTACCCAACCATGCGTTGATCAGCGGTGCGGACCTCTACGGAAGTGGGGTGCTCTTCCACGGCCCGAGCTTCCAGGGGATCCAGGAGGTCCTGACAATGGACCAGTCGGGATTGCTAATGCGCTGTCGGTCCCCGAAGGTGGACTGGACAAAGCAAGGACAGTTCCCGGTTCAGACGTTCAATCCCTATGTCGTCGACGTACAGCTGCAGAGCCTGCTTGTCTGGTCGCGACAGTATTTGGGTCATAGCGGTCTGCCGCTGCGTATTCAGAGCGGAGTGCAGTATCGACCTCTTGATTTCGAGGAGACAACCTACGTCACGATGGAGGTGCGGTCTCAGACACAGCGCAATCTTGTAGCAGACGTCACCATTCAGCTTTCCGATGGCAGCATCGCGGCAGATGTGCGGGGGGCAGAGATCACACTTAGCGAACGCTTAAACGCACTATTCCTGGACAATAAGCGGAGAGCAGGGGCGGTGTATGCCGAGCCCCGGTCGATGGTGGCGGATGACTGATACAGCAATCGTCGGCCTGGACTGCGTTTTGAATGGGCTAGGTCTGGAGGCCTTTGCCCGAGTTATCTATGCCGGCGAGACACCCGCTACGTCAGTAGATGACGCCCTGTCGTTGGAGGCACTGGCGATCCGCCTGGTAGGACGGATCCTGGATCACCGGACGATGCAGGTATCTATAGGCGTCATCGTGTGCGCTGAAACTGATGCAACCGAAAAGGCAGAACGCCTGGTCGCCGATCTTTCACCTCGCTCATCAGGGAGCCCGGGGCTGGGAATGGGTGCAGGCAATCTGGCTGCTGCGCTGGAGATGGGCCGAAAGTGGCTGACCGGGGATCCAGCTCCAGGGGCCCGGGGGGTTGATCTGGTGCTAATCGCGGCGGCTGAACAGCTCGGTATTGGCGCACTATTGCTGGCCCGGCGGGCTGCGATCCAGCGCGGGATGGCCTACGCACTTATCTCCGGAGTTGCTCAGGGCAAAGTGGAGGACAACGCTGCCATCTGTCGCAGCGCCCTGGCTCAGGCCGATGTTGGCCCAGGAGACGTGGGCTACCTTCAGGTTGACTCCTGGCCACTGGGGCAGGGTGTTATCGATGGCTATCGGTTGGCGCCGCCTGCGGGGGCCGATGCCATGCTATCGGTGGGGGACACTGACACGTTAAGCTGCGCTGTCGGAAGCCCGGCGGCGGGATTCTGTCGATCCCCGCTGGCGGCATTGTTCGCGGCCGTGCTTGCACTGCATCGGCGGACCTTGTTTACCCCGGCTATTCAGGCCAGCCCCGCCGTTTCCAAGCAGGAAGCAGATCTGACGAACATCTGGGCAGATACACCATTCTTTCTGCCGCTTCGCTCCTGCCCCTGGTTCCCGTCTCCAGAAGTGGGGCGTAGAATCGCGGCTGTTGCCTATGGGATGGGGGATCAAGCCGGTCATCTGGTGCTGACCGAGGCCGGACCCCAACGCGAAGGACCTGCAGTGCACGCCCGACTTCGCGAGGTGCCTAGCTACCTTCTTCCGATCCTTGCGCGTGACCGGGCTGAGATGCTGGCGCGATTGGAATGGTTACGCCAGCGCCTCCAAAGCGGCGCAGTGCTTTCTGGCCTGGCAGAGGAGCTTTATGCGATCTGGGCTGCTGAAGGTGATGCCGCGTATGCCACGGCGCTGGTGGTACACACCCGTGAAGAGGCCCTAAAAGAGGTAGCGTTGGCGCTAGAGGGCGTGGCGCGCGCTTTTGAGAAGGGTGGGGCATGGTTGACCCCCCGGGGCAGCAGCTTCACGGCTGCCCCACTGCAAGGTGGCGTTGCCTTTGTCTATCCTGGAGCGTCCAACTCATACGTTGGCCTGGGCGCTGATCTTTTTCAGCACTTCCCAGGTTTGCATGAGCATCTCGCAGAATTGACCTCTGATCCTAGTCGGACCTTGGCCGCGCGCTGGCTCTATCCTCGCAGTCGTTCCTTGGGGCGCAAAAAAGATGCGGTGGCGCGCCGACAGGCAGCACTGTTTGCCAATCCGATTGCTCTTATTGAGTCCGGAGCCTCTTTCGCTATAGCCCATACGGTCATCCTGCGCGATATCTTCGGTGTGCAACCACAGCTAGCCTTAGGGTACAGCCTGGGAGAGGTAAGCATGCTCTGGGCAGCTGGTGTATGGCAGGATGCTGATACCAGCAGCGACAAGCTGCGGGCGTCCCCGCTCTTCCGTGAGCGGGTTGCCGGTCCCCAGTTGGCTATCCGCGAGCACTGGGCTCTTGATCGGGAGGCGGAGATAACTTGGCAGACGCATCTGCTAAAGGCTGACGTGACCGATGTGCAGGTGCTGGTTGCCCAGGAACCCCGCGTCTATCTGACGCTTATCAACCTTCAGAATGAAGTGGTCATTGCGGGTGAGGCGTCCGGCTGCCGGCGGGTGATCGAGGCTCTAGGTTGCCATGCGCTGCCGGTACCTTTTGACATCGCGATCCACAATGACGCGATCCGGTCCGAATACAAGGCTTTTGAGGCGCTCTACACAAATCCTGTTGTAAAGAGACCGGATACCGTCTTCTATTCGGCGGCGGACTACGCGCCCTTGGTATTGGAAAGCGCCGCGCTGGGCCGGGCGATGGCACGAATGTCGTGTCAACTCGTCGACTTTCCTAAACTCGTAGGACGCGCCTACGAGCACGGTGACGCTGCAGCGCGCATCTTTGTTGAGCTGGGTCCGTTGGCGACCTGCACCCGGCGCATTCAGCGCATCTTGCACGATCGAGCCCATACGGCCATCGCCATGAATCCAAGTGTTCAGGCGGGAAGTGACTTCGACGGTGTTCTGGGAGTTCTAGCGCAGTTGATCGCGCATAGAGTTCCTATGGACCTATCCCCTTTGCGTGCCAGTGTCGAAGCTCGAAAGGAGCAAACTGGGCTGGTGATATCCGCTCGACATCCGGAGAACCGGGAGACGCCAGACACCGTCCCGGTTTCGCTGCGGGCGTACGCAGATCGCCTTCTGCCTCTGTCCTCTCGCCGTGCCGATCTTCATCGCGCCTTTCTCGAAAGACGCGCCGATGCGCAGGCGCGAGCGGCATCGGTGATTGGGCTCCAGATCGCCTTGGGACGCCAGGTCGTGGGCGGCCCGGAGCCCTCAGACGATGACGCTGGTCGCCCGCCACATCATCCCCAAGCGTCACAGCCTGTTCAATTTACAGAACGCCATCTGGAGGCTTTTGCGACTGGCGATGTCACCGAGTGTTTTGGTCCCGATTACGCGATCTATCGCAATCGCCGGGTGTCGCGGATACCCAACGGGGCTCTTCTGCTAATGAGTCGGGTTCGCCACATTGAGGGCCAACCGGGTGACTTCGATGCACAACCAAGGCTCTGGAGTGAGTTTGATGTGCCTACCGACGCCTGGTTTTACAGCGGAGGTCTATATCCGGGTCTGCCGCCCTATATGGTGTTGATGGAGATGGCCCTGCAGCCTTGTGGCTTTCTATCGGCTTACCTTCGGTCGTCACTTATACGACCGGAGGCGGATCTTTACTTCCGGAATCTGGATGGTCACGGCAGCGTGACTAACGATCTCGATCTGCGGGGGCGTAGGGTGGTCAACGAGGTTAAGCTCATCTCATCGGTGCGAGGGCAGGGCGTCATCCTTCAGACCTTTACCTTTGCGATGGAGTGTGAAGGTGCGCCTATTTACAGAGGCGGAGCATCGTTTGGCTTCTTTCCGAAACAGAGCTTGGCGCGGCAGGCTGGGCTTGATGGTGAGATGGTCACGGATCTTCGCAAGGCGGCGAAACCATCTGACGCGAATGCAACCTGCTTGCCTATTCATGAGCCACTGCCAGCGCAGCTGCAACTCTTGCGGAAGCCCCTGCAGGTCGCGCCCGAAGGAGGGCGTCACGGCAGAGGTTATCTTCACGCGGGAGAGGCGGTCTCGCCAGCAGCGTGGTTCTTTCGGGCACATTTTCATCAGGATCCGGTTATGCCCGGGTCATTGGGCGTCGAGGCTGCTTTGCAGGCGATGCGCGCCTATGGGCGGTGGCGCTATCCCGATCTCGCGCGGGCGAAGGTCCGACATCCGGTAAACCACACAGTGGCGTGGCGCTATCGAGGTCAAATTACACCTGAGGATCGGAGTTGGGCCGTGGGTGCTCATCTTTCCCAGGTAGAGGCGACGGCGGAAGGCGTCAAGCTGGTTGGCGACGTGAATCTGTGGAAGGATCGCGTGCGCATCTATGAGGTTAGTGACCTTGCTGTGAAGCTCGTGGGATCCTGAGTGCGGTAAGCAGTGAGATGGAGAGGGTGGAAACACACGATGATCACATTTTCTGACGTGCAGTCCGGCACGAACAGCGGTGCCGAAGAGAGCCGCGTCTGGCGGGGCCCCTCGGGGTCAATAGCCTATGATGGTGTGGGGATCAAGGAGAGGTTGCGCCAGTTGTCGATGCCGTGCTACGTGGTCCGTACCGGACAGCGGATTGGCGTCAGCAATGAAGGCCAGCTCTCTGACGGTGTCTCGCGAGTCTCACAGCGGACATCCGACGCGGTGGCACTGGCGGCGGTGCCGCCGATCTCGCGGCGGTCGCTGGGTGATCCGAACTTTGTTAAGACCTACGGCCTGGATTGCGCTTATATGGCGGGCTCAATGGCCAACGCGATTGCAGGTGAGGAAATGGTGATCGCGCTGGGTCGGGCTGGTATGCTGGGAGCGTTCGGGGCTGGCGGTCTATCGCTGGATCGACTTGAGGCGTCGATCCGGCGTATTCAGACGGCCCTTCCTCTAGGCCCGTATGCCTTCAACCTTATTCACAATCCGCACGAGCCGGCATTGGAGAGCGGTGCAGTGACGCTGTACCTTAAGCACGGCGTCGGCGTTGTAGAGGCTTCGGCGTATCTTGCGCTGACACCCTACATCGTGCGCTACCGCGCCGCTGGTCTAGGTCTCGATTCATCAGGCAAGATCAAGGTCGAGAATCGGGTTATCGCCAAACTCAGCCGGCGAGAGGTTGCGGCACAATTTCTGCAGCCGGCGCCTGAGAAGCTGCTGCGACCTCTGGTGGATCAGGGGTTGATCACGGCCCAGCAAGCGACATTGGCGGCCGAGGTGCCAATGGCAGATGACATTACGCTGGAGGCCGATTCCGGCGGGCATACGGACAACCGCCCGCTGGTTTGCATGTTGCCTTCGATTATCGCTCAGCGGGACGAGGTGCAGCGGACTGCCATAGCGCAGCAGATGCCCGTACGAATTGGCGCGGCCGGCGGTATTGGGACGCCGATCTCCGCCTTTGGAGCTTTCATGATGGGGGCGTCGTATGTGGTCACCGGCTCCATCAACCACAGTTGTCTGGAGGCAGGGACATCACCACACGTTAAGCAGTTGTTGGCGCAGGCAGATATGGCTGATGTTATGATGGCGCCGGCCGCGGATATGTTCGAACTGGGTGTGAATCTGCAGGTTCTGAAGCGCGGCACTATGTTCCCGCTGCGCGCGAAGAAGCTCTACGAACTGTATCTGACCTATGAAAGCCTAGAGGCGATTCCCAAGGCTGAACTCGCGAAACTGGAGAAGCAGGTCTTCAAGCGTTCGGTCGGCGAGATCTGGGACGCCTGCATTGACTTTTTCAGCGCGCGAGACCCTCAGCAGATTGTCCGCGCCCGGCAGAATCCCAAGCGCAAGATGGCCTTGGTCTTCCGTTGGTATCTTGGGTTGGCTACCCACTGGGCAATCCGCGGTGAAAAAGGGCGTGAGCTCGACTACCAGATCTGGTGCGGCCCTGCGATGGGTGCTTTCAACGATTGGGCACGGGGGAGCCACCTGGAGACCCCGGCAGGCCGCGGTGTCGTCGATGTGGCTAATGCGCTGATGGACGGTGCGGCGTTTCTCTACCGTATGCAGATGCTTCGACTGGCCGGGCTGCAGTTTCCGGCCGGCTACGGCACCTGGATTCCGGAGGGCGCTGTGGCGCCGGCCGCGCTGTGAGTCAGATCGCCTGGCGGTAAGAACAAGAAAGGATGGATGTAGATGACGAAGAAGATCTGCCCGAGCTGTCGGGGGACGAATATCATTCCCAATGCCGACGCCGTCGAAGCTACTGACAGTCTCTCAATTCGGATCTACGAGCGGCCGGATGTGACGCTACGGCAGGTGCGTCACTATCCGCTCAAAGCTTGGGTTTGTGCAGATTGCGGACATGCTCAGCTCTATGTCAGCCGGCCGGCCGAGCTGGCCCAGAGTTACCAGAAATATCTCGGGCATCGGTGAGTGGTCGCCCCTCAGCGCAGGCCCCTTGACATTCTGACGCTGCGTGACGGTGAGGTCCATCTCTGGGCTGCGCGAATCAGCGCTGCCCAGGACGAACTCTCTACGCTGGCCGCGCTTCTATCGTCGGTGGAATCACGCCGTGCGCTACGATATCGTTTCGCCAACGCACGCCAGCGCTTCATTGTCGGGCGCGGGCTGCTCCGGCGGATCCTGGGCCAGTATCTTAGGGCGTCTCCCGAAGAGTTACAGCTGCAGCAAGAGCCGTCCGGCAAGCCTTATCTATCTGGGAGAGGTCAGACCTGGCTGTGCTTTAACGTGGCGCATTCCAATGATCTGTTGCTGGTTGCTGTCACCCGGGGGCGGCGGATCGGCGTGGATGTCGAGCACGTCGAGGGCTTTGATCCCACATCTTTTTTGCTGAAGCGCTTCTTCTCGGCTGGTGAGCGCCGGGCGCTAGAGGCCTGCACTTCGACAGCAAAGCACAGGTTGCTTTTGTCACTCTGGACCTGCAAAGAAGCCTGTGGCAAGGCTGCCGGCGTGGGCCTTGCCTCGCCGCTGCCGTCGTTTGAAAGCTCTTTACGTCGACGAAGCGATTGGCTGGGCGATGTAAAGGCGGTACAGTGGTCTGCTTCTGGCAACGGCTGTCTGCCGATAGCGGATGCTAGTGGTTGTACTGTTATCTCCTGGGACACCCCCGGTGGCAGTGGTCTGTGGGTGCTGCAACCTTTTGAGCCGGCGCCCGAGTATGTCGCTGCAGTAGCGCTAGAGGTGTCACCGGCATTGTCTTCAGCATTGCCAGTGGTGCCAACGGCGCTGTCCCTCTGCTTCTTTGCGGCACCCTGCTAGAGATCGCTCATTGCCTCACCAGGCTACTGGTACCTTCTGGACCTTGTATCGGCGATCGTAATATTGGACATACCTCTGCTGCCGGCCAAACTCATAGACTCGCCGAGTGACCTCGACGTCTTGCTGGCAATAGTCGAAGAGCTCCTCAATACGATTCTCACGCCACCATCGCACGGCCTGCAGGCCGTCGGCGCTCTTACTGGTCTTGAGCGTGGCTGCGGCGATCGCATCGAGCTTAAGTCGAAAACCAAGCAGTTTCTGTAGCTCGACCATCATATCCAGCGTAGGAAGCTGTGGCAGTTCGACCTCCTGCGTGTACTGTTGTAAAACCAGGTAGTCGAAGCCGTAGAGATTGTAGCCCACTACCAGATCGGCTCGGCTGAGATCCAGCGCCAATTGAGGTGCCTCAGCTTCAGTGTAACGGTGGAAGCGGCTGTCCGCTGTGTCATAGGTAACGGCAACTGAGATCCGCAATCGTTCGGGAAACTGTCCACCAACCTCCTCAAGTGTGTTCTGAGTTTCGACGTCGAAGAATACGGTCATTTTCGGCTCCTTGATTGCTGTCGGGCAATCTACAGATGGCTTAAGGTCTATCGTGTGTGTTGTTTGGTTCGAGGCTGATCACGCCCCCTCCCAACATCTCCTCGCCGTGATATAGGACCAGCGACTGTCCAGGCGCGACCGCCGTCTGTGGTGACACAAAGCGCACTGTCGCACCGCCCGATTCGTTGACTGTTACCTGAACAGGTGTCAGGGGTGCTCGATAACGGATGCGGCCTAGGGCCTCGAAAGTATCGTCTGGAGGTTCTCCAGAGATGAAGGTGACGTCGCGAAGGTAGCAGCTCTGGCGCTTGAGGAGTGCACGGGGACCCACACGTAGCGCGTTGTTTACCGAATCCAACTGGATCACGTAGAGCCGTCTCGGAGAGGCGATACCGACCCCACGGCGTTGTCCGACCGTATAGCGGGCGAGCCCGTGGTGTTCGCCAACCTGCATGCCGGTCTCATCGTATATCGGGCCCGGATCTAATGCCCTTGGGTAGAGAGATGCAACGAGCTCGGCATAGCCTTCGGTCGAGACAAAGCAGAGATCCTGGCTGTCGTTTGCCTCAGCCGTTGGGAGTTGCCACTGACGTGCCATTCGGCGCACTTCGGCTTTGCTCTCAACCCCCCCTAACGGCAACAGGAGCCGCCTGAGGCAGGGTTGGGTGAGCCGATAGAGCGCGTAGCTTTGATCCTTTGACTCGGCGCAAGCGCGCAGCAGCCGGCTGGGTTTCCCATCGGCGTGTACAACGCGAGTATAGTGACCAGTGGCGATCCAAGCCGCACCGATGGCGTTTGCCACTTCCAGCAGCGTGGCGAACTTCAGGTCTGGATTGCAGAAGATGCACGGGTTGGGGGTCTGGCCCCGGGCGTAAGCGCCGGCGAATGGTTTTACGATTCGCTCGTGGAATTGATGCCGTAGATCTCTCTGTGAGATAGAGATTCTGAGTTGGATGGCCACAGCGCGCGCTAGGCTGAGTGACTTGTTTTCAGCTTTGCCGGCCTTCCAGGTGTCAAGCGTTACAGCGTGAACGTCGTAACCTTGGGCCACCAGGCTGGCAGCGGCGACGGCGCTGTCGACGCCACCGCTCAATCCGACAACAACGCGGCGATGCTGGAGCGACTTGCTTGTGCACCTCTGGTCGAAATCTGCCCTGCTATCATTGTCTGCGCTTGACATTTGTTTTCTTCACTCCTAGAATGATGTGTGAAGCCTGGTGGAAATGGTATCGCATCCGTGTCCCTTAGTCCAGTCCATAAGGAGAGAGCACTATGGCAGAAGTAAATGTACAGCCGCAAACCGAACTTACCGATGATGATAAGCTATGGGCTTTGCTGTCCTGGATCTTCACTCCGATCGTCCCGATCATTGTGTTGCTGCTGGAGGATAAGAAAGCGCGACGGTTCATCAAGTACAATGCAATTCAAGCGCTTACCCTGGGCGTGATCGGCTATGTCCTTTCGGCGGTTCTTTCCGCAGTGCTCATCGGCTGCTTCATCGGCCTGGCACTGCTAGTTTATGCCATTTTCCTGGGCATTCAGTCGTACCAGGGCAAATGGGTGAAGGTGCCGGTCGTGACAGACTTCTGTGTGGGTCAGGGTTGGATTGAGGGGCCGCCAGCCTAGAAGCCTTAGGCCGCATCTTCGAACTGTCCTATATACGTCTGACGTCTCTATTTCGTCCCACAGAGATGATGTTGTGGGCTCTGCCAGGCTTTCTTGAATCTTGATCTGATCATCTCTGGGTCTGACGGCTCCACGGGTTTTTGGTGAGGCGTCCTGTGAGACTTCAAAGGCGGCTTCCATCTGAGTGTGGAAGCCGCCTTTGCGTACGTGATGCGTATGGTATACTGACTCGTCGAACTGGCGACGGCGCAGTTGAACTTCCTCGGCTCGGAGGCGCTACTTACTGTTAGGGGCGCCGGATCTGGTCGTGATTGACTATGGAAACATATGGCGGCAAGCGATGGCAGGTTGCGCCTCGGGTACCCGAGGCTTTTGGATCCCGTGTGGCCCCCCTTCATCCGCTGGTTATACAGGTGCTTTACAATCGGACCGACGGTGATCCTGAGGCTGTTGACACGTTTCTGAAGCCAACAACCTTGCTGAAGGATCCGTTTGAGCTGGACGATGTCGCTGAAGCGGTCACCTTAGTTCACAGTGCGCTTGATCAGGGTCGCCGTATGGTTGTCTATAGTGATTACGATGCCGACGGCGTGACCTCAGCTGCGGTGCTGCTCGAGACGCTGCAGACTATAGGCGCTCAGGTGCGCGCCTACATCCCGAGTCGGGAGGATGAGGGCTATGGTCTGAACCCGGAAGCCATCCAAGATCTGGCGGATCAGGGCATTCGCCTGCTAATCACGACGGATTGTGGTATTCGATCGCTAGATGAAATTGCGTTGGCACGGCATCTGGGAATGGATGTGATCGTGACCGATCATCATCAGGCAGGCCCAGTGTTGCCCCAGGCCAATGCTGTCCTCAACCCCAAGCGCCCCTCGAGTTCTTATCCGTTCAATGAGCTGGCGGGTGTTGGCGTGGCATTCAAACTCGCTCAGGCTTTGATTCGGCAAACCTCCCCTGTCCGATGTCCCTCAATGCAGCGAGAGCTGAGCGAAGAGGATCTGCTGGATCTGGTCGCCTTGGGAACCGTTGCAGATATGGCGCCGCTGATCGGAGAGAATCATACCCTGGTTGCACTAGGGCTTGAGAAGATCAACTCGGCACAACGACCGGGACTCAGTGCGCTGATGCGGGTGGCGGGCGTCAACCCTGGCAAGGTGACGAGCCGGACGATCGGGTTCGAGTTGGCACCACGGCTGAATGCTGCCGGGCGAATAGATGAGGCGACGATTGCCTTGGACTTGCTCCTGGCTGAAGATATGGCAGAGGCGTTGCCCCTGGCACAGGCATTGGATCATCTGAACCAGAAGCGCCGGGAGATCACCTTGCATGTTCGAGAAAAAGCGATGGAGATCGCTTTGGCTCAGACGACCGCACCGCCGCTGGTTTTTGCCGCTTCTGAGGACTTCCCTTCTGGTGTGGTGGGGCTGGCTGCCAGTCGTCTGCTGGATGAGTTCTACCGTCCAGCAGTGGTCGTCTCAATCGAGGGCGATTACAGTAAGGGGTCAGCACGCTCAATTCCAGAATTTCACATCACCGAAGCTCTGGATGCAGTGGGGGACCTGCTGGTGCGGTACGGAGGGCACCGCGCGGCTGCTGGATTCACGATCAGGACGGGCCATCTTACTGAGCTAGCGTCGCGGCTCGTGGCGTTGGCTGAGGAGAAGCTCGGTGCAGAGGCATTGCTGCCGACACTGAAGGTCGATGCTGAGGTATCGCTTGAGATGCTCTCGTGGGATCTGCATTCAGCGCTACAGAGATTGGCGCCTTTTGGATACGGCAATCCGTTGCCCATCTTCGTCAGCCGCCGTGTGAAGGTTGTTCAAGCTCGTGCCGTTGGAGGTCAGGGGCGTCATCTCAAGCTCACTGTTGTCGACGTCTCCGGCAGGCGATGGGATGCCATTGCCTTTCGCCAGGGGTACTGGCTGGATCGGCTCCCCGGCGAGATCGATCTTGCTTACGTTCTGGAGCTCAACGAATGGAACGGCATCATCAACCTCCAGCTCAATGTTCAGGACATCCACTTTCCGGGTGTGGATGACCCTGGCTCGGCTACCGCCGCCTGGTAACTCGTGGGCGAAGTTGAGACGTGATACGGGCTCTTGTCACAGGCGCGACGGGGTGTGTCGGGGCCAATATAGTGGCAGCGCTCCTTGCGCGAGGCTACAGTGTGCGTGCACTGCGGCGCTCGACGTCTTCTGAGGCCGCGCTGTCCAGTCTAGCACCTGAGGTCGTTGTTGGCGATATCCTGAATCCTGCATCTTTGCGATCGGCTATGGATGGTTGCGAGTTGGTCTTTCACGCTGCAGCCATATCGCAGTATTGGCGCAACGGCGTGGACCTACTCTATCGGGTCAATGTTGCGGGGACTCGAAACGTGCTGCGGACTGCGCTTAAGCTTGGCGTCGATCGTGTTGTCTTGACCAGTTCCGTGGCTACGCTGGGCGTACCAACTGCAGACAACGCTCTTCTGACTGAGTCGACGGACTATAATATGGTACCTGACCGCTTCCACTATGGGCATAGTAAGCTGTTGGCCGAAGCGGAGCTTCATAGGATCGCGGCCTCGGGGCTGGATGTGATTTGTGTTAATCCATCAACCGTGATCGGAGCGCGTGACGTCAACTTCATCGGCGGTGAGATTCTGAGGCGGGCGCGGAAGGGCTGGCTGTGGTTAGCGCCGCCCGGTGGTATGGGGGTGGTCTCGGCTAAGCATGTGGGACTTGGTCATGTACTTGCAGCGGAGTTGGGCAGATCCGACGAACGGTACATTCTTAACGGAGAGAATATCCTCCACCGCGACCTTCTGGCCATCGTGGCAGCTGAGGTTGGCGGGCGCCCTCCGCTGTTCACGTTCCCCAAGTCCGCCCTAACGGGAACGGCTGCTGCCGCCCGTGCTATTTCGAAGCTGAGGGGCGTGTCGCTTCCAACGGTGTTTACTCAGGCCGACCTGAGCGCTCGGAAGATGTACTTCGATGGTCACAAAGCGCGGCGCGAGCTTGGGGTCCCGCAAAGCACGGCTCGAGTTGCTGTTCGTGAGGCCTGGCTTTGGTATCGTCAGGAGGGTATGCTGTAGTGTGGCTGGGCAATGTATCTAAAGTCTGATCGAGAGCTCTTTCGCCGCCGCGGTCGGTTTGGTTGGGTGCTTGCGTTGGTTGTCCTGTTGATCTTGGTTTCGGTTAGCTTATTGGCCTATCCGAGGTTGGTCGAACTGGCCGATGAGATGCAGTTTGCGGTGGTGGCCACGCCCACACCTATGCCCACGGC
>PWVB01000180.1 GCA_003562365.1 Anaerolineae bacterium
CAACGGTCCCAGGCCTACGACTACGCCGGCCTGTTCGTCCTATGGGCCGTGGCGATCGCCGCCTTTGTGCTCTCGTTGGCACCATCACTACTGGAGCAGCCGCAGACGGCGCGCCTCTTGCGCGGTGAGCGTTGGGGCCTGATCGTCCTGTTGGTTGTCGCAGGGCTGGTGCGAGGGTTGTTCCTGGGGCGGGTGCCGGTGAACCTTGGGGGTGATGAGGGCACCCAGTTGGCCCTGGGGCTGGATTTGCTAACGCCTCCGATGGGTAACCCGTTCGCCACAGGGTGGTTTTCGGTGCCGACGCTCTCATTCACCCTCTACGGCATCTCGATGCGGATATTCGGGACAACGATGGCGGGGGGGCGTGCGCTCTCGGCGATCGTGGGGACGCTGACTGTGTTCACCACCTTCCTGCTGGGACGGGCCGTCGGTGGGCGGCGGATTGGTTGGATCGCGGCCGGAGTGGTGGCCGTATCGGCCTACCATATCCACTACAGTCGCCTGGCCTCCAACCAGATCTTCGACCCCCTGGTAGGCACGCTGACCCTCTGGCTGGTCTGGCGAGCGATTGGGCCGTTGCGGAAGGCGGGGCCGTCGCAGACAATGGGACGCCTGCATCCATCAGGACCACAGGCCGTGGGCGTGGCGCCGGGGACTGCGGCCTGGGGCGTGGCGGGGATCGTGGCAGGCCTGGGCTGGTATGCTTACTTCGGGGCGCGCTGGGTGGTCTTCCTTGTGGCGCTCGTGGTGCTCTGGCGACTCTGGATTGAACCGACCTTTTTGCGCGAGCACTGGAAGGGCCTGCTTCTTTTTGCCGCGGGCTGGCTGGTCGCCGTGCTGCCACTGCTGGGCTGGTACTCGGTAAACCCGTCGGCGGCCTCGGAGCGTTACAGTGCAGTGAGCATCTTTGCCTCCGGTTGGCTGGCTCGAGAAACGGAGATCACAGGCCGGTCGGCGCTGCAGCTCCTCCTCCAGCAGGCTTGGCGTTCGGCGACAGCTTTTCATAGCGCCGTCGATCCGACCTTCTGGTACCGTCCGGACCAGCCCCTGGTCGATTTCCTGACGGGCGGTCTGCTGCTGCTGGGGCTGGTCGAAGCGCTCAGGCGCATTCGGTGGCCCTCACGCAGCCTCGTACTGCTTTGGTTCTGGTCGACCCTGGCGATGGCCTGGATTCTGACGGAGAATCCCCCCAGCAGCCAGCGCGGCTTGCTGCTGGTGCCGGCAGTGGGGCTCTTCGTCAGCTGGGGCATTGAGCACGTTGGGAGCCGCTTTCTACGTCAGACGCTATCACCGGCCCATCTGGTGGCGGCCTTCCTGTTGGCAGTCGGGCTCCTGAACCTGGTCTTCTACTTTGGCGTCTACACCCCGCGGCGTGTCTACGGCAACCCCACGGCGGAGAGCGCCACTGCCTTTGCCCGCTACACGCTGGCCAATCCCGCCCCGGTGTGCGATCCTGCGCCTGACGGCCCCTGTCCCGGACGGATCTATTTCGCAGGACCGCCGTGGCTCTACTGGGAGTTTGGGACGCTCAGCTTCATGTTGCGGCGTTTTCCGGGGGAAAACGTGGCGCCGGGCACGGTGCCGGAGGCTGTGCAGGTCCCGGCGCGCTTTGCGCTGGTGCCGGTGCGGCTGGATGAGCTGGCGGACCTGCGCAGCCGTTTCCCTGGTGGAACGGAGACTCGCCTTACCGCCCCGGACGGTCGGCTGCTGATGGTGGTCTACGATTGGGTTGGATGAGAGTAGCGTGGCTGTTCTCGTCGCGTTTCCTTAGGCTCTACGTGAGATAGAGAGCGTTAGCTTGACAGGCGACCTCCGCGGGCTATAATACGGATGCTATTTTCCCTTTGGGAGAATCGACGCCTAGCCGATAGCCGCGCAGGAGCTCTGGCATCGGGAGCACGAAAGGGGTGAGTTGTGTGACGTTTGTGAGAGCGGACGACAACGAGTCCTTCGATTCGCTGCTGCGACGTTTCAAGAAGAAGGTGCAGCGGGACCGGATTCTCTCAGAGATTCGCAGACGACGCTATTTTGAGCAGCCCAGCATTCTGCGCAAGCGAAAGAGGGCGGCAAAGCTGCGCAAAAGTCGACGAACGACGGTCAAGGATCGACAGCAGCAGTACTGATCGTCGATGCAGGAGGTGAGTGTGTGACCGAGCAGCATCTTAAGGATAAGCTACACGACGACTTGGTGGCCGCAATGCGCGCGCGTGACGCGCGGCGCAAGTCGGCGTTGCGGATGGTTTTGACGGCGATCCAGCTTGCCGAAGTGGAGATCCCCCGTCCGCTGACTGACGAGGAGATCGTGGTGCTGATCCGCAAGGAGGTCAAGCGACGCGAGGAGGCCATCGAGATGATGCGTGACGCCGATCGCGACGACCTGGTCACGGAGGAGCTCGCAGAGCTGGAGATCCTGCAGGCCTACCTGCCGCCGCTGATGAGCGAGGCGGAACTGCGGGACCTGGCGCAGGATGCCATCGATGAGATCGATGCAGCTTCGCCAAGAGATATGGGTAGGGTGATGGGTATCCTTATGCCGCGCGTCCAGGGGCGCGCCGAGGGGCGGGCGGTCAGTCAAGTCGTCCGCGATCTGCTCTCCGCCTGACTGCACACACTTCTCTCACGATCCAGATGGGGGGCTCCGGCAGGAGCCCCTCTTGTGCATATCTATGAGACGAATCCAACGTTCGCGTAACCGCTCCAAGCAAAGACGTATCCGCCTTCCGTGGGCGCTGCGTCAGATGCTTCTCTGGCTCTGGCTGACGGCGGTTGTAGCGGTGGTGCTGGTGGCTGCTGTTCCCGGGGAGTATGACCTGGCGGTCAATGAGGTCGCCTCCCAGAGCATCCGGGCGCCGCGCGATGTGACCTTTATCAGTGAAATCCTGACCCGCCAGGCGCGAGAGGACGCGGCCCGGCGGGTCACTCCGCTATTCACGCCACCCGATCCAACCATCGCCCGCCAGCAGTTTAACCGAGCCCGCGATGTGCTCACCTTTCTTCGAGCGCTGCGGGCAGACCCCTATGGATCCGAGCTGCAGCGCAGCGCGTGGATCTGGGCGGTGCCGGAGCTGGCGGGGCTGCCGGAGGAGACGGTGAGCGCGATCCTGACTCTGCCGGACGGCAGCTGGACTCGAGTGCAGCTCGAGTTTCTGGATCTCTTGGACCAGGTGATGCGCCAGGAAGCCATCCGTGAGACCGATCTGCGGCAGGTGCGTAGCCGCATCCCCACGTTGGTCCCGTTGGATCTGGCTCAGGATGAGGCGGAGGTCGTCGAGGATCTGGTGATCGCCTTTGTGCGGCCCAATGTCTTCTTCGATGAGGAGGCTACGCGTGCGGCGGAGGAGGCGGCTCGCGAGGCGGTAGGACCGGTGCCGCGGATTTTCCGCAGTGGTCAGATCGTGGTGCGTGAGGGTGCAGTCGTTACCGAGTTGGATATTGAGGCTCTGCTCGAGTTGGGTTTGGCGTCGGCGGTACAGACCGAGCGCAGTCGCGTTGCGGCAGTTCTTTTCGCGGTCAGCCTCACGTTGGGGTTGGGTATGTGGCTGCATCGTCTGGATCCTCGGGTCTTAGACAGCCCTAGGCTGGAGCTCATCGGCGTTCTGGTTCTGACGCTGTTCTTGGGGTTGGCCTGGCTCTTGCTGCGCGCCGGGGAACTGGTGCCGTTTCTCTATCCAGGTGCGGCGGGTGCGATGTTGATCGCGACAACGATCAGCCCTATAGCGGGCATCGGTGCTGCGCTGGTGCTCAGCGCTGTCACCGGTTGGGTTGGAGTAGAGTCGTTGGCGCTGGCGATGATGGTACTTCTGGGTAGCGTCTACGCCGTGACGCGGCTACCACGCTATGAACAGACCGGCACGCTGTTTCAGTCCGGCCTGCTGGCCGGGCTCGTCCAGACGGCGGTGATCTTCGCTTTTTCTGTCGACGAGTTGGCGGTGGAGCCCTTGGGCCTGCTGCTGAAGCTGGCGATGGCGGTGCTTGGCGGGCTCATCTCCGGTGCGCTGACCATTGGGGGGCTGTTCGTGTTGACGCCGCTTTTCGACCTCACAACCACTTTCCGCCTCACGGAGCTGAGTCATCCGAACCATCCGCTGTTGCAGCGCCTGATGCGGGAAGCGCCGGCGACTTTCAACCACGTGATGGTGGTCACCAGCCTCGCTGAGCAGGCTGCCGAGCGCATCGGCGCTAACGCGCTGCTGACTCGTGTTGGGGCCTATTATCACGACATAGGCAAGTTGGCCCGCCCCTACTTCTTTGTGGAGAATCAGCAAGGACTGAGCAATCCCCACGAGAGGTTGGATCCTTATACGAGCCTGGATATCCTGGCGGGTCACGTGCGCGACGGCCTGGAGCTAGCCAAGCGCTACCGTCTGCCGAAACGGGTTCGAGATTTCATCCCTGAGCATCATGGTACAATGCGGGTGAGTTTCCTGTACCAGAAGGCAGTGGAAGCCGCCGGTGGCGAGGCAGATCTGGTGGACGAATCCCAGTTCCGCTATCCGGGGCCCACGCCACAGAGCCGAGAGACCTTGTTGGTGATGCTTGCCGATGGTTGTGAGGCCGCGACCCGAGCTCGCCGACCTTCGACGCCAGAGGAACTAGAGGCGATCATCGATCAGATCTTCCAGCAGCGCATCAAGGAGGGTCAACTGGACGCATGTCCGATCACGATGGCGGAGCTTCACGTGGTCCGGCAAAGCTACATCGGCCTGTTGCGCGGCGCTTACCACCCCCGGGTGCAGTATCCGACGGTAGAGCCCAAGGCGATGACATTGGCTTCGCCAGCGCTGCCGTCACCAGCTCTTGCGCCGGGGGATGAAATAGCAACATCAGAGGCAGCCGGTGATGGTGCGGCGCGGCCGGCTGTGGATGGGGATAGTAAGGATGCCCGACCCGCCGAGGAGGTAACAACTGCTAACTAAAACCGTGCTAAATAGTGGCAGACTTCGTCAACGCATTTGACAAAACTCTAATTCTGTGTTATCCTTGGAGGTGAAAGATCGAGGTTTTGGAAGTGACCAAAGAC
>PWVB01000295.1 GCA_003562365.1 Anaerolineae bacterium
AGGTCCCTTCAGGCCTTCCGCGCATCACCTTCGCGGTCAACTGGGTCCAGGAGAACGAGTGGTTGCAGCTGCTGGTGACCGACCCTGACGGGCAGCAATACGCCTTCGATCCCAAGGACAACAACATCTGTCGCAGCGACGTGACGCACGAGACGTGCATCATCGAGACCCCCATCCCCGGGACATGGACGGTGCGCCTGAACTTCCTCGAGGCCAGCAGCGGCAACGAGTACGTCATATGGGCCAGCGCACGCACACCAGTGACTTTCCAGCTCTTCGTCGCCACACCGCCGCACGACCGGATAGTGCACCAGGAGGTGCAGCTATTGGCCTTCCTACACCAGCAGGGCAAGCCGCTGCCAGGACAGACAGTAGAGATCATCGTCTACGGCCCGCACGGCCAGACCGCCACGCCGCTGCAGTTGATGGATGATGGGAAGCACGGCGATGGTCAGGCCAGCAATGGTGTCTACGGAGCAAGCTTCATCAGCGGGAGCGTGGCGGGGGCCTACAACGTACGGGGGCGCGCCACGGGCACCTCACTGGAAGGAGAGCCCTTCTCGCTGCTCCGCAGCAGCACTTTTCACCTGCAGCCCCGCGCCCTCTATGTGCACAGCAGCGACACCGGCACAGCGCTCGCCTATCGCAGACTGCTGCAGGAGAGCAGCCTGGCGGTCGACCTAGCGCCCGTTGGGGTAGTGCCAACGCTGAACCTGCAAAAGTACCAGCTTATTCTCATCGGCCCCGAGACCGGATACCTGGACGACTGGGGCACCTTCCAAGCGTTCAGTGCGATCGTGCGTAGCGAGAAGCCGGTCCTGGGCCTGGGTGAGGGCGGTTACGCCTTCTTCGGTGAACTCGGGCTCTCCATCGGGTTCCCGTGGGGCGCTCACGGGCAGGGGCGGAGTATCGTGTGGGAGATGCCGAACGACGTGATCTGGCGCTATCCCTACGAGTTTGAGCTACCCAAGGAGCCTTTGAGCCTCTACAGACGCGACAGCCGTCGGGTTGGTATCTACCTGGGCGACCGACCCAGCGGGGTTACCGTATTCGGCTACCATGAGAACAACCAACTCTACGCTGACCTGATCATGGAACGAGGCTACTGGATCCTTTGGGGTTTTCAGGATGGTCCGGCTTCAATGACCACAACAGGCCGTGAGGTATTTGTGAACACCGCATTCCGGCTCGTGCAGTAACCACGGCAGGGGCAGGACGCAAGAACCGTTCCTGCCCCTGTCCGCTGCTCAATAGGGCGGCAGCAGGCGTGGCGGGCCGTTACGGCCCGTCGAGGCGACCAGACTACGCTCGATCAGCAGCGCGGCGGCCCGCGCCACTCTACTATGGACGATTCCCAGCAGAGCGTGAAGCGCCGCAGCCGCCAGAAGGACAACTCCCGCGAGCTGCCACAGAATTGCGTCGCCGTTCTGCAGCGCCTTGAGCAGCAAGGCGCCGAACATAAGCACCGGCAGGGCATAGCGGAGCGCTTGGAGTAGCCACCCACGAACTGTCACCGGTCTTCCCGGACCCACTGTCAGTTGCACCTGGGTGCCCGCCTCTGCTGACATAAGCTCGCCGCGCACCGCGAGGAAGAGCGTAATACCAAGGAGCCCACGGGCAACGTTGTCACGTGCCCGCACCCTGAGACGGAAAGCGTAGTCGTCGCCTGGAGATGACGATGAGCGCAGCACCAGCCGCAGGCGGGAAATCGTGAGCCGGGTGGCCCGGCTGCGCTCGGTGACCTCGTAGATCGACTGCGCTGCCAGATCCTGAAGCTGAAGGGCGCAGCCCGGCGGCGCCAGCGGTGAGCGGAAACTACGCTGCTCAGTCAAGCCGATGCCCCTGCCGAGATACGGGGGCCCGCGTCAGAAAGGCCACTCACGGCCAAGGTAGTCCATCAAAACCAGGCGGTCTTCATCAGCCCGCGCGCGGAGGAAGAAGGGTAGCGCGTAGGTCGCCGCCTCCTCAGGCTCCAGATCCGCGTCGTCGCTCTTAGTACCGCCCATATAGGAGCGGATCCAGCCTGGATGGTAGAGGCGGAAGGTGTAACCCTGAGACCGCAGGTCGTTGAACATGATTTTGACGCCCATGTTCAGCGCTGCCTTGGACATGCAGTATGCGTACCAGGCGGTGCGCTCGGCACGGTTGATACTGCCGGCCTCCGAAGAGACGAAGCAGAGGCGCTTCAATACGCTCTCGGCTACCAGTGGCAAAAAGGCCTCCACCACGCGCAGCGGCCCCAGCGCGTTGACATTGTAAAGCCGGTGCGCCTCATCGTAATCCAGCCGCTCGCTGATCGGCGTTCGATTCGTGCGCGAGGTGACGCCGGCGTTATTGATCAACAGGTCGACGCGCTCGCTCGCCGTGCCCACAGTCTGAGCGGCCGCACGCACCGAGGCAATGGAGGCCACATCCAGGGGCACCGGCTGCAGCGCATCGGGATACTGAGCCCGCAGCTCCTCTAGTTGAGGCCATTCGGGCATATACTGCCCGGCGAAGACCCGCCAGCCCCGCTCCAACAGGCCCTGGGTCAAGCCAAACCCTAATCCGCGGTCAGCGCCGGTGACCAGGGCAGTTCCTGTATCGATCTTAGTCATTCTTTCTCTCCTTGATGGTATGATAGCCGGCGCTGCTTTGGGATATGTGTTCACCACGCGGCCCGGCGGGCGATAATGGCCAGCCCGCCAGTGGGCAGTGCATCCAGCAACAGCGCCACGTCGTCGTCGTCAAGCTGGCCCTCCAGCAGTAGCGGCTTCACCGCCAGAATCTGCCGAAAGGTGGGCAGCATATCCTGTAGCAAGGGGCCGCTAGGGGCAGCCTCCAGCGTCACCTGGATTGCCTGCGGGCGCGGCATCTCCAGCAGCGCGTCAACGGTGTGCAACGAGCAGGAGTGTAGATGGATGAAGGCATAGTCAACGCTCTCGGCAATGCGTACGTCATAGGGCAAGAACCATTCGGCGTAGTGGCGACCCGATAGGAAAGCCGAAGCATCGCACTGAGTGCGCACGACGGTGCCTGGCGCCCAGATGCCGAAAGGGCTGACGTAGCCCCCGGCCAGCGGCGGGATGCGCGCCAGCAGAGCGTGCAGCACCTCAACGAAGACCGCCGTCGTCTCCTCCAAGAAGCTGCGCAGCGCCGCGGGGTGATCGTAGAGCGAGAAACTCAGCAACTCCGGACCAAGCAGGGCCTCCGCGAGATCGCTGGGACCGCGCAGCGTCGGCTGCACGACAGCAGCCCGTCCTCCGGCGCGCTCCACCAGCGCCTCCGTCAAGCGCAGCAGCAGCGCATACCAGGCGTCATTGCGATAGGCCGGTACGGTGCTCCAGTCTGTCCAGTTCTCGACAAGCGGCTTAGTACGCATACTGCCGCCCTGGATCGTGGCACGGACCGGGGCCCCGAGGATCGCTTCCAACCACGGCACCCGGCCGAAGGCGGTGGTAGTGCGGAAGATGTCGCCGTGGATGGCGACACCACCGTCTGCATCGGCATCGTCTTGCCCTGGCAGCAGCCGCTCGAAATCGAGCAGGTCGGGGGTCAGATCCATGTCACGAGTCGCCAGCGTGCCGTCGGCCAAAGGCAGCCACAAGTCACCCAGCGGGGCACCCGCGACCTGCGTGATCAGCGTAGCCTCGCGCGCCCACCAGCGCTGGTGGCGCTCGATCAGCGCTGAGACGTCTTCATTCATAATGCTGGCCTCCTCTGGGCCTCACTCTCTATTCTATCCACCGGGGTAGTGTAGCCTGGTTCGCGGATCTGTCGAGCGGGAGAGAAAAAACCAGGCTCTGGTACCGTCCAAGGTCTTGAATGAGGGCTGTCATGTGGACTGTAGCATCTAGGTAATTCTGACGTCTGACATCGACTGCTGCACGTCCGCTATAGTGGGGAACAGGCTATCTCTGCCAAGGTATCGTAAAGCTTGTGTCACGGATGCAGCAGACGACAGGCATCGGAATAGCTATGGTGCGACACGCCGACAGCCCCCAGGATCCGCACAACGTCAGATCACGCCTCTATGCTCCCCTGGTCCGTAGACAACCACACCTGTGTCCCTGTCTTGCAGCAGGTTATCGGGTGAATAGGATAAGAGCTTGGCGACCATCACCAGATCTCCGCCCGCACCGGCCGTGTTGAAGACGAGGAAAAAACTCAGGATAGGCACAAACGTGATTAGCACGATCAGCATCAGCAGCAATCCGACCAGCGTCAGCAGTACGAGCGGAGCTAACCCGGCGATCAGATACCGATCGCGAGGAAGACAGATCCCGGGAGGCGCAGCCGCATATATGAGCAGTCCCTGGAAGCCAAACACCGGGCGTCGGCCAGTGAACCACCAGAAGAGCAAACCATGCACAAACTCGTGGATGAACAGTGCCAGCACTACCGCCACAGCGACGGCACCAACCGGTAGCTCAGCAACCAGCGCTCCATCTGGGGCAACGGTCAGAACATGAAGATACCCCATAGCTTCCGAGACAGCGGGACGCAGCACAAGCGTGAACTGCACAAGCAACCAAGCGACAGCAACTAGCAGTACAAGCCCTAACACGATCGCGCTCACCACCGCGACCTTACTCTTCGACAGGTCGAGAGTGGCCCACCGGTGATAATCTGTCGGGACGCGACATCTTGACCGGAGCTCGGGTGTTCGGTTCGCAGGATTAATGATGAGACAGCCAACTCGGAAGGATGCTGCCTGACCGATGGCACAGCCAACCCACCACCTTCGTGGACGAGGACAAGAAGCGCCCTACCCGAAGGATAAGCCAACCTTTTCTCGACAGGCAAGTTCCCATTCGCCGCAATCAAGGCGTCCTCAGTGGGCACCGGCATAACTCGCTGCTTAAGAACAAAGAACCGTACGGATCAAGACGCCCTGTCGATGGCGCCCAATTCAGCCACGATTGTAATCCGACTGCACAGGTAAAGCAACTGCTGTAGCGTTTCCGCGGTTTGGGGATAAGCTAAAGCCAGAGACCACCTACCACTTAGGAGAGATTATGTACACCAT
>PWVB01000546.1 GCA_003562365.1 Anaerolineae bacterium
AGGTGCTGGACTCTGGTATGCTGGCCCAGGGGCCCAAAGTGGCGGCCTTCGAGGTGGCTTTTGCCTCCGCCTGTGGCGTGGCTCACGCGGTGGCAACGAGCAGCGGCACCACCGCACTGCATGTAGCGCTACTCGCGCACGGCATTGGTCCTGGGGACGAGGTGCTCACCTCGCCCTTCACCTTCATCGCGACAGCTAACAGCATCCTCTTCACCGGCGCCCACCCAGTGTTCGTCGACATTGATCCGACTACTTATAACATCGATCCGGCGCAGATTGAGGCCCATATCACCGCGACCACCAAGGCCATTATGCCCGTGCACCTCTTTGGGCTGGTCTGCGAGATGGATCCGCTGATGGAGATTGCCGCTCGGCACAACCTAGTCGTCATTGAGGATGCCTGCCAGGCCCACGGCGCTACCTATCGAGGGCGGCACGCCGGCGCTTTCGGCACCGGTACCTTCTCGCTGTACCCGACAAAGAACATCACCTCTGCAGAGGGGGGGATGATCACCACCGATGATGAGAGGCTTGCCGATGACTGCCGGGTCATCCGCCAACATGGGATGCGACGGCGCTACTATCACGATGAACTGGGCTTTAACTTCCGAATGACCGATGTTCACGCCGCCATCGGTTTGGCGCAGCTGCACAAACTCGAAACCTTCAACGCGGCACGTATCGCGAATGCCCGCTACCTCAGTACGCATCTTAAGGGGGTTGTCACCCCCACCTGTCCTGCCGAGGCTCGGCACGTTTTCCACCAGTATACGGTGCGGGTGGCGGACGGGAGACGCGATGCTCTTGCTGACGCACTAAAGGACGCAGGTGTCGGGTGCGGCATCTACTATCCGGTGCCGATTCACCGGCAGACCTACTATACGCAGGCCCTGGGATATGCTCAGTCGCTGCCCGAGGCCGAGCGCGCCAGCGATGAGGTCCTCTCGCTCCCGGTACACCCTGGTCTCTCGCAGGAGGACCTGAAAGCCATTGTGACAGCGGTCAACACGTTTGTGGAGGCCGGATGAGCCCAGAGCTGCGGGCTGCGGTCATCGGTGTGGGATCGATGGGGCGCAACCATGCACGTGTCTACGAGGAGATCTCCCGAACGAAACTTGTGGGCGTGGCGGACGTGGTTGCGCAGACCGCCCAGGCTGTAGCAGCAACGTATGGCGTGCCGGCTTATACTGACTACAGGAATCTGCTGGCCCGCGAACAACCCGATCTGGTGACTGTAGCCGTCCCAACCAAGGATCATTGGGATGTGGTTGCGGTGGCGTTGGACTCAGGCGTACATGTGTTGGTCGAGAAGCCGATTGCTGCGACCCTTCAAGAGGGGCGCGCGATGATTCAGAAGGCCCAAGATCTGAATCGGAAACTGATGGTGGGTCATATTGTGCGCTTCAGCCCGGTCATTCGATCTCTCAAGGAGCACCTGGCGCAAGGGGAGTTGGGTAAGATCTTCCAGATCGTCTGTCGGCGGGTGGGAACGTTCCCGTCCCGTGTCCAGGATGTAGGGGTGGTAGTGGATTTGGCGCCCCATGATCTGGACACGATGCGCTTTATCACCGAGGAAGAAATCGTGCGTGTGTTTGCGGAGACCGAGCAGCAAATCCACACGGCCCATGAGGATCTGGTACTGGGAGTGGTTCGCTTCAGTAATGGCATCGCAGGCATGCTGGAAATCAACTGGCTGACGCCACAGAAGATCCGCGAGGTCGTAGTGCTGGGCGAAAGAGGCATGTTCCGCGCTGATGATCTGACACAGGATCTCTACTTCTATGAGAACGCTGACGCAGTCCTCACTGACTGGGGTCACCTGAGCCTGCTCAAGGGTGTTAGTGAGGGGCGGATGGTGCGCTATCCCATTGCGCGTTACGAACCACTCAAGGCAGAGCTGCAGGGCTTTGTGGAAGCTGTATTGGAAGATGGTCCTGTTCCCGTGACTGGCGACGATGGCCTGATAGCGTTGCAGTTGGCTCTCGCATTGAGAGAAGCTGGGCGCCGAGGCGAGATGGTGCAGGTTGGTGGATGCATTCAATGATAGCTGTTTCAGCTATCGGCTGGTGAAACATCTACCATGCAGGGCCGCCTCACGGGCATCTGAGAAGAGAGCTTGGATTAGATGGTAGGAATTGCAGACTCTACATCCTCTGATCAATCACGTATCTCTCAACTCACCTCGCGCGTGATCAAGGGAGGGATCTGGATCTTTGCTAGTAATCTCGCCAGTCGAGGGCTCCAGGTGGTCAAACTTATCGTACTGGCGCGGCTGCTTATGCCAGAGGACTTTGGCATCTTCGGCATCGTCACGTTGGCGCTGGCCGCAATGGAGACTTTCACTGAGACTGGTTTCCAAACCGCGCTGATTCAGAGGAAAAAAGTAACCGACACTTACCTTGACACGGCTTGGACGGTTCAGGTTTTGCGCGGTTTTTTCCTTGCTGGAGTGCTGTTCGCCGCAGCCCCAGTTTTTGCCTGGTTCTTCAGCGATCCCCGCGTAACTTCCCTTCTGCGGTTTCTTAGCACGGTCGAGATCCTTCGTGGCCTTACTAACATTGGCATCATATACTTCCGTAAAGAACTCGAATTTCGCAAGCAGGCTACCTATCAACTCGTCTCCAGCTCTGTCGCCCTAGCTGTTGGTGTCGTCTTGGCCTGGCGGTTGCGCAACGTCTGGGCCCTTGTTTGGGCGCATCTCGCCGGACAGGTGATTAGCACCTGCCTCAGCTATCGTCTTCATCCCTACCGCCCTCGGCTACGCTGGGACCCTGACACAGCTCTTGGGCTATTCGGCTTCGGAAAATGGGTGATGGGGAACTCGATTGTTCAATTCCTGGCATTACAGATCGATCGCATTATCTTGGGAAAGCTGCTTGGTGCTGCGTCGCTCGGCATCTACAATATGGCTGATCGAATCGGAGGCGTGCTACCCACGGAGTTTATGCATCTAACCAACAATGTAATGATGCCCGCCTATGCAAAGGTTCAGGATGAAAGGGTGCGCCTGGGTAGGGCTTTCCTGCGGGTTTTTGAAGTGGCTGTATACATTGGCGGGCCAAGTGCGGCTTTCATAGCCCTTACGGCGCCTGACCTTGTGCCGACACTGTTGGGCAGTGAATGGATTGCAGCTGTTGTTCCTATGCAGATACTGGCAGTCGGGGGTTTTCTCCGATGTGTTGTTGGTGTGAGCTCGCCTATCTTTCTCGCAACCGGACGTCCGCACATCCAGTTCTGGAAAAGCTTCATAAGAGCAGTAGTGACGCTTGTTGCTGTCTTCCCGCTTACTATCTTCTACGGGCCTGTCGGTACGGCATTGGCAACGGTGTTAGGCGTCGTTGCGTTATCACCGCTCTTCCTTCAAGCGTTGCGAATAACTGGCGTTTCGCTGTCACGCCTTTTATCCGCTTCTTTTCCTGGTCTTCTTCTGACTGCGACCACTGGCCTAGGTGTGGTTCCAGGTAAACTCATCTCAGCAGCGCCTGTCTACGCATTTTCTCTGCAGGTTGCCGGCAGTGTCCTGCTGACATTGATAGCGGTCCTGCTTCTCCGTCACCACAATCTTGGGCCATCTGTACTCATTGGCCAATATATCAAAATCCTCCTGGCACAAGCGGGAATTTCCGCTGCATCAGACGCATGAGCTATCAGCTCGGGGCCAGAGTCGACAGAATAACCAAGACGGTCCGTACCGGACTATGCCACAGTTGCGGTGCGTGCGCTGCAATCTGTCCGACTGACGCAATCAGTTTCAGGGAGTCTGTGGGGGGGCACTTATTTCCCACTATCGATGAGCTGCGCTGCACTTACTGCGGACTTTGCTTCAAAGTGTGTGCGGGCAAACTCGTCAGGCCCACTTTCCGGCAGGTCCTTCCGGGAGATCCATTTGAGGGCATAAGTCTCGGAACTTGGGTTGGAAAGTCAAGGGATGTTGCCGTATATGCTGGGGGACAGAGTGGAGGCGTGGTCTCTCAATTGTTGATCAACTTGCTGGAGTCCGGAGAGGTTGACGCCTGTGCGGTCGTGAAAATGGAAGTGGGCAATCCGCCGCGACCGGAGGTTTTTCTTGCTCACACCACAGAAGAAGTACTGAAGGCGCAGAGATCAAAATACTGCCCTGTACCGATGCTACAGTCTCTTCGCGAAGCAAGGCTTACTGATCGTCGTCTTGCTCTAGTCGGTCTGGGATGTCACTTCCACGGACTGAAGCTGCTTCAGGCTATGGATGCTGATCTCAGTTCGATAGTTAAGGTGAAGATCGGGCTGATCTGTGCAGGGGCTCTGACTTTGGCAGCTGTAGATTATCTCCTAGGAGTCGCTGCTCCGCAGCCAATGAACTCAAGATTGGTATTTCGGGATAAAGCTCGGACAGGTTATCCAGGCGATGTGACCGTGGAAGACGATCTGGGTAATGTCTCCATCGTTCCAAAGTCGGAGAGAATGGCTATCAAGGATATATTCACGCCCGCGCGTTGTCGACTGTGTTTCGATAAGATGAATGTCTGTGCTGATGTGACGGTTGGCGATCCGTGGGGCATCGAGGGGATTGACGGAATCCGTGGTGAATCGCTCGTTATAGCCCGCACAGTAGCCGGTTGTTCCTTGGTCAACAGGGCGCTGGAGGCGGACTGCCTTTCTCTGCGTTCTGTTGACTATGAACGTGCTCTTCGCGGTCAGAGCGTTGATGATAAAAGAGCTGACTGGAAAGCCTATTGCAACGCATGGAAGAATCTAGGACGAGAGTTGCCTGGCTTCTATGAGACAGTAGTGGCCCACACGCCGCAAGCGAGTCAACCCATGAAAGGTCATCTTCGGCGATTGCTCACAGCGCTAGCACTTGATGAGCAGAAATCGCGGGCCGCGGTGCTGTCCTATGTTAGGAGGAAGCTTGTTCGTCGGCGATTCCGTGGGTACTTGTTGCAGCCCTTTCGCTTTGCTCGATACTTGATCCAGAAAGTGCGGCGGGCGTAGATGATGTTTGAGTTAGGTCGAATCACTTTAGCAA
>PWVB01000522.1 GCA_003562365.1 Anaerolineae bacterium
CCTGGAGAAGCAGCTGCGCAAAGAGTGGGACGCCGGGATCTTTCTGACGCAGTACATTCCGGCTGACGAGAAGGCGGAGCGGTGGATGGCGCAACACGACACATGGGCCCTCTGGCTGGGTCATCTTGGTGACGCCCTGGAATTGGTCGACCTGCGCAGTGGGGAGATTCGAGATCGGGAGATCAATGGGTGGCTGTTGGAAGAGACTTTGCAAGCCCTGGAAGCTATTGACCATCCGCAGGCCCAGACATTCGTCGGTTCCCTGCACCGCTACCAGTAGGAGGTTGTTGAACCATGCCGAGGAAAACAACATAGAAGCACCGTAACAGGACACGGAGCCTTCGCCACCACGACTCCGGAGTCTACCAGCGCCATAGAAGATAACGTCAATGCTACTCGACAAAGGCTTGAATCAATCGGTGCTGGTTACGGTCGGCGGAACTGCTTGCGCCAGTGCTTCGGTGAGGTCTTCCCAAAGATCGTCCGCGTGCTCGATCCCGACCGACAATCGAATCAGGTTGGCAGGGACCTCCAGGGTCGATCCGTGGGTGCTGGCATGCGTCATTTGCGCCGGTAGCTCGATCAGCGACTCCACACCGCCCAGCGATTCTGCCAGAGTGAAAAGTCGCGTCGCCTCAACGATCCTGCGCGCCGCGTCTGCCCCATCCTGCGTCGTGAAGCTGATCATTCCACCAAAGCACGTCATTTGTCGCCTAGCCAGTGTATGCTGCGGATGCGACGGCAGACCAGGATAGGCGATCGCTTCGACGGCAGGATGGTGCTCAAGAAGCCGGGCCAGCGTCAGCGCATTGGATTCGTGGGCTCGCATCCGAACCGCCAGCGTCTTGACACCGCGTAGCGTCAGCCAACAGTCAAGAGGCCCCGGAACGGCACCTGCCGCATTTTGGAGAAAGGCCAGCTCCTCGTGCACGGGGGATGCATTCGTCAGAACTGCACCACCGATAACGTCAGAGTGGCCACCCAGATATTTGGTCGTCGAATGCACGACAAGATCCGCGCCCAGCCGCAGCGGCTGCTGCCCGAATGGTGTCGCAAAGGTGTTGTCGACGACCACCAGTACGTCGTGGGCCCGCGCCAGCTCCGCCACCTGCGCGATATCAACCAATCGCAGCGATGGGTTCGTCGGGGTCTCCAGCCAGATCATCCGCGTCCTGGGCCCCAACACAGCCTCAATCGCGCCAGCATCGGCGGCATCAACATAATCGAAGGAGAGGCCGAAGGGCACCCCGACCTTGTCAAAGAGCCGGTAGGTACCGCCATAGACATCGTTGCCCACGATCACGTTATCGCCGGGCCGCAGCAGCCGCATCACCGCGTCGGTGGCAGCCATACCGGAGGCGAAAGCTAGGCCGAAGCGCGCCCCCTCCAATCGGGCCAGGCAGCGCTCAAGAGCATCGCGGGTCGGGTTACCGGTCCGTGAGTACTCGTAACCCCCCTGGCCTCCCAGCGGAGTCCCCACTGTCGCCTGCGCATAGGTAGAGGTCTGATAGATCGGCGGTATTACGGCCCCGGTGACCGGATCGGACTCTTGACCGGCATGAATCGCCAACGTCTCGAAACGATGTCGCTTGTTGGATTCAGCGTTCCGGGTCATCGCCTACACCGTCCACGCATTGAAGCTATCGTAAAGACCTTTGCTCAGGTACCGCTCGCCACCGTCAGCGAAGAGCGTCACGATCCGGACGCTATCGGCATCCGAACCGGCTCGCCGTCCGCTAGACGTAACCTCATCGGCCACCAGACTCGCAGCATGAGCAACCGCACCACTGGAACTCCCCACCAACATCCCCTCCGTTCGGGCCAGCTGTTGAACCGCAGCGTGTGCCTCCTCGTCGTTCACAACAATCAGCCGATCCATGAGATCCTCATCCAACAGCTTCGTGGTCTCCAGAGAGTCGATGCCGATCCCCTCGATCTTGTGTGAACCGCTGTAGCCCCGGCCCAGAGAGGCGCCGTACGGCTGCACAACCACGGCATGGACTCCTGGATTGCGTTCTTTGAGATAGCGAACAACGCCGGTGAAGGTACCGCCGGTACCAGCACCGATGACCACGGCATCAACCTGTCCCGCCATCTGCTGCCAGATCTCGGGTCCTGTCGTCCGATAATGGGCCGCCACGTTGGCCGGGTTGGAGAATTGCTGCATCACCACGGCATCCGGGACTTCCGCCGCTAACTCGTGGGCCTTGTCAATGGCTCCCTCAATGCCCGCCTTGGTCGGCGTGTGAACAATCTCCGCACCCAAAGCGCGCATAAGCATTTGCTTCTCCTGGCTGAACCGCGCCGGAACCACGAAAAGGCAACGATAGCCGCGCACCGCGGCCACGAGGGCAAGCCCAATGCCAGTGTTGCCAGCCGTCGGTTCGATGATCATACCGCCCGGAACAAGCGAGCCCGCAGCTTCGGCGGCATCGATCATTGACTTACCGATGCGATCCTTAACGCTCCCCCCCGGGTTCAGGTACTCTAGCTTTGCATAGATCCGCGGGCCGCCCGCCGGTGAGTAGAACCGCGCCAACTCCACCAAAGGCGTATTTCCAATGCACGCGACAATATCCTGAGCCGTGCCTGGTCGTGTCGACCGATGCGGAGTCTGGGTCATGATCGCTCCTCCTGCCTGATCAGGTACCGTGTCAAGCTGAGACTTTTCACATCGTGGAAGCAAAGCCGGTGGGCTAGCACCGACCACGTCTACGATATTGTCTCAACTGGGCTGGGCTTCGACAGGGCCATTTACCCCCACTGCATATAGGCCATTTGGCGGTGCGGATGGTCAGTCCAGTGCCTGTCTGTCTGCGTCAGGTGGAAGCAGACTCCAAAACGATTCCAGGCGAGGATCGGGCGTCAAGGCCGCGTCCCGCTTGTAGGCCGTCCTACGTAGCGGAGTCGAGACGCCGGAAATTCAGCGTGAAGCTCTTCCCACGACCGTGAACCGACTCGAATACAAAGGCCTCCCGCGCAGTCAGCGCTCGGAGCTCCTCCGGTGACAACGCATCCGGATCACCAGGTTGTTCAGTGATCGATAGACGGCCACCGGGGACCAGCAGACGACGGCAGCCTCTCAGGCACATCGCCGGGTCGGGCACCTCTCCGAGAACCGCAACCAAGAACACCACATCGAAGCTGCCCGGCGCGAAGGGCAACCGCAGCCCATCGCCCTGGACAACGCCGCCGTGAGCATTCGTGTGGCGAGCAACACGACGGCGAGCCATCTGCAGCATCGGGCGCTGCAGATCAAAGCCAACCCACAGTCCCGCCGCGACACAGCGCGCGATCGTGGGGCTGAAGTAGCCTGGCCCGGTTCCCAGCTCAAGTACCCTGGATGTCCTCACAAGCCCTAGCCGCTCCGCAAGCTGCGCGGGGCTAAGAATCAGCCGACGCAACGGGTTAAGCAACAAGAACGCTGCCTGAAATGGGTAGACACCGCGTCCAAAGAGGCCGCGGAAAACAGCATACCGGCTTCTTTCATCGGGCTGCATAGCTTGCCTTCTCAGCTGAATTGCTTAGGGATACCAGGCCCCTCCGACAATGAAGAGGGGCAGGTATACTACCCACCAGTGCCGTCTTGGCCAAAGGTCAGTAATCCCAGCTCGAGGGCTCGATTCACCGCCTCCAGGCGGTTGCGGACCTTCAGCTTGGTGTAGATCGACGAGGTGTAGTTGCGAACTGTGCCCGCGCTCAGTTTCAGACGGATGGCGATCTCTCGGTTGGTCCTTCCATCCTGCAGTAGCTGCAGCACCTCACATTCGCGATTGGTGAGAGCAACTTCTGCCAACGCCATCTGCCGGCAGGCATCCTCATACTCGGATTCGGAGATCAGGACCAGAGCTTCATCATCCAGGAATGTGACGAGGACCTCCCGCTCGCCTTCCACCGTCACCTCCTCCCGGAGGCAAATCGTGCCATCCACGTAACGCCCGCGTACAGTCAGCATTTCCACCTCCGCTGATGGCATTGCGGCTTGGTTAGCGATTCCCAGCCAAGCCGGTGACTCAGAGATCTATACCTGCCCTCCTGCTACCATACGGGCGAAGGTCTCGAACGATCGGTCAGGTGGTTCCACATCAGCGGGGAAGATGCAGCGGGGGAATTGCCGATGGGCCAGATGATGGCGCAGGCAATCACAGCAGATACCGTGCCGGGGACAGCCTTCAGCAGTGCAGGTGCAACTCTCGAGGTTCAAAGCTTGCTTGCATTCCATTGGGTTCCTCCACGATAGATGTACGCACACATGCTACGGCGCGTCGCCCTAGCTGTCAAATTACGCATACACAGCCCCCACAGCCGGCGTCATCCCCCACCCCCGCCGCGTGTCTGCCAGCGGCAGGGTCTCCGGCAGCAGCCACAACCCCGGTGGCAGGATCACGCTGCAGCACAACTGGACATCCAATCGCGGACTGCCGCACTTCAACCTGATGATGACGACAAGCCAACTCCGTCCGGACAGTCTGCTCGATCCCTTCGTTGACGGTGAGCGATCCAGCGCGGATGAAGGTCCGCTGGCGCAGGGGATCTGGGTTGAAAGAATCCTGATGATGGTAGGTCGCAAAGCGAGGCACCCTAACAGCCTCAGCCGGGCTCATTGCCAGATCGATGGCGTCCAACAGAAGATTCACAGTCACCTGATCCTGCAGGTCACCGCCGGCTACGCTAATAGCCAGCACCGGCTCTCCGGCTTTAAGCACCAACGTCGGCGTAAGTGTGATCCGCGGACGTTTGCCGGGTTGGATGCAGTTCGGGTGCCCTGGCGTAGTGTTTAGGCTCCGTAACCGATTTCCGTAGGTCACACCCGCTTGCCCCCAACCACCATCAAGATGAACATTAGCGCTCGGTGTAGCCGCGACAACATTTCCCCAGCGGTCGGCAACGACACAGGTCGTAGTGCCCCCGGTCCCAGGGCGGAAGACACCAGAGCCGAGGAGAGGTTGCATTGTGTAAGGATCGCCCGGTCGCGCCTCGTGCGAGGCGTTCTGCATATCGATCAGGGCCCTTCGCATCTCCGTGTAGGCATCGGTGAGCAGGGATCCCAGCGGTACACCGACAAACTCCGGGTCACCATAGTACTGATCGCGATCCGCCATAGCCAGCTTCAGTGCCTCTGTGACTACATGGATGTAGTCCGCCGACAGATGCCCCATCGATCTCAGATCGAAGCTCTCCAACAGGCGTAGCGCCTGACACAGATAGGGCCCCTGCGTCCACGTGCCGCACTTGTGAACTGCGTAGCCGCGGTAGTCAACCGAGACGGATGCTTCGATCCGCGTCCGGTGGACCGCCAGGTCTCGTCGACGAAGGAATCCGCCCCTCTCAATGTAGAACGCCTCCAGCTCCTCTGCGATGTCATTGCGCTCCGGGTGACGCCCGTAGAATCGATCACATGCCGCCTGCAGACGTATCTCGCGACTTCCAACGATCCGGGTCTCCTCCTCCACCATACGATGTAGCGTACGCGCCAGCCGTGGATGCCAGTCCTCCTCACCCGCATCTAGCAGGGCCAGCGTCGGGCTGCAGACGTCGGCAAAGCTCCGGGTGCCATAGTGCTGTAGAGTGGTGATACAGAGATCCACCACCGACGGGACCGGGGCCATCTTGACATCAGCAACCGGTATGCCGTGCGTCATATACCAGGCGATGGCTTCAGGCGACAGCGGCGCTCCACCCTGTCCGGAGAGCGCCCGGACTTGCCGGCTGCCAGCATCGTAGATCAGCAGAGGCACTTCCCCGCCGATAGAGCATTCGCCATGGTCAGTCACAGTGAGCGCCAGGATGGTGGCGATTGCAGCGTCAGCCGCGTTGCCACCGAGTTCCAGTATCTTGATCCCGGCGGCTACTGCCTCCGCAGCTCCAGCAGCAATCACACCGCCACTGCTGATCGCCTGCCAGCCGATCTGCCGAGTATCACCAGCGCTAGGCTTCATCAGGTCTCCCTTCTGCGACAGCGTTCCACGCTGAGAAGCTGCCCGGTCCGCCGTCCTCAACGTCCGTGTTGGTGTCACCGGTGACACTTGCGCCGCCACCGGCGTGACTGTGGGCACCGGATCCAGCTTCGATTTCACTGCGTTGGACTCTCACCAAGCAGCAAGAATGGCTGTCCCAGCCAGAAGCTTTGTAACAACGCTCAGAAAATGCCTTCTGGAGCCATCAACCGACGCCGACAACCACTGCAACCCGCGCGACTTCGCCATTAGGCATCGAGTCTTCTCAATCCGATTTGATCCACTAAAGGGTCTTTATAGCACAGCGAGCTGGGGATGCGGCTTGGCGCTAGGCTCGGGTAGAAGGCACAGGACCCGCAACTGCGACACTCAACGCGAAACGCCTCAACGTATAGAAGGGCATCTTCATACAAGCAGATTGGATAGCCGAAGTCGGCGTGATCTCGACGCCGGGTTAGGCGCCCGCCAGCTCTGGAACAAGATGCAGATGCCCCTTGAACTGGGCCAGATAAAGGTTCTGGTAGAAGCCCTCTCGCGCCAGCAGCTCGTCGTGCGTGCCACGTTCAATGATCTCGCCGTCGTCGATCACCAGAATCTTGTCGGCCTCGCGAATGGTGCTCAGCCGGTGGGCGATCACAAAGCTCGTCCGCCCTTCCATTAACCGCAGCATCGCCTCTTGAATAATCCGCTCAGTTCGCGTGTCGATGCTGCTGGTGGCTTCATCCAACACCAGGATACTGGGATCGGCCAGTACAGCTCGTGCGATGGCCAGGAGCTGTCGCTGTCCCTGGCTGAGATTGCCGGCACGCTCCGAGAGCAGTGTAGCGTAGCCTTGCGGCAGACGTCGGATAAACTGGTCAGCGTTGGCCAGCTTCGCAGCCGAGATCGCCTCCTCGTCACTGGCCTCCAGCCGTCCGTAGCGAATGTTCTCCATCACCGTGTCCGCAAAAAGATAGGTATCCTGTAGAACAATGCCGAGCTTGCGCCGCAGGTCATCAAGACGGATCTCGCAGATGTCGACATCGTCAATCGCGATCCGTCCGCTATCGATGTCGTAGAACCGCGTCAGCAGATTTACGATCGTCGTCTTGCCAGCCCCTGTCGGACCCACCAACGCGATCGTCTCACCAGGCTGTGCACGCAAGCTCACACGCTTGAGCACCGGCACCCCCGGTTCGTAGCCGAAGCAGACCTCGTCAAAGACCACGTCGCCCGAGATGTCCTCAAACGTCCGCGCCTCTGGTGCATCGATCAGCTCCGGCACCTCGTCCAACGTGGCAAAAACGCGCTCAGCGCCGGCAATCGCCGCTTGAATCGAATTGTAGAGGCTGGCAATCCCGTTGAGCGGCCACCCGAAGCGCCGTGCGTACTGGACAAAACTGGCGATATCGCCCACTGTAGCCAAACCCCTTACCGCCATCCAACCACCGGCCAGCGCAACGATGGTCAAGCCTGTGTTATTGACCAGATTGGTCACCGGCGGGAGTGCCCCAGCGAAGATCTCTGCCAGCGTCGAGGCCTTCCGCAGTCCCTGGTTGGTCGCCTTGAACTCAGCAATGACCTCTGGCTCGCGATTGTACGCCTTGACCACCCGCTGCCCCGTGATTGTCTCCTCAATCAGACCATTCAGGTCGCCCAGAAAGGCCTGACGCTGGCGGAATCCCGCGCGTGTCCGCTTCGCGATCCAGCGGCTCAGGGAAACCATCAATGGAACGGTGATCAGGGTCACAATAGCCAGCCGGACATTCAGCACGAGCATCATCACGGCTACCCCGGCTAAGCTCAGGATGCTCGACAACAGCTGGGTGATGCCGGAGGTCAGCACATCGCTGACGCTCTCAACATCATTGGTCAACCGACTCATCAGCTCCCCGTGGCTGCGCTCATCGAAATAACGCAGCGACAGGCTCTGTAGCTTGACGAAGAGATCGTTGCGGATATCGGTGACCGCTTGCTGCGACGCGGCGGCCATCACGTAGGTCTGCACCCAGGAGACCACAGCGCTGCCGACGTAGACGCCAAGCATCAACAACGCAATCCGCGCAAGACCCGAAATATCACCGGTAAGTACATAGAGGTCCAACGCGCGGCCCATCAGGAACGGCCCCAGTACGTCGAGTCCCGACGAGATCACCACCAGAATCGCTGTGGTCACCAGCGCCAGTTTCTGCCGACCCAGGTAGCCCCACAGTCGCAGCAGCGTGCCCGTCACATCCTGCGCGCGTTCCGACGGGCGGAACCGACCCATCAGCCAGCCGCCGTCCGATTTCGAGCGCTCGGACTCTGCCTGCTTGCCGTTCTTCTCTCCGTCAGCCGCCTGTGTCGTCTGTTTCGCCATCGTCGTCCCCGTTGCCCTACGCTGATCCGCTCAGTCCCCGGCGCGACCCGTCACGCCGTTTCCTAGCTGCGAGTCATATATCTCCCGGTAGATGGCGCTGGACTCCATCAACGCATCGTGGCTGCCGGCAGCCGCGATACGACCCTCATCCAACACCAGGATCTTATCAGCGTTCAGCACTGTGCTGATGCGCTGTGCAATAACGAAGCTAGTACGACCGCGCATCAGATCCTCCAACGCCGCTTGGATCAAAGCCTCCGTCTCTACATCCACGGAGCTGGTGCTATCGTCAAGGATCAGGATTCGCGGCTCTACCAGTAGTGCCCGGGCAATCGCAATGCGCTGCTTCTGGCCACCCGAGAGGTTGACGCCCCGCTGACCGAGCACGGTATCGTAACCGTCAGGAAAGCCAACAATGAAGTCATGCGCCTGGGCAGCCCGGGCAGCTGCAGTCACTGCCTCGTCACTGGCCTCAGGGCGCCCATATCGGATGTTGTCCCGGATGGTTCCGGAAAAGAGCACCGACTCCTGGAGCGCCACCCCAATATGCCGCCGCAGCGCCGGCTGATCCATGTCTCGAACATCGGTGGCATCGATCTTGACGGCGCCTCCGGTGACGTCGTAGAAGCGGGGAATCAAGTGCACCAAGCTCGATTTACCGGCCCCTGTCGCCCCCAACACCGCGACGGTTTCACCCGGCTCGGCCACAAAGCTGATGTTCCGCAGCACAGGATCGGCGCAGTCACCGTCATAGCTGAAGGTGACATCTTCGAAGGCCACCTGTCCCTGCAGAGCGGCAGGTTGGGCAGCCGCTGGCCTGTCCAGAATATCGGGCGTGCTCGACAAGACCTCACCAATGCGCCCTGCAGATGCCTCTGCCCGGGCGACACGCATCGAAAGCATGCTCACAAACATCAACGCCCACGATACCCGTGTCAGATAGAAGACGAACGCGATGATCTGTCCTAGCGTCAGGGTCCCGGCATCCACCTGGATGCCGCCAAAGTAGATCGCTGCCACCACGCCTAAGTGCAACGCTATGGAGATCGCCGGTCCCGCAACCGCGACCGTGCGAGCCGCCCGCACCGCGATCATCTTCAGCGCATCGTTCACCTTTCCGAAGCGCGCCACCTCGTGATCGCCACGGACGAAGGCCTTGACAACCCTCACGCCGGCCAGATTCTCCTGCATCACCGTGTTCAGGTTATCTAACTGCTCCTGCACATCGCTGAACATTGGGTAAGCCCGGTTGACTACCCATGCGAGAATGCCGGCGATGAGCGGTACCAGAACCACAAACATCACCGCCAACCGAGGGCTGGTCAGAATCGCCATAATCAGACTGCCGACGACCAACAGCGGGGCGCGGATCATAACCCGCAGTCCCATAGAGACCAGCTCCTGCACCTGCACGACGTCGCTGGTGAGCCGCGTGATCAACTGTCCAGTCTCCAGGCGGTCGATGTTGCCGAACGACAGTGACTGGACCTTCTCGTAGAGCGTGTCGCGCAGGTCGGTACCGAAGCCCTGCGAAGCCAGCACTGAGGCACTCGTACAGGCCACGCCCACGACAGCTCCCAACAACGAGAGCCCCAACATCCACAGACCAGTGGTCAGCACCACCTGCATGTCCTGGTTAGCGATCCCCACATCGACAATGCGCTCAATCAGCCGCGGCTGCATAAGGTCCGTCGCGGTCTCGACCAACATCAGCAGCGGGGCCAGCACAGCCCAGTGCCTATAGGGCTTCAGAAAGCTTGTCAGTCTCCGGAGGGCCCTCATCGCCGGGAAGATCGACCGTTCGCGGGCTGATCCGACGACGCACGTCGGACGGGAAGCCGCCACCAAGGCGTGCGTGGGTACTGGTGGTGCTCTAGGTGATAGCCAAAATGGTAGCAGGTCAACAGCGAGACCAAGAGCGGATAGTCATTGCTGCGAGCGTGATGCCGGTTAGTATACCCGCCCACCGGCTCGCGATGGGGCAGATAGGTCCCGAAGAAAAAGAGCTGTATGGTACTGAGCAATGCCGGGACGACCCAGAAGCCCAGCAGCTTACCCACCGGAATGCCCACGCCGTACTGCAACACATTGAAGATCAGCGCCATACCGACCAACTGCCAGACTGTCAGATAGTGAACCATAAAGCGGAGGTACCAGCGCGCGAAGCCGCGGTGCTGCCCATCGTGGTAATCTGGATCGCGCGCGCGACCCGGGTACCGATGGTGCATAAAGTGCTGAGCCCGAACCTTTCGATAGGGGAAGAGAGCATAGAGCGCGAGGATCACCCGCCCGATCCAGTTGTTGACCTCCCTCCGCCCACGCCAGACGGTGCCGTGGATAGCGTCGTGCGCCGTGATGAATAGCCCGGTGTAGAGAAAGGTTAACCAAAGGGTACCAAGCGGCCACAGCCAGTTCGGAATCCCATCTGACAGCGGGCTGAGCAACAGCCCTATACTGGCAGACCACGCTACGAAGATGGTCGCGGCGATCCACGGCCCCGCCCTTGTATGCGCATCAGAGGCTGTCATCGATCATCCTCCACGCGACTCGCTGCTGACCGGATTTCTCATCGACGTGACCTCGCTGGATCATAACCGTTCAGTCGCCATACGCCGGTACGACGGCAGTCTGCGGGATATTGCCGCTCCTATAGCGAATGTACCAGGACGGCACCCACGCCACGGCAAAGAGGTTGACCTCAACATCGGCGCGCCGTGGGGTGATTGGTTCCTCCTCAAATTGCTCCAACGCCGTCTCCCAGGAAGCAACGATGGCGTCAGTCTGCGCCTTTAGCTCGCTATCCAGCTTTTCGACGCTAACCTCGAGTTCCTCGACCCGCCCCGCCGCGCCCTGGATGTCGGTCGCTGTGGCGGTCGCGCGCGACACTCTACGGGCCGCTACTGATATCGAGCGGCGCCTTCCCGAAAAGAGACTGAGCACCGTCTCGCCTGCTGTAATCAGCGCATCTTGCTTGCGCAGTCGGGCGTCCTGCTCGCGCTTCTGCAACGTCACCCGTGCGGCGCGCAGGCGCTCCTCCAGGGTGGCTAGACGGCTTGCGTAGCGTGTCTTCAGCTTGTCAACCTCCTGATCGCGCAGCTCTCGTGCCACCTGGTTCACCCGTAGATGAAACTCTCGCTCGCTCTCATCAGGCCGCGAGTAGAGCTTGGTCGCCGGGCTGTAGAAGAGCCTCAGGCTCCGGGTTCGGTACAGATGGTCCTCCAGCTCACGACGCAGCGCCGTCAGCTTGCGGGTGTCGTTGATGGTGTCGGGTAGCTCGTCGAAGTAGGCCTCCGGCTCGGGCCGGTCAAGCAAGTCTCGGGTCTCCAGTGTCAGCGACGCAGCCTCATCCCAACGGAGCGTCCCTACGCCCCGTGGTGGATGTGCCAGCAGGGCCACCGGCTCCGATTCATCCACCTGCAGAGCCCGGGTGTTTTTCACGAAGTGTACCCTTCCCATAGCCAACAGTGCCGGCGTGTAGAGTATGTGCCGGCCTTGGACCTCGATGCGTGTCCCCACCCGGGCCTCTACTTCCTGCTCTGCCGAGGCAGCACCGCCGCGTAGCGGAAGGTAGACCTGCGAGAGAGCAGCCGGTAGCACAGGCGGGCGCGACGCATACAACACGTCGGCTGCCGCCGCCGGTCCTTCCATGGGCTGCGACACCGATCCAGCCGCCATCGGGGCAACCACCCCAGAAGCAGCAATCGCCCCGCCACCCAAGTCAGGCGCCGCAGGAGCTGTCGGCGAATTAGCCTGCAGTGGCTGAGCAGCCATAAGATCACGAACTTGCAGGCGCGTCATCGGGCCGCGTAAATAGCTCATGGCCCAACGCGTGTTAAAGATGATCGGCTGCGCTTCGTGGACATTGTGCAGCAGGAAGACGCGTTGACCCAGGCTGCTGATCAGTGTGTTTAGTGTGGCGCGATCGATAGCCTGTCCCGCCTGCGCCGAGGCGCTCTCCAGTCCTTCCAGCAGTCGCTGCTTATCGCGCTCAGCCTGCAGGCGTCCAATGAACCAGGTCCCAGCGTTGGTCAATCCCTTGTAGTCCAGATCCACCGGGTTCTGCGTGGTCAAGATGACCCCGACCCCGAAAGCGCGTGCCTGCTTCAGCAGCGTGAGCATCGGTGTCTTGCTCGGCGGGTTAGCCACCGGCGGAAAGAACCCAAATACCTCATCCATATATAGGATTGCCCGTAGGCTGGTGGTCCCCGGCTGGGTTCGCATCCACGTGATCACCTGGTTTAGGAGCATCGTCACGAAGAACATGCGCTCCGGCTCACTCAGATGCGCAATGTAGAAGATCGAATGGCGCGGCTTGCCCCCTGGCGTGGAGAGAAAGGTCGGGATATCCAGCGGCATCCCGCTGAGCCAGGCCTGAAAGGCTGGCGCAGCGATGATTGCGTTGAGGCTCATCGCCAGCCCAAAGCGGTCTCGCTGAGGGAAGAAGGTATCCACATCAAACACACCCAATGTCCGCATCGGTGGCGTCTGAATCGCCATGATCAGCTTCGGCAAGTCCAGATCCTCGCCCCGGCGCCAAAAGTGCTCAAACAGATTGGCCAACAGGATGTGCTCCCGCGACCGCACCGGGTCGGCCTGCACCCCGATCAGGCCCAGCAGCGCGCTCACGGTACCTTGGACCCGCTCCCGCAGCAGCTCCGCGTCGCTCTCCCAGTTCAGCTGTGGCGCATCGAAGGAATGCAGAATCGAAACCGGCAGCCCGGCGTCACTGCCTGGCGTGTAAATCGCGAACTCGGCACTCTCCTTGAGCATCCGAATCCGTTCCCCGTCCTGACCCCACTCCGCCAGACCTTCTCGCCACCGCTGCGCCTGCTGTGCTGCAAAGTCATCCTCGCTCAAACCGCGGCGCCGCGCATCGTCGACGTTGATCCACGGCCGGAAGTCCGCCGGCGCCAGATCCGGAAAAGTCAGTAGTAGGTTCGTGATATCGCCCTTAGGATCGATGATCAGTGCCGGCACCCGGTCGATGGCGGCCTCCTCCAATAGATCAATGCACAGACCGGTCTTGCCGCTCCCCGTCATCCCCACGCAGACGGCATGGGTCGTCAAATCCCGAGCGTCGTACATTACCAGCGAGTCAAGCAACTGCTTTTGCTCGAGATCATAGGCCTTGCCCAGGTAGAACGCCCCCAGCTTCTCGTAGTCCATCGCGTCCTCCTCAACTCTCCTGACTATGAACACAGTAAAAAGTCAGCATCACCGGTTGATCTGGCAAAGACCAGAGAAGCTCCTACACACCGATGAAAGACAACGGCTGATCTATAGTCGGCCACAGCTGTCCGGTACAGGGATCATGCTCTCCGCGTCCAAACAGTCTAGCGGAGATCCCTGGCCTTACCAGTGATAACATCTATTATGAGCCGCAACACGGCCACGCCTCGCAGACGACCGGGGTCCGCCAGGAGTCGTTCGCGTTTCTGTCCGGACGCCTCCTCTAGATGATCAACCAAGCATCCCAGACCGTGGGCCTTGTCATCGCCACTCTCCAAGCGTCGGATGCGCTCCCAGAAAACCACCAACCGGAAAGCGTAGTCACATCTCCCCTTTATGTAGCCTCGATCCTCGATCACGGTGCCACAGACGGCAGGGTTATCACGGATGAACGCCAGCTTCAAACCTTCATCGGCCGCGTGGAAGTAGAGCGCACGAGCCTCGGGGTCGTAGCCGTAGTTCAGTGTATCCACGTAGGGTTCCCCACCCCTGGCGAGGGCCAACGTTGCGTACTTCTCTTGCTTCAGGATCTCCTCAATCACGTTGGGATCCGTGATCTCAAGCTCGCTCTTGCGCATGTGATAACGGGCCATTGAAATCATCCCTCCAGTGCGGTATAAAGAGGTGGTTTCGGCTCCCAGCAGTATACAATGCACCGCATTACCGTCAACCAACCTAACGGCGGCAACGAGGCTGCCATGGGTAGCGAGAATCGGGATCAACTGCAGCTCATCCCTTGAGGTGAAAGTCTAGCATGGTACGTCGCCCCTCTGAGGAGAGCCTCGAGGAGATCGAGACATACGTGCGGCAGAAGCGGCGCGAGTTGACGAGGGAAAGCCTGGCCATTTTGGTAGATGGGCCGGACAGCGGGCATGCGCCCGAAGGGCAGCGCTGCCGGCAGCGTGGGGGCGTTATGGCCTACAAGAGCGAGGGATTCGTGAAGACCATCCACGGGCTGAAAGAGGATACACGCCTGGGGCGGGCCTGCTACGTCTGCCCCAAGTGCGCGGGGGAGACGCCTTTTCTCCCGGATGAGACGCTCAAGCTGCGCAGGCAGAGCTGGAACGGCCGGGTGGCGCGGGTGATGACGCGCTGTCTGTTGTGCGAGCCGTCCTTCGAGCAAGCAGCCGAGGGCTACCAGGAAGCCACCGGCGGAGAGATCTCAGGAGCGAGTCAACGCCGGGTGACACAGGGCTTTGAGCGCGAAATCCGGGCGCGGCAGACGCACGAAGCTGACTGAGCTGGGGAGCAGGAGGGCGAAGTACGGACCGGCGTAGATCGCCAGTTCGGGTTCAGGCAAAGCGATGGGCGGTGGCCCCTGACTCCGAGTCTTGATGTCCATCGCAGCGTAGGTTTCCTGCCGATAGAAGCCCATCAGTGTATGCGCTAGTAGCGCGAAGTGAGTCATCGCATACGCTGCGCCTGAGCGACACAGCGGCACGTCAGCGTCATAAAGACCTCTTCCAGCGTCCACCGCTGCCTGTCACTGCTGAGGTGGTCACGTGCTGAGATGGTTGGTTCCATTGTGACTAACCCGCGGTAGCGGACTTCATCGGGATAGGTATCGCGAATCAGGCAGACAGACAGGGGGATGTCACACGCGGCTCATTCAGCCTTCATCGCCCCCAAGCTCAGGATCGCCCGTTGAGGCCGGGGCGCCGCGTGATGCCTTGGTGAGTCCGCCGCCTCCTGCGTCTGACCCGGCAGGCGACTCAGGTTGATCATGGCCTCCAATATCAGCACAGCTTCACGCACCCTGAGGTTCACCTGCGTACCACGGGCGTGTAATTCCGTCAGTCAGCCCACTCCCGTCCAGGCGGCCAACGATGTCCTCCCCGATCACCGCATTGGCGGCAGCCACCAGCTTCCGGCCTACCAGGATCTCAGCTTCATCGGGAGGCACCAACATCCACAGCAGCGGCCATATGACACTGTCCTGCCGTACCCCCACCACACACACCTTGTACGCCTACCCCGGCGTATGGGCGCCGTGCGGTGCCCGGAAGTGTACGCTGTCCATCGCCCACAGCGCCGACTGGAACTGTCCCGGGCTATAGTCCTACAAGGCCGCCAGCACGGCTTGCTGGCTGGTCAGGTAGTCCTCGGGCTGCGCCCGGGCAAACGCATCCGCAATCGCCCCAGCGGTGAACGGATTCGCGCCTTCCGCATTCGGCAGAAGCTGGCATCAATCTGCCGGGCACTGAACCCCAGCTGCCGCAGAATGTAGGGCGACCGGAACGGAGTGTCTTGCAGGGGCTGCAACCGCGACAGGTACCACAACGGGCGGTGCACCAGCGTATGGCAGAAGAAGAACATCGGGATGCTGTGCCGCGCACGACAGTCTGGGAAACCCGCGCAGGCGCTCACGACACCCGCCGGCAGACAGAACTCGGGGAACCCATCCAGGAATCCCAATCCCATCGCAACGCCCTTCTTCCAACAGTTCAAGCACCGCCTTGCGATGCTCCACAAAGACAAACCACGTTTCCTCCCGTTCTTCAGCACCCGTAACGATCTGCGCTTATTGTGCCACATAGTATCCCTTCACGTCAGCTTAAAGGATACCGCTGTCCCCTCATCTCCTAAAACCGGTGCGTCTGCCTCGAGGTCACTTGCAGTTGCACGCTAAAGCGAGTATAATTTGGTTAAGCTTGGTGACGAAGTCCTCTTACTTCTCCTACCGGTGCTCAACGCCCTATCGCGACACTCTCGGAATCACTGTATCCTTCTACGACTTCCGCAGTGCGCCGTCCAGGAAGCTCAGGCAACAGCTCAAGAAGGAGGTGCCCTTATTGAGAACCCCAATGTCCGGCTGATTCCGCTGTCTTTCCGTTGTTAGCCCGACTGGAGGTGTACGCATGGCGATCGGAGATGAGCTAGCCAGTCTGGATTTCGAGTCGATGATCGGTGGACCTCTCAATGCGGTGATCAAAGCCCAAGCACAGTCTGCCATCACGTCCGTCGACTTCATCAAAGCCGTCGGCTTCACCACCGATGATGCGGGGAACGTAACAGAACCGGTTATGATCTCCTTCAAGTATGACAAGCCGGTCGAGACAACCACAACGGCGTCTGACGGCACCACAACGACAACGCTCGAGTACAAACCTTATCAACTTACGGTGCCGATCCTGGCGATGTTGCCGATTCCCTTTATCCGGGTGGAGGAAGTCACGATCGACTTCAACGCCAAGATTACCGCCGTTCAGGAGAGTAGCGCTACCTCATCGCACGGCTTGGACACAGAACTAAAAGCCAAAGCCGGTTGGGGCTGGGGCTCTGCCTCTCTGAAAGTGAACTACGCTTACAAGAGGAGCACCAGTCAAAGCCAGAAGATTGAGCGTACCTACAGCCTGGCCGTCCGCGTGCGGGCGGTCCAGGATGAACTTCCCGCAGGCACGGAGCGTCTGCTCGGTATTCTGGAGAACGTGATCAAGGAAGCGCCAGCAAGTAGCTAGGATTGTCGACCCTGTCTTATGAACTTTAACAATTTAATCGGGTAATAGAACTGCCTACTTGGCAGCTGCGAGAGCCGAGCCATACAGATTCTGGCTGGATTGGAGGCCCACGTAGCGCAGCAACTCGGACGAGGGTTGTGCGAAGCGGTCGAGAAACTTTTCGACTTCTCGCCAGAGCGCCGGCCATCGATCTGCGTAACGGTGGAGGTGTAGCACATCTTGCTTAAGCCAGCGCCACAGCTTTTCAGCCGGATTGGTCCAGGGTGCATATGTAGGCAGGGGCACCAACTCAATGGATAAATCCAAGTGTCGGGCTCGTGGACTCGGCTCCGTAGACCAGTTGGAGGGCGTATGAAGGGGCCACTTCAACTGCTGCGGGCGCAGAGCGGCCAGCACATCCGGATGAAAGTGAATCGGCCAGTTATCCTGCACGACATAGAGTGTTTCCCGGTCTGCGTAGACCTGGGCGACTCGCTGGTAGAAGTCTACTAAGGCTTTGACTCCGATCTGGCTGCGCTGGAGATAGACGACCCGTCCGGTCCAGGCGTCCACCGTGGCTGCGATGCGCCGCTGCGTGTTGCTGCGATGACTACGCCGGGCTAGCCGTTGC
>PWVB01000338.1 GCA_003562365.1 Anaerolineae bacterium
CGATTGCGGCGGGGATCACGGACCACAAGTGGTCGATGGAGGAACTATTATGGTACCGAGTCCCACATCCGCCCCAGCTTCCGAAACGACGGGGACGGCCCTCCAAGCTGAGTGGCTTACCTGACCACGGTTAAATGTGGTGCTACCTGCGACCTGAATGGCTTCGGAAAGCTCACTGCTAGGCTGGACGGCCTATGAGGTCGTCTTCCCAAGTCCGATCGCCAGCTCATCAGTCCAAAGATGGCGATCGAAGCGGAAGGCCAACAGGTCCGGCAGCAGTCTCCCGATGCGGTTCAAGGCCGGAAGCAACTCCATATGACATGCTAAAACTATCGCCTCAGGAACGCTGGTCGCCAACGAGAAGCGCGTGAGAAGGTAGTCGATGCGCTTAACGGCTTGCCTGTTGTTGCATTCTCTTGTCCAATCGGTGAATCCTGCCATACTAGTTCCGTGTTGAGAAGACAAAAGATTCCGATCCTGGTCGTCGTCCTGCTCGTCGCTTTCTTGCTGCGGGTTGAAGGCCTGGCAGAACGCAATATCTGGTGGGATGAAGGCATTGGTGTCTGGCTAGCTCGTATGTCGGTCCAGGATGGGATCCGCTGGACCGCCGGTGATGTTCATCCTCCCCTGTATTATGTGCTTCTGTGGGGCTGGCGCACCTTGGTGGGCGAGGGCGAGTTTGTACTGCGTTATCTTTCGGTAGTTTTCAGCCTGCTCACGGTAGCGGTGGCCTATCGTTTGGGTGCTCTACTGGGCGGGCCCCGGACTGGAATGCTGACCGCCCTGTTTATGGCGCTGTCGCGCTTTGCCATCTGGTGGGCCCAGGAGATCCGCATGTACGCGCTGGCGGCGCTGTGGGCTACTGGCGCCCTCTGGTCCGCTGTCTGGTGCTGGAAGGTGTCCGAACCCGTTGCGCCGAATCAGGGCGCTGTGGATGCTGGCAGAGGCTCCTCGGATCGCGACGCTCCACCTTGGACGCCGTGGATTCTGTACGCTTTTATGACGCTGAGTAGCTTCTACACGCTCTACCTGACAGCGACAGTGGCAGTCGTGACCAATCTCGGTTTCCTGGTGCTGTGGACTAAGCGTCGTTGGAAGGCAGCGCTGGGGTGGCGCTGGGCTGCGGCACAGGCCGTGGTCATAGGGCTGTTCTTGCCATGGCTCTATTACGCTCTGCCTCGGATGCACAGTTGGTCCAGTGACGCCCCTTTCACGCCCGGGTTCTTTCTAAAGCTATACACCACGATCCTCGCAGTAGGTACACCCATTGACCTGCAGGCTTACCTACCACTGACGCTGACGGTCTTTGTAGGATTGACGCTAGGTGTTGTGTTGCTCTGGCGTCGGTCGCACGTCCCGTCGAGCTTTGGTGGCTTAGCGATGCTGGTGGGCGGGCTTCTGCTACCGCCGTTAGTGGTGATTCTGGTCTCCTTGCCTGCCCTAAGCTTTTACTTTTCTCGGCCTTTGGTGCCGCGTTATTTGCTCCCTCTGTCAGTCTGTTACACAGTGCTACTGGCGTGGTCGATTGATAATCTACGCTGGCGTGGGGCAGCTAATGCGGATCGCTGTTGTGGGCTTTGCCGTGGACTAGCCTTAGGCATTGCTGGAGTGGGATTGATCGCTGCTCTAGCAGGGCTGGTTACCTACTATCCCGGTCGCGCCCGGCGGGATGACTTTGTGACCGTTGGGGAGATCCTCCGCGCGCATCGGCACCCCGAAGACGTGGTGGTGCTGTATGTTGACCGTGATTGGCCGATCCTCACGGCTCATTACGGCGGGCCGCGTCACGACCTGGCCTATGGTGCTCCTTTAAGCGAACTGGCGGTGGTAGAGGCACGCCTGTACCCTCTCTGGGAGGGGGCGAGTGGGGTCTGGTTGGTGTCGACGCCTGAGTCATTGCAGGCTGATCCACAACAGGCCGTGCCTCAATGGTTGGAGGAGCGAGCGGTGGTTACCAAAACGTTTGTGCGTGGAGAGACTTCCCTGACCTTCTATGCGCGCACGCCTCAGCGGGCGGCCCAGCTCGCGACAGTGGTTCCGGGCTTCATCGTGCCGGTTATGGTTGGGACACCATTCGGCCTCGCCGGTGCATCGATTCCTTTGCCCCGCTATCTCACTGGTGATACACTGCACCTTGGTCTCTATTGGGTGCCGCCGGTGCATCGTAACGCGCATGTGGTGCTACGTGGTGAGACCGCCGAGCGAAGCTATCCGGCACCACCGCCGTCGGATAACATCAACTTGGTTCGTAGCCAGGTCAGCATCCCGCTGTCGCCCGACCTGGACGGCGGTGTCTATCGGATTGATGTTGTCGTCCCAGGCTACGTCCCGGTGAACGTAGGCGAGATCGAGCTGATTCGTAGAGTCACGGGCGCCGAACGTCTATCGGACATTGGGCTGGCAGCCATTGAGACGCGAGTCAATGTGGAGTTTAGATCGGATGGTGCGATTGAACTGCTGGGATATGCGCTGCCCACACTGGCAGTCGCGCCCGGCGAGACCATCCCGCTCACGCTTTACTGGCGAACGACAAAACCCCTGTCAGAACGGTACAAGGTCTTCACCCACGTAGTGGGTGAGACCTACAATGCCAGCAGTGGGACGTTCCTCTGGGGCCAGCAGGACAACGAACCGGCAAATGGTCAAGCACCGACGACAGTGTGGACACCAGGAGCCATCATTGAGGACGGCTATCGTATTGCCCTCGACCCGCAGGCTCCCTCGGGGACCTATGGCATAGTCGTTGGGCTCTACGGATTGATCGATGGGGTCCGGCTTTCGGCTACAAGTCCAACGCAGTCGATTACTGACAACGCTGTGCTGCTGGCGACGGTGACGGTTACCGAATGAAGGCCACCCGCCACCGGATCAGCTACGGCGATGGCTCTTGCGGCGTTATGTTGAGCCTGAGTGCGGCTCAGGAGGTATCAAAGGACGGATGATTAAGAGTTGGAGACGTAACCTATGGGTCGTTTTTGCCGCCCAACTGCTGGCGATTATGGGGTTCTCCTCGACATTCCCCATCTTTCCATACTACATACAGGATCTGGGTGTGGAAATGGAACTGGTTGCCCGGTGGAGCGGCATCGTCCTTGCCGCTGCGTCGGTCAGTATGGCCATTATGGGCCCCATTTGGGGCTCTTTGGGCGATCGCTATGGTCGCAAGCTGATGGTGATGCGGGCGATGTTCGGTGGTGCCGTCATCATTGGATTGCAGGGGCTTGCCCAAAATGTGGTTCAATTTGCCGTCCTACGATTGATTCAAGGGGCACTGACGGGAACCGTGATCGCCGCGACGGCCTTGGTGGCGAGCACCACCCCCCGCGATCGCCTAGGTGAAACGCTGGGCAAACTTCAGTTAGCCATATTTCTGGGTCAGACTTTTGGGCCAACCACCGGAGGAATCGTGGCCGATATGTTGGGCTACCGTGCGACTTTCTGGATGACGGCCGTCTACTTGCTTATCGCTGGTATGCTGATCCTTTTCTGGGTGAATGAGGAGTTTACCCCGGCTGAGGATGCCCTGGAGGGCAATCTATTACAGCGAATGCGCGGAGACTTCGCTCTGGTCTTTGCTGCCGGCTCGTTCCTGGGTCTGGTGTTGGGGTTGCACTTCGCGCTGCGGGTGGGCGTGCGGATGAGTGCGCCGACGGTTCCACTGATTGTCCAGGAGCTGATGCCAGATAGCACTCTGCTGGGATCGGCCTCGGGATTGCTGACCACGATTTCAGGTATCAGCAGCGCTATTGCAGCTCCGATTGTGGGGCGCTGGGTTGATCGCAACCATGGGCGGGTGTTGATGATGGGCAGTGGCTTGTTGGCCGCCGCCGCGATGATCCTACAGGGCATGTCGCAGACCTACTGGCTGTTGATGGTGGGGCAGTTCTTCCTGGGGCTAGGCGTCGGGGGAAGTATGTCGGTCATCAGCGCCTATATTGGACGGTTGGCACCGGACGGACGGGTGGGCACGGCTTTTGGGCTAGATGCCACCGCGGTATCCCTTTCCGGCGCGGTGGGCCCTCCGATAGGTGGTTGGATCAGTGACGTGGTGGACCGGCGTGCTCCTCTCTATGTCGGTGGATTCGCAATGGCGCTGGCGGGGCTAGCCGTCCTACGGCTGCCGCGGGACGCCGACGCGCCGGTGAAATCGCAGATGCCGGCCCAAGTGACGTGACCACACGTCCGTGGAGATGGAAATGCCGAAGCTGTCGACTAACGACCTCATCGATCAAAACGAAGGCTTTGATGGTAGAATATGACTAGATAGCAGTGCCGAACTCAAGCACCTTCAAATTGGCTTGGTGAACGACAGCGCAGGCACCGAGGCAGTTTCTTTCGGAAATGGATTGGGTCGGTGATGACTGTAGCTAAGCCGCGCCGCGGCTTGCGGAGTCGTTAGGTGGGAGATACGGCAAGCGCGATGCACAGGCGGGGAGCGAACAGGCTTCTGGCGGTTGTCGCCGCGGTGTGCCTTTGGTCTGTCGGATCCACTGCGGTCCGATCAGAATGGTTGCCTGTGAATCAGCCAATGTTGCCGCCAGAACAATCGGAAGCCCGGCGTCTATCCCGCGAGGTGATCGTAACGCCAATGTCCCACGTGACCTGTCCCCCACTCTATGGAGCGTTGCCTCCGCGATCTCCGCACAGCCTCTATCCGTCAGTCCCCTGGAACCAGCTCTCGAGTCGGACTGATGGTCTCGATGTCGACCGACTTTGGCGCCTGCGGTATGCAGTTTACCAAGAGCTCATCTCCCAGGGGAGCGCGCCGCTGCTGACATTGCCCGAGATGGGATCCGGAGGGATCAACCAGGTCTGCCTTCTTCACGGGCGTAACGACGTGGTGACCAATGCTCAGCTCATCCGGATCATCGGGAGAGCATATCCTGAGGTCCCGCCGATCATTGTTGCAGGGGCAATCGCGCAACAGGCCAGCGATGTCGAACGTGTCTTCGGCGTCGATATACTGGAACAGGTGGTGCTCGGAGTGCCGGGGTTGGAGAACATATCGATTGGGATCGCGCAACTACGTCCCACTGAAGCGCACTTGTGGGGATTAGGAGCGGTTGACCTTTTCGACCCGGCAATTGCGATCTATGGGATGTTCACCAAAGTCCAACTCAGTGTCGACCGAATCGCTGAGTTGCAGAACCCCCTTGCGCCAGTCCGCTCAACCGACCGCTATATGCTGTTGTCTTTGGCCCAAAATAGCCCGCGTGCGGTGGATGATTTCTTCAAGGTGGGTGGCGATTGGAGTGCGCTGCTGGCGAAGCATAACAACACGCGCGTGATGCGCTATTATCTGGTACACTTCGATTGGCTCGTCGCACACGGCTGGGAGCTGCCAAGTGATGTCGATTTGGAGGTGTGGCGGTCAATTGTCTTCTCAGCCCGCGTGAGGGATCGGGATGGCGCTCAGTAGCAGCCTCCCCGCGTTATTGTCGTAGCTTCTCCCGTCAAACTGGGCCATCTAAAGGCGTGCATCTGTAGATCCTGCGTTTTCTGTCAACCGAAGAGTTAGTTGAAAAGCTCTTTCTCCAGAAGTCTCCCTTTTCATCAATCCTGCCCTTTCCCACCACACACGTTCTCCTTAATCCAATTCAGGCTCAGACTGCTTTCCAAGATACACGCAGGCATGCCCACCAAAACAGACGACAACTGAAGCCCGATCGCTACATTCGTCATCCCTAAGGCACTGAATGTGGCGCTCCGACGTGGCCGCTGTTATCTCAGGTGATGATGTCGTGAATCGTCAGACGTGTGGCCAAGTTGCTTTCCTGACTATCTACCGACTTCGCGATGGGGAGATCGATTGCGATGATTCACACCGCATCTACCTTGGCACTGGGAGTAATCCGATGATCCGCGACCGACAACAGCGCATCTTTGAGGAGACGGCGCTGGCGGAACGCAATGCGCCACGCCGCGTGATCATCCAGCTTAACGCTACCTTGCTATCTGAGTGCTGGCTCGGACACATCTGCACGGCTACTGAGGTTTCCGCCTACGATCTCGGGTGCTTATCAGCGGCACGGCGGCGAATTCTCTGCGGCGCCAACTCACACAGTGGACGGCTCGAGCGCCAGCTCGGAGCCTCTCTGTAAGGCTGTGTAATTTGGCTCTAGCCATTTGCGCTGGCGCTCGGAGAGGTGCTCATTCAGCTGCTGCTTGACCGTGTCCAGCGCGACGATGCCGGTAGCCTCGACAAAGGCGCCGAGCAATACCATATTGGCAATCCGGACGTTTCCGAGTTCGGTAGCGATGTCGCTGGCGGGAATGGTGAGCACTTGAACCTCATCTCGATTGCTCTTGCGCGAGACCAGGGAGCTGTTGACGACAAGCAGGCCGCCCTTTCTGACCAGCAGCTCGTATTTTTCCATTGAGGGACTGTTCATCACCACCGCGGCGGATGGGTTGCGCACGACGGGCGCGCCGATTTTCTCTTCGGACAGGATGACAGTGCAGTTAGCGGTGCCACCGCGCATTTCAGGGCCGTAGGAGGGGATCCAAGTTACGTAGAGTTCCTCGGCGAGGCCTGCATAGGCCAGCAGTTGTCCGGCAAAGAGCACCCCTTGGCCACCGAATCCGGAGAAGACTGTTTCGATATGTCGCATCGTTCCCCCTGTTGCCGTCTGCTTTATACTATACTTTGAGCGTTTTGACCGCATCCGTGATCTTGAAGGTCTCCACGGGATAATAGGCGCCCATCTGCTCCTTAGCCCATTGCATAGCCTCCCAAGGATCTTGGTTCCAGTTGGTGGGGCAGGTTGAGAGGACCTCAACGCAGGCGAAGCCGAGCTGGTGGATCTGAGCCAGAAACGCTCGCTTGATCGCTTTTTTAGTTCTGTGGATGCCGGAAACATCCGTCGCATGCTCGCGAGTGATGTAGGCGGCGCCCGCGGTCTGGGCCAATATCTCAGACATCTTGATGGGGTAACCTGCCAGCGTGCAGTCGCGGCCGGTCGGGGTAGAGGTGGTGACCATGCCTGGTAACGTTGTCGGGGCCATCTGGCCGCCGGTCATACCATAGATAGCGTTGTTGACGAACACTGTAGTGATCAGCTCGCCCCGATTCGCAGCGTGGAGGATTTCGGCAGTTCCGATGGCTGCCAGATCGCCGTCACCCTGGTAGGTGAAGACGACCTTATCGGGGTTGACCCGCTTGATGCCCGTGGCCATCGCCGGAGCACGACCGTGGGCCGCCTCAACGAAGTCAGCGTTCAGGTAGTTGTAGGCCAGGACGGCGCACCCCACAGGGGCTACGCCAATGGTTTCCTCACGGATATCCAGCTCGTCCAGCACTTCGGCAACGAGGCGATGAATGATGCCGTGGACGCATCCTGGGCAGTAATGGGTCGCCACTCGGGTTAGCGATTCGGGGTAACCATAGACGCGCTCCATAGCCTCCGGGATCTCAGACGCTTCAATATGAACGTCTTCGGTCATAGTTGTTTCCTCCTCATGCAAGCTTGAAACGCAGCCTTGACGTCTATGTCGCTCCACGATCCTATACCAGATTCCTGAACGCTGGTGAATCGGTCACGTCACTGGATAACTGCATCGGCGAGGGCTTGAAGATGCTCCAGGATCTCGCCAACCATTGGGATAACGCCGCCCATGCGACCGTAGAAACGAATCGGTGCGTGGCTCTGTGCAGCGCGCTGGACATCCTCCAGCATCTGTCCGGCGCTCATCTCAACAACAAGTATGCCGCTTACCTGTCCGGCCAGCTCGGCCAGGCGCGCTTCAGGGAAGGGCCAGAGAGTCTGAGGTCTCAGGAGCCCGACTTTCAGGCCCGCTCTACGCGCTTCGCGCACGACCGAAGTGCAGATGCGGCCTGCGGTGCCATAAGCGACCAGCAGTAAGTCGGCATCCTCGGTCTGGTATAGTTGGTAGCGCACCTCATTAGCCTTGATCTCGGTCAGTTTCTTCTGCAAGCGCAGGTTGGCTTGCTCGAGTTTCTCCGCTCCTAGATAGAGTGAGGTGATCACGTTGGGCTCGCGGTCGCGGGCACCGGTGACGGCCCAATCGGGTCGCGTCCTGCGCACCTGTTGCATTGACGGTAGCTCGGCAGATTCCATCATCTGACCAATGGCGCCATCGCCGGCGACGATTACTAGGGTCCGGTATTTTTCAGCTAGTTTGAAAGCGAGCCCGACCATGTCGACGATCTCCTGGACGCTGGAGGGGGCCAGGACAATGGGGTGGAAGTCACCGTGACCTGCGGTCTTTGTCATAAAGAGGTAATCGGCCTGTGAGGGCTGGATGTTACCCAGGCCCGGTCCACCGCGCATCATGTTGACCACGACGACCGGTACCTCTGAGCCTGCAATGTAGGACAGACCCTCGGCCATCAAGGCCAGACCGGGACCCGATGTTGAGGTCATCACTCGCACGCCTGAGCTGGCAGCCCCGTAGACCATATTGATAGCTGCCACCTCGCTCTCTGCCTGGAGGAAAGTCCGTCCCTCCTCAACCATCCGACCCGAAAGATGTTCCAACGCTTCGCTCTGCGGCGTGATTGGATACCCGAAATAGGCCACAAGTCCGTTACGCACCGCTGCTTCAGCGAAGGCGATGTTGCCCTTCAGCAGTTGCCTGGCCATAGTTCGCTCCTCTCTAGGCGCTGCTGGCAGCGCCAGCCTCGCGCTTGCGTCGGTAGACGGTAAAGACGACGTCAGGACAGATCGTGGCACACGAGGCGCAGCCGATGCATTGTTCCATATCGGTCACGATGACGGGACGGTAGCCCTTGGCGTTGAAAGCATCCTCGGCGAGCTCCAAGATGTCGACCGGACAGACGTGGGTGCATAGGCTGCAGCCCTTGCACCGGTCGACATCGATGACGATCATGCCTCTGCCCATACCTAACACCTCCTGATTCTCAACTTCTTCACGCTTTATGCGTGGCAACACTTTCGCGGGGACCGATAGCATCCCGAGCTAGCGAAAGATCCTGGCTTATAGTCCTATTATCGGCAGTACCAGGGTCAGCAACACGCCGCCAGCGATGGCTGAGCCCAGTTGGCCCGAGGTGTTTGCCCCCATCGCGTGCATTAACACGAAATTCGAAAAGTCCTCCTCTTGGGCGACACGCTGGGCCAATCGACCGGCCATCGGAAAGGCGCTGATGCCCGCGGCGCCAATGAGTGGGTTGATCTTCTTACCCGAGACGATATAGAGAAGCTTGCCGAAGAGCAGACCCGCAGCTGTGTCCAGCCCGAAGGCAAAGAGACCCAAGATCAGAATCTTGAGCGTGTCCCACTGGAGAAAGGCCTCTGCCGTCATCGTGCTGCCGACCACCAGCGCAAGAAAGAGCGTTGAGATGTTGATGATCTCGTTTTCGGCAGTCTGCGCCAATCTGGCGACGACGCCGGACTCCTTTAGCAGATTGCCCAGCATCAGCGAGGCAATCAGCGGAGCAGCCTTTGGGACTAGAATGCCGATAGCGATGGTAACAATGATAGGGAAGACAATCACGGCCAGTCCGGAGACGCTGCGCGGCGTGTAGACCATCTTGGTCAGGCGCTCCTGTCGTGTGGTCATCAATCGCATAATCGGTGGCTGAATAATGGGCACGAGACTCATGTAGGAGTAAGCCACAACAGAGATCACGCCCAATAGCTCGGGCGCCAGTTGATTGGAGACATAGATACTGGTTGGTCCGTCGATAGCGCCAATGATTCCAATACTGGCAGCTTGGTTCAGTGGAAAGCCCACCAACAGCGCGAGGATGAGGGTACCGAAGATGCCAAACTGACCAGCAGCGCCCATAAGGGCGAAGAGGGGTTGTGCCAGAAGGGGCCGGAAGTCCATCATTGCCCCGACGCCGATGAAGATGAGCAATGGCAGGAGTTCATTGTCGACCATTGCGCGTTTGATGACGAAGAGCATCCCCTCCTCGACGGGGTCGATCATCGCCGACAGCGGCAGATTGCCGATAATACAGCCGATGCCGATCGGCAGCAACAGTACCGGCTCGTACTCCTTGGCAATCGCGAGGTAGATTAGAATTCCACCCACTGCCATCATGATCAGGCTGGGCCAGTTCTCAACCAGAGCGACTAGGCCCTCCATCAAGGTGCTGAGATCGGTGCTCACTCTATTTCCTTGCTCGGAACGCGCAGGACGCATGTCATCGCATACATCATCCGCTCGCGGGTGAATCCCAGCTTCTCGAAGAGGTTCAGGGCACCAACATTGTCGGCCTGGACCACGGTGAAGACATTGCGCCCATAGGCCAGATGTGCCAGTAGCAGGGCCGAGACCACGGCAGTGGCAAATCCCCGCCGCCGGAATTCCTTACGCGTCACGACATTGCCGATCTCTGCCGCTCCAGGCAAGCAAACTGGTGTTGTCGCCATAGCGACAAGTTTGCGCCGATCCCATACGCCAAAAGCAGGACCTTGCGCGAGGGGGTCATCGGAGACGAGGTTTAATGGCACGTTCTCCGCTTTGGCGAGGGCTTGGACGGCGGCAGCGTCATTCTCGACGAGCTCAGTGGCGGCCTCGTCGTCGAGCTCCTGACCCTCGCCCCGGTAGAGCATTTGCCATTTGGGTGCAGCAGACTGAACCTCAAAAGCATGCTCGACGATGCACCGCTGCTCTTCGTTGACCAGCAGCTCGACCTGACTTCCGGGATCGGCCAGAAAGGTGGCATAGGTGGAGAGCAGGTCGGAGGAGTTGCCTACGAAGGCTAATCCCAACCGCGGCACCGCGCGGCAACTGGCGACCGACATCGCAGGGGAGTGTGCGATATCGCATTCTGCAGCCAGCGTGGTCACATTCGCAACAAAGGTGAAGTGTGCCAGCGTCCAGTCCAGATCGCGTGTTTTCATCTCCAGCTGGTTGGCCAGCGGAGAAGGGCGGTTTGCAGCATTCATCAGCATATTATGCCTCGTCAATCTCCATCAAGACGGTGTCGTGTTGGATCTGCTGCCCTATGCTGACGAAGATCCTCTTGACGATCCCGGACTGGGTCGCCCGGATCGGATTGTTCATCTTCATCGCTTCAAGCACGCAGAGTTCCTGTCCTCGCTCGATTCTATCACCCTCAGAGACGCTGATGCCGACGATGGTGCCCGGCAGTGGGGCTTTGACCTCACCATCGCTCCCCGATGCGGGGGCTGAGAGACCACCCGGCGCCTCAGGGGGGCTGGGAGTTGCTGTTGTCTTGATGGGGGCAGAGGGCTCCGACGGCGTTTGAGCGGAGCGGGCGTCCACCACGGGATCGGCAGCGGGCTGAGGCGCCACCTCCACCTCGAAGGTCCTGCCTTCGACAATGGCTCGTACAGGGCGTTCAGCCAGGTCGGGAATCTCTACAAGAAATTCCTGCCCCTCAACCACTACACGGTAGTTTGGCATAGCATCCTCATCTCAAGATGTGCTTTATTGCTGTGGTTTTCGCGATTCATAGCGCAGCCGACGTGATAAATGCAACCCACGGGCGAAGTCATTCCAAGCCTCGTGGGTTTCCCGGCAAACTGGCTTGTCGGAGTGGGACGCGTCGGCCTCTGCCAGCGCCAGCGCGACGGCAACTGTGGCGGCGGCGGTGCGACGTTGTGCTTCCTCAAGCTCAGCTAACGTGCCAGACTCTGGCGCTGCTGATGGATATAGCCGGGTCCTCTCAGGCTCACTTTCCGATGGTCCTGCCTCATCCATAGTCGCCGGCTCCTTTCCCTTGAACAATGCAGTTAACAGATACATACCCAAGACTAAAGCACCGAGGCTCAGAAAGGTCATGCCCATACCCAGGACCGTCAGCTCCAGCGCCGTTGTCAAAACCTCTTCCATGTCTCGATAGGTCCCCTGAATCTGCGGATGCTGACCCTCGCTTGCCGTTCGCGCCCAACTCTAGACCGGCATGAGCCCGTGCTTTTTGGGCGGCACAGAGCGCGTCTGCTCCTGCAGCGTTTCTAGCGCGGCGATGAGCTCCGGACGCGTGCGGGCTGGCTCGATGACATTGTCCAATACGCCCCGCCGGGCCGAGTAGTAGGGTGTGGCATGGATCTCACGGTACCGGGCGACGAGTTCGGCGCGTAGGGCCTCGGGGTCCTCTGCCTCGGCCAACTCTCGACGGTTAAGGACGCTGACCGCGCCGTCTGGACCCATCACCGCGATCTCGGCTGTAGGCCACGCCAGATGGACGTCAGCGCCTAAGCTCTTGCTCCCCATCACGATGTAGGCGCCTCCATAGCCTTTACGAGTGACGATCGATATTTTGGGCACCGTCGCTTCTACATAAGCGTAGATGATCTTGGCGCCGTGACGGATGATACCGCTGTGCTCCTGCCCTACGCCGGGCAGGAACCCTGGCGAGTCCGCCAAAGTGATCAACGGAAGGTTGAAGGCGTCGCAGAAGCGCACAAACCGGGCGATCTTGTCTGAGGCGTCAATGTCGATGGCGCCAGCAAGCACCAACGGTTGCTGCGCTACCACACCGATCGCGCGTCCGTTGAGGCGGGCGAAACCGACGATGGCGTTCTGAGCCCAGCTTGCCTGCACCTCAAACCAGCTACCGCGATCCATAACCGCTAAGATCACGTCGTACATGTCATAGGGCTCATTAGGCGCTTCAGGGATCAGTTTGTCCAGGGCTGATGCGGTGCGGGAGGGATCATCGGAGGGCGCAACCGTGGGCGCCGCTGTCACATTGTTCGGTGGGAGGTAGGTAAGCAGTTGACGCACCAATGCCAATGCGTGCGCCTCATCCTCGCCCACGAAGTGTGCCACACCACTTATGCTTGCGTGGACCCGGGCTCCGCCTAACCCTTCATGGTCGATCTCCTCACCGGTTACGCTTTTTACGACGTCCGGTCCGGTAATGAACATCATAGAACTCTTGTCGGTCATCACGACGAAGTCGGTGAGGGCCGGACTATAAGAGGCTCCTCCGGCGCAGGGTCCGAGAATCACCGAGATCTGTGGTACGACCCCGGAGGTCAGGGCGTTATGGCGGAAGACTTCACCGTAACCTTGAAGTGACATCACGCCTTCCTGGATCCGCGCTCCGCCTGAATCTAATAGGCCGATGATCGGGAAGCCATTGTGCAGCGCCATCTCCTGGACTTGCACGATCTTCCGGGCGTGCGCCAGCGAAACTGAGCCGCCGTATACGGTAAAGTCCTGAGCGTAGACTAAGACCTTACGCCCATCGATAGTGCCGTATCCGGTGACTACTCCATCACCCAGGATTGCGTCCTCTTCGTCAGGATGCGCAACGGTAAAAGGCTGCACCTCATGGAACGAATCTGTGTCCAGGAGTTCAGCAAGGCGCTCGCGCGCTGTCATACGCCCCTTAGCGTGTTGTCGGTCGATGCGCGCTGCTCCCCCGCCGCTCTCGGCGAGTTTTCTCATCTCCTTCAGCGCCGTAAGGCGTGGATCCTCTATCTGACTCACTCACTTCCTCCTCGCTGATAGCCTTTCAGAAACCGCGGGGCCCATCAAAGCCCCAGAGTACTGTCAGTTCACCTTCTTACCTGTTCCATTTTCTAGGCATTGGGAGAGGGTGATATGGACTTGACGCCGGTGTGGATCACCACGCTACCGAGCATCCGCGCCTGCCAGGTTACGTTATGAAGGCCCGCCTGGACCATTGTATCTGCCAGCGCGCCAGGCTCAAGAAATGATCTGACCGAGCGGGGTAGATAACGGTAGGGTGCGTGTGCTCCGGAAGCCAGGAATCCGAAGAGCGGCGGCACGATGAAGAAATAGAGGCCAAAGAGCCAACGCTTCAGAAAATGTCGAGGCCAGCTCATCTCTAGACAAACCACGCGCCCACCGGGACGCACCACCCGGGCCTGCTCCGCAAAAGCTTGAGCGACATCTGGCACATTGCGCATCATAAAGGCCGACGTCACAGCATCAAAGCTGTCGTCGGCGAAAGCAAGCGCTAGGCCGTCACTGATGGTCCAGGGAAGCCCAATCTCGCTAGCCCGAGCCTTCTGCTGGGCCTGCTCAAGCATCGCTGGCGTCAGATCTGTTCCTACCACCTGCAGTTCAGGGTAAAGTCGACGTGCCAATAACGCCAGATCCCCGGTGCCGGTCGCCACATCTAGAAGCCGTCCTGAGTCTGAGGCAGCAACTGCAATCAGCGCCACCTCGCGCCACCGCTGATCCTGTCCTAGGGAGATCACGCGGTTGACAATGTCGTAGCGCTTTGCGATCCTGGTGAACAGGGCACGAATGGCGCGCTTTTGCGTCTGCTCGGCTTTAACTGACAAGGTTCAATGGTCCGCAGTTACAGCTTCTATGTAGGCACCGAAGCGTCCTTTAACACTGGCATTATAGCCTTCTTGAATCGCAAACCGTAGTGGGAACTGTCACGTCCCGCCGCGATGAGTCTCACTCGGCGGAAAGGAGTTCCAGCGCCTCCTTGCCCGGTAACAGCATGTCTCAAAGCGGGTTCGTGGATGATTCACCGTCTGCGGTGGGGGCTGGTCGGCGTTGACGTAGTTTGTGCCCAACGCGATTGAGAAGTGGGGGGTCCTTCCATAGCAATGCGTCGATCTGGACAGCGGTGGCCCCTAAGGTGAGGCAGTCGAGGGCGTCTTGTGGGGAGCCAATTCCACCGCAGGCGATGATAGGCAGCGCCAGCTTGTCACTCCACCGTGATAGGACGTTCAGCAGCAGGGGAAAGAGCGCACGGCCGTATAGACGTCCCCGCATGTAATGGGCCACCGGACTGTCTAGGCCCTCGTTGGAGATTGGCAGGACAGCACGCGGCGGTGCAGTGAGGGTAAGCGCATCAGCACCGTGGTTGGCGAAGCGCGGCGCCCACGCTGCCATCCGCTCTAGAGGAATCTGTGCGATTACTGGCAAGGTTCCTTCCTGGGCCGCCGCCATGCAGTCCACAGCACGCCGCGTCGTGGCTTGGGTGGCGTAACCCAGTTCCACGGCTGCGACGTTAGCGATGCTGGATAGATAGCCGACGGATTCCGCGACTTCGGTGGGCTGAGTGGCGAGTAGATGGACGATGACGGGCACCGGCAGGTGCGACCAGACGTCTCGGTAGTCACGGACAACCTTGTGGAGCCCCGGATTTGGCCAACCGGTATGGACAACAAACGTATCGTCCCGGGTCTGGATTCGTTGGCCCCGTGCAGCCCGGCGTGGTCGCAGGCTTATCGGGTTAGTCACCACCGCACCTAACAGTGCCAGATCTATGAGATCGCGGTAGGCGTCTCCAAATCCGAAGACACCGCTGGCGGGCATCAGCGGTGTAGCGAGAGGAAGTCCATATTTGTGTTTGGGTGCCAGCTCGATCATATCAAGTAGCTAAGAAATCCAGTAGATCGAAGACTGGGCCCTCGACACAAGCTCGCTGCTCACCGCGGCGGGTCGTGATGCGACAGACATCGCAGGCGCCCACGCCGCAGGGCATCGGCACCCGCACAAAGGCCTGCGCGAAGTCCGATCCTGGCAGCAGGCGCGTCTCCTGCACGATCTGAGCGAAGGCCGGATAGCGCCCTGGATCGCAGGCCAGGCAGACGCGCTCGGCCCAGGTCAACAGCTCGCGCAGTCGTGCCCCGGCTCGCTCCAGTCCCGGAGGTGCGGCGCCTTCGACCTCAAGGGGCCCTAGATATCCTGCGGAGCCGTCGCGAGTGGCCAGGATCAGTTCCAGAGCTGGAGGAAAGCTGCTGGGTGATGGCAACTGGGCCCTGGTGGTTGCCTCCACCACCAGGGCTACCGACGAGGCCGTCTGGTAGAGCGGGCGCAGGTAAGGCAGATAGGTGCTTTCAGCAACAAGCAGCAGTCTGTCCAGAGGATGCCCGGTGGGGACGAGCCGAAATCCTTGTCCTAGCGGTCCCAGTAAGTTGACAGGAGTGCCGGGCAGTAAAGCGGTTGCCGCGTGCCCTGGGGGGACCACGGTGACCAATCCCGCATCGTCCAGCAGAGTCGGATATAGGGGTTCCCAGAGCGGCCCACCAAGGTCGGCCAGCACATAGGCCCCAGGCACCGGCACCCGATCCGCGTCCAGCCTCACCTCCCACAGGGGCGGTGCTGGACGCGCATACCGAAGCGTGGCAGTCTGCTGTTTTGTCAATGCGTCTTAGAGGTCTATAGCGTGTAGGGCTTTGCCAAAGACGGCATGGGCGGCCTCCATCACCGCCTCATTAAGAGTGGGATGAGCATGAACGGTCTGGGCGATTTCATCCGGCGTGAGCTCCCAACGAGCTGCTAGGACGAGTTCGGGCAGCACCTCCGTCGCCTCCGGTCCGACGATTACCGCGCCGACAATCTCGTGAGTTGTGGCATCGGAGATGATCTTAACGAAGCCAACGTTCTCCCCCAGTGCCAGCGCCTTGCCGTTGGGCAGAAAGGGAAATCTGCCAATGGCGATGCTGGGAAGCTGCTCCCGGGCCTCTTCTTCGTTCATGCCGAAGGAGGCGACCTGCGGCGAGGTGTAGGTTGCGCGGGGCACGTGCTGCACGTTGAAGGGCGCCGGATTCAGCCCGGCGATGCTCTCGACGGCAATGAGTCCTTGTGCCGAAGCAGCGTGGGCTAACGGCAGACGACCATTGAGATCGCCGACGGCATAGATATGGGAGAGGCTGGTCTGCATCATATCGTTGACCTGGACCCATCCGTTTTCCGTTTGGACGCCCACTTCTTCCAGCCCCAGATTCTCACTGTTAGGTCGGACGCCAATGGCGACCAGCGCAACATCCGCCTCGAGTTCCTCCTCACCGTCGGGGCCTTCCACGTGTACCCGGACGCCGGCGTCGGTATTGGCGACCTCCTGAACCCGAGTGGAGGTCAGCACCTTGATCTTCTGACGGCGAAGATAGCGGTTGAGCTCCGCGGCGGCCTCAGTGTCCTCTGCCGGCAGGACCTGATCCAGCATTTCAACCACCCTGACGTCGGTCCCGTAAGCATTCCAGATGGTGGCGAACTCAAGGCCGATGGGTCCGGCACCGATAATGACTGCGGAGGCCGGCAGAGTCCTTCTCTCCAGGGCCTCCCGGTAAGTCAGGATACGCTCACCATCAACCTCCACACCGGGAATGGTACGCGCGCGCGCGCCGGCGGCCAGAATCAGGGCCTGGGCCTCAAGTCTTTGCGTTCCGCCACCGGCGAGTGCGACCTCGACCTCTGTGGGAGAGATCAGCTGTGCCTCTCCCTCGATGACGTCAACCGCATTGCCTTTCATCAGGCTCTCAACGCCTTTGACCAGACGGCCCGCGACCTTGCGGCTGCGCGCAATCGCTGCTGCGAAATCCAGGGTCACGTTCTCGGCTTCGAACCCGAACTCTCGCCCGCCACTGGTGACCATCCGGGCCACTTCAGCATTGCGCAGCAGCGCTTTAGTGGGGATGCATCCCCAGTTCAGACAGACACCTCCCAGGCTTTCGCGTTCTACCAGCGCCACTCGCATCTCCAGCTGCGATGCGCGAATGGCGGCTACATAGCCACCAGGTCCTGCGCCAACAATGACTAGATCGTATTCAGCGTTGCCCATTCCTAGCTCCTTGTCTCTAGACAAGCTTCTCGGGTGATACCGTATACGGGAGACCTTCGTCGGGTCGGCTTGCCTTCTAGCAGTCCTCCACCAGCCCTTTGGCGGCAGCAAACATGCCCTCGATGTCGAGGTGTGTTGTATCGAAGTGCACGGCGTCGGGCGCGGCGCGCAAGGGTGCCGCTGCTCGCTGACTATCGATCCGGTCGCGGCGTCGAATGCCGTTGAGCACCTCAGCATAGGGGAGTGGCTTTTTCCGTTTCTGCAGCTCAAGGTAACGGCGACGCGCACGCTCCTCGGCCGAGGCGGTGACGTAGAGCTTCAGGTCGGCATCGGGGATCACGACGGTCCCGATGTCCCGTCCTACCATCACGACCTGCCCCTGCGCTGCGATCTCGCGCATGCGGCGAGTGAGTGCCTCGCGTACGCCGGGATAGGCGGAGACTGGAGAGACGGCTTGCTCAACCTGTGGCGCTCGAATTTCTGAGGTGACGTCGTCACCATCAACCCGTACGGTGTAGTGGCGTCCATCAGATTCGGACGGGGCGGAGATCTCGATCTCGACCTCTCTGGCTACCTGTGTCACTTGTGCTTCGTCGTCGATCGGAATACCGCGGTTCTGCACAGCCCATGTGGCCGCGCGATAGAGGACGCCGGTATCCAGGAATAGATAGCCCAGGTGGCGGGCTAGATGGAAGCCCAGCGTGGTTTTGCCCGATGCTGCCGGGCCATCAATAGCGATAGTCAAGGGTTTCATCGTCGGTTTCTGTCAGGTTTGGACGAGGACGGTCTCCCCCGCGACGGCCTGCGCCGCGAGGAGCGCCGTGATCCGGGTCGGCCCCTTCGGGTCGAAGATGCACCGCGTACGTCTTCCCGCAGCTTGCGACGCTCTTCATCGCTCAGGTGGCGCCACTTTCCCACGGCCAGCTCTCTCAATTCCAGCGGGCCCATCTTGATGCGGATCAGGCGCTTCGGTGGGTGTCCCAAAGCGGCGACGATGCGCCTCACCAGGTGCTTGCGTCCCTCGTGGACGGTGATGCGCAACCACGCGTCCTCGTGTCGCCGATCTTCAACATAGGCGTGATCAAATCGCGCCGGGCGTCCATCAAGCGTAATACCGCGCTGCCATCGCTCCACCGTGGCGGCGTCAGGCACGCCCTCCACCAGCACGCGGTAGACCCGCGGGTGCTCATAACTTGGATGGGTCAGGCGCTGTGTCAACGCGCCATCATTAGTTAGCAGAATGAGCCCTTCGCTCTCCGCATCAAGACGGCCGACCGGGTAGAGACGCACTGGCTCTCCCCGTCGCGACAGTGGGATATCGATCAAGTCTAACACAGTCCTGCGGCCCCGGGGGTCGCTGGTGGTCGAGATAACGCCCCGTGGTTTGTTCAGCACGATGTAGAGCATCGGCTGAGGTCTGGAGATTGGCACACCATCGACCTCAATCCGGTGTTGGGTAGGGTCGGCCTTGTCACCTAAGCGTGCGATCTGCCCGTCGACGGTGACTCGCCCCTCTTCAATGATGCTCTCACAGGTCCGGCGTGATCCGTATCCTGCGCGAGCTAATAGCTTCTGCAATCGTTCAGTTTCCATAGCCTCATTATACGTGTATCGGGCGTAATCGCGAACCGCTGACCACGTGGAAGACCTGCAACCGCTCTCAAGTACTACCCGCTGTTCTCTTATCGTGCTATAATCGACATGTGAAGTCCATTGCATCCTGCCCCGCCGGCGTGTAGCATTTTAGGAGCGTACATGGGAAAGCTGGAGCATCCTCTATATATCGTGCAGGCTAGTCTGAACTACCGATTCCGGGATCTCGCCCTTCTTGAACTCGCCTTGACCCACCCATCCTATGCTCACGAGCACCCTGAAGACGGGGGAGAGGAGCAACACAACCAGCGCTTGGAGTTTCTCGGGGATGCGGTTCTTGATTTTTTAGTCGCTGCGTGGCTCTATCGCACCTATCCGGATTTTCCTGAAGGTCCACTGACCCGCCTACGGGCGATGTTGGTGCGCACAACGACCCTGGCGGCGCTGGCCAAGGCGCTGAATCTGGGACATGCTCTGCGGCTAGGGCGAGGTGAGGAGGAGAGTGGTGGCGGTCAGCGATCGGCCAATCTCTGTGACGCGCTGGAGGCCACGGTTGGCGCTCTCTATCTTGACGGTGGTCTGGACATTATCTGGTCCCGGCTGGAGCCGTGGTTCGCTCGAAAGGCCGACGAGATCTTGGAGGCGGAGTCCTATGTGGATGCAAAGTCCCGCTTTCAAGAATGGGCGCAGGCCGAATTGGGCGAGACGCCTGCCTATAGAATCGTCCACGAGCGGGGACCGGATCACGCCAAGGTCTTCACAGCTCAGGTGTTGGTTGGCGCTGACGTGGTTGGTGAGGGTAGCGGGGCAAGCAAACGCTTGGCGGAGCAGGCCGCAGCCGATGCCGCCCTGAACAGATATGTAGCGTTGTCCGTGAGTAGGTAGGGGAACGAACATCGATGATGCGTTTTGATCGTTTTACGGAGCGGGCCCAGGAGGCGGCGCAGCGCGCCGTTGAGTTGATGACCCGTTATGGCCACAGTCAAGTTGATGTTGAGCATCTATTGCTGGCCCTCATCCAACAGAAAGAAGGTACGATCCCAGAGTTGCTGAGGGAACTGGGGGCGGATCCAATCTATCTCGCTGATGCTCTGGATCGACTCCTGCGCGACAATTCTCGACCAGGGATATATGGTGCACGAGGTAACCAGCAGGTATTCATCACGCCCCGCGTCAAGCGAGTCCTGGACTCAAGTCAGGACGAGGCGAATACACTAAAGGATGAGTACATCTCCACCGAGCATCTGCTGCTGGCCATCACTCAGGAGCAAAACACGCCGGTCGCCAGCCTCCTTCAGGAACATATGATCACTCGCGAACGGGTGCGGGAAGTGGTTATGCGGATGCGGGGAGGGCAGCGGGTGACCTCCTCTCAGGCAGAGACGAAGTTCCGCACGCTGGACCGGTTCAGTCGTGATCTGACCCAACTGGCTCGAGAGCAGAAGCTGGATCCCGTAATCGGTCGCGCGCAGGAGATCCAGCGGGTGATTCAGATCCTGGTGCGGCGCACCAAGAACAACCCGGTGCTGATCGGGGAAGCCGGCGTCGGTAAGACCGCGATTGTGGAGGGCTTGGCTCAGAACATCATCAACGATGATGTTCCCGAGATCTTGAAACACAAGCGCTTGCTGTTGCTGGACCTAGGAGGGCTCGTTGCCGGCACTCGCTTTCGAGGGGAGTTTGAGGAACGTCTGAAGACGATACTGGAGGAGATCCAGCGTGCTGAAGGAGAGATCATCCTCTTCATTGACGAGCTACATACGGTGGTAGGGGCGGGGAATGCTCAGGGCGCCTTGGATGCCTCGAACATGATCAAGCCGGCGCTGGCCCGTGGTGCCTTGCAGTGTATCGGCGCCACCACGCTGGACGAGTATCGGCAGCACATCGAGAAGGATGGGGCGTTGGAGCGGCGGTTTGCCACGGTCTTTGTCGAGGAACCCTCGGTTGAGGATACGATTGAGATGCTCCACGGCCTGCGTGATCGCTATGAGGCTCACCATAAGGTGCGCATCAGTGATGACGCCCTTATGGCAGCTGCGCGCCTATCCCACCGTTACGTGACAGATCGTCATCTGCCGGACAAGGCCATTGATGTGATGGACGAAGCCTCTGCCAAGTTGCGCGTGACCCTTTTCACCCTTCCACCTGATCTCAAGCAAATGGAAGCGGAAATCAACCGGATGCAGGGAGAGGAGGAAGCGGCCGGTAACATGCGGGATTATGAACGGGCCGCCGAAGTCAAGACGCAGCGGATGCAGCTAGAGGCGACCTTTTTTGAAAAGCGTGAGGAGTGGCTCAATCGCCATCAGTTAGACGAGACCGTGGAGGCCGAGGATATCGCGGATGTTGTCTCGGTGTGGACGGGGATTCCGGTCTATCAGGTGCTGGAAAAAGAAGCCGATAAGTTGCTACGGATGGAGGAGGCTCTCCGGGAGCGGATTATCGGTCAGGATGAAGCTATCGGTGTGATCGCGGACGCGATCCGTCGTGCGCGTGCCGGTTTAAAGGACCCACGCCGGCCCATCGGCACCTTTGTCTTCCTGGGATCCTCCGGGGTTGGCAAGACCGAGACGGCTAAGGCTTTGGCGGCCTTTTTGTTCGACGATGAGGACGCACTGCTGCGTGTTGACATGAGTGAATATCGGGAGGGGCACACCGTCTCTCGGCTTTTTGGCGCTCCTCCCGGATACGTGGGGTATGATCAGGGTGGCCAGCTGACCGAATCGGTGCGGCGCCGGCCCTACCAGGTTGTGCTTTTTGACGAGATCGAGAAGGCACACCCTGATGTTTGGAATGCGATGCTTCAGATATTAGATGAGGGACGACTGACCGATGGCCAGGGCCGGACCGTCGACTTCCGCAATACGGTTGTGATCATGACCTCAAATGTCGGGACGGATTACCTTAGCCGCGGCGGTGCGCTGGGATTCTCTAGGGGTAAGGATGAGGAGGATGAGCAGGGCCGGCGTCGAACACTCTCAGCGCTTAAGGAGACATTCCGTCCCGAGTTCATCAACCGCGTCGATGAAATCATCATCTTCAACAACCTCAACCTCAATGATGTCGAGCGGATTGTCGATCTACAAATGCGGGAGATTCGCGAACGGCTGTTGGAGCACGGTCTGGATGTCACGTTGACCGATGCCGTAAAAGGCTGGCTTGCTGAGCAGGGTTTTGATCCGCAATTCGGTGCTCGACCGCTGCGCCGAGTGATCCAGCGCTATGTTGAGAGCCCCCTCAGCGTGGAGCTACTGCGTGGTAAATACGTTGGCGGGGCTCGCGTGGTGGTGGAGCTTGAGGACGGCGCCCTTGTCTTTCGTGCAGAATCGTCGGCGGAGGCGTCGTCCGTTGTGGAGGCAGTCGATGCCTCTTCCTAGTCTCTGCTGGCGGTGTTGTTCCTAAGCACGCCGCGGGTCGCGGCGAAAGGAGGTAGGTTTTCGAAGACACGCTGCATCCCGGAACGGTACAGTTAGACACATCCCTTAGTCGTAAGGAGGAGTAAGCTATGCGCAAACGTCTGTCAGTTGTGTTGGTGTTCGTGCTGTTGTTCAGTTTGGTGCTCTCGGCGTGTGGACGCGAGGATCGTGGTGACTTCCAGGTCGGGATGATCACCGATATCGGCGGAATCGATGATGCTTCCTTCAATGCCACGTCGTGGGCCGGGGTCGAGCGAGCGGAAAATGAACTTGGCATTCAGGGAGACTTTTTGGAGTCCCAGGCACAGACGGACTACGCCCCTAACATTACTCAGTTTATCAACCAGGGCTATGAATTGATCGTCACCGTGGGTTTCCTGCTGGCTGACGATACCGCTGAGTTTGCCCGAGCCAACCCCGATGTCAGCTTCGCGATTGTTGACTTCTCCTATGATCCGCCCATCGATAATGTCCGCGGGCTGGTCTTCGCCACCGATGAAGCCGCCTTTCTGGCCGGCTACGCTGCAGCTGCGGCCACTCAGACCGGGATCGTGGCGACCTTTGGCGGCATCAACATCCCTCCAGTCTCCATCTTCATGGTCGGCTTTGAGAGCGGTGTTAACTACTACAATGCTCAACACGGGGCCGATGTACAGGTCCTGGGTTGGAACACCGCCGAGAACACAGGGGTCTTTGTTGGCAACTTCGAATCCACCGACGACGGTCGCCGCGTAGCGGATGAGCTACTGTCTGAGGGCGCGGATATTATCATGCCGGTAGCCGGACCCGTCGGCTTGGGATCGGCGCAGGCTGTTCAAGAGTTTGGGAACGCATGGATCATCGGTGTGGACACTGATTGGACGGTCAGCGCCCCCGAGTACGCCAACGTCATCCTGACCAGCGTCTTGAAGAACATGGACGTTGCCGTCTTCGACACCATCGAGATGGCCTCCAATCCGGACTTCCAGTCCTTCGGCGGTGAGACCTACGTGGGCATGCTCGATAATGATGGTGTGGGCATCTCAGATGTTGCTGCGGGTGCTATCTCAGCCGAGGTGCGCACTGAGATAGAAGCGCTTCGCGAGGCGATCATCAACAATGAGATCGATACCGGTTGGGCAGGTTACATCGCTGGCCTGAACTGAGCGAGCTTCGGGGCTGGAGAGGATATTGATCCTCTCCAGCCATATAGTGAGAATGCGTCGCGCTAACGGCCGAGCGATCGTCTCCGGTAGATTTCGAGGGTGGTGTGTGCCCGACACAGCCGAGTCTGCGATCTGCAATTGGTAACAGGTGGCAGGGAGTAGTGAGTAAGCCTTTTTGGTAACTTGCTGACTATTCCCTGCCTCTTGTGTGAGAAAGAGAGGAACTATGTCAACGGTGCTCGAGCTGAAAGGCATCACTAAGCGCTTCCCTGGGGTGCTTGCCAATGACCACATCGATCTGTCGCTGGAGAAGGGTGAGGTCTTGGGTTTGTTGGGTGAGAATGGTGCCGGTAAGAGCACACTGATGAACATCCTCTACGGCCTTTACGCTCCAGACGAAGGTGAGATCCATGTGCGTGGTGCAGAGGTCCGCATCACGCGACCGAGCGACGCGATCGCGCTGGGCATTGGTATGGTCCACCAGCACTTTATGCTGGTGCCAGTCTTGACGGTCACGGATAATGTCATGTTGGGGATGGAGCCTGCACATTTTCTGGGGTTCCTAGATCGGAGCGTGGCGGCCCGACGGATTCAGGAGGTCTCTAACCGCTACGGTTTGGGCGTCGATCCGAGCGCTGTCATCGAGGATTTACCGGTAGGGATTCAGCAGCGCGTGGAGATCATTAAGTTGCTCTATCGCAACGCTGATATCCTGATCCTGGATGAGCCAACTGCGGTATTGACACCTCAAGAAGTGGAGGGGCTCTTCAAAGTCATCCGCTCGATGGTCTCGCAGGGGAAGTCAGTGATCTTCATCTCTCACAAACTCAAGGAAGTCCTGGAGATTTCTGATAGGATCGTCGTGCTGCGCAGCGGACGGGTTGCGGGCACCACAACGTCCGCCGCGAGCGATGAGCGCGACCTCGCGGCGATGATGGTAGGCCGAGAAGTCATTCTTTCGGTGCCCAAGGAAGCCCGCGCGCCTGAGGCCGTCATTTTACAGGTCGAGGACCTCGCCGTCAGAGACGATCACGGCGCAATGGCCGTGAAAGGCATCTCATTCCAGGTGCGGGGAGGCGAGATCGTGGGCGTTGCCGGCGTTCAGGGCAATGGCCAGACCGAGCTGGTGGAGGCGCTGACGGGATTACGTCCGATCGACGGTGGGCGCCTTGAGATTGCGGGCCGGGATGTTACTCGAGCGACCCCGCGTAAGGTGACTGAGGTCGGCACGGCCCATATTCCTGAAGATCGCCAGCACGTTGGTCTGGTCCTCGACTATCCCATCACCCACAATCTGGTCCTCAATAGCTACTACCTGCCGCCTGTGGCGCGGGATTGGGTGATCCAAGAAGAGGTCATCAATGAGCGGGCCGAGCGTCTGGTGGCTGAGTACGACATACGCACGCCCAATACCTTCACGCCTGTCGGGAATCTCTCTGGCGGCAATCAGCAGAAAGTCATTGTCGCCCGAGAGCTCAGCCGTCCGGTTAAGCTGACGATAGCTTCGCAACCGACTCGGGGCCTGGATGTGGGTTCGATTGAGTATATCCACGGGCAGCTTGTCCGGAAGCGCGACGAGGGGGCCGCGGTTTTCGTCGTCTCGGCAGAGTTGGACGAGGTGATGTCTCTGGCGGATCGCATTATCGTGATGTACGAGGGCCGGATCATGGGTGTTGTGGCTGCCGAGCACACGACCAAAGAAGATCTCGGTCTGATGATGGCGGGCGTGGCACCGTCAAGCAAGGGGACGCATATCTCTGCTCTACAGTCCGCAGGCTGAGGTTCCCGGGGCGAGTGTATAGCATTCATCTGAGTCGCTCCGGCCTCAAGAAAGGAAACGCCTATGCATACCAAGCCGTCGGATTCGGCTGACAGCGAAGCACCGCTTGATCGGTCGGAACCGCCTGCGCCCCAGCTACAGGAAGGGCCCCGGCCGATCTCCTCGCCATCGCCAGAGAAGCGTCCTCGGAGCAGATTCGGTTTGCGGAGCCTCTTGCTGCCGCTCTTGGCGATCGGCACGGCGCTGGTTCTGGGGGCGCTGCTCATCGTATTAACCGACGTGACGGTCTACGAAGCTTTTCTGGAGAATCCCCTTCTGGGTGTTGGTCGGGGCTTTGCGGTCATTGGTCGGGCCTATGGTGCCTATTTCGTGGGCGCCTTTGGCGATCCAGTTCAGTTGACGGAAGCCTTGCTCAGTGGGAACGTGCCGCGCATCCTGCGAGCTATCTATCCAATCACAGAGACTTTGCGGATCTCCACCCCCTATATTTTTGCTGGTCTGGCTGTGGCTCTGGGGTTTCAGGGCGGGCTGTTCAACATCGGCGCCGAGGGGCAATATTTTATCGCTGGTCTGGCTACCGTTTTTCTCGGTTACAGTCTTGTTGGGGTCCCGCAGCTCCTGCATTTGCCGCTGGCTCTCTTGGCCGGTATGGCCGGCGGTGCGCTGTGGGCTGCTATCCCAGGCTACCTGAAGGCCAAGACTGGCGCACACGAGGTCATCACCACCATTATGCTCAACTACATCTCATTTCGCTTTGCTGAATACATGCTGGATGTTGGCGGGCCTATGGCCCGCGGCGATGGTCGACCCGTCAGTCCGGAGATTCTGCCCAGCGCCTATCTGCCGCAGTTCTTCCCCGGGCGGATCGAGCTCCGGGTGAATTTCGGGTTCTTCCTGGCTCTGGCTGCAGCCTGGGCGGTGTGGTGGCTGCTCTACAAGACCACGCTGGGGTTCGAGATCCGTACTGTCGGTAAGAACCCACGGGCAGGCCGCTATGCCGGCATCAACGTCCCGCGCAGCATTGTAATCACGATGGCGCTGAGCGGCGCATTGGCTGGGCTCTCCGCCGCCACCGACATCCTGGGCGTTCTGCGCTTTATGCCCAATGCCTTCTTTTCAGGATACGGCTTCGACGCGATTGCACTGGCTCTGCTGGGCAAGAGCCACCCAGTGGGCGTTGTCCTGGCTTCGCTGCTTTTTGGGGCTTTGCGAGCTGGGGCCCGCAACATGCAGGGTATCGCGCGCGTACCTCTCGACATCACATCCATCATTCAGGGATTGATCATCGTCTTTATCGCCGCCCCCGAGATTATCCGTCAGATCTACCGGTTGCGAGGGCGACTCGAAGACGACGGTCTGGCGTTAGCCCGCGATTGGGGCGAGGGCTAGCCACCACCAGGAGGAACCCGTGACCGACTCACAGACACCGGAGCGCTCGAGACGTCGGGCTCGCACGCTGGGGATTGCCTTTCTCCTCTTTGCGTTGGGCATTCTCATCCTGTTTATGCCGAGCACCGAACCTGGGCAGCAAACCAGGTTCAGCTTCGTCGAGACACGGGCGGAAGCACTGCAGATCGGGGATTTGATCTTTCCAACACGCATTGGGCTTTCTCTGCTGGCGGTGCTGACCGCCTTTACGGGTGCGTGGCAGTTGGTCAGAGGATTCGGTCGTGCCAATACTGTTCTAGGTATCGTTGTTGGCCTCTTCATCCTGGCTTTTCTGACATGGGCAGCCCGAGATCAGTCTATGAACCTGACGGGGCTGATCAAGTCCTCGTTGCTGCGTGCCGTTCCGATCACCCTGGCGGCCCTCAGCGGCGTGATGTGCGAGCGGTCGGGTGTAATCAACATCGGTATCGAGGGCATGATGCTCACAGGCGCTTTTGCCTCTGCTGTGGCCGCCAGTGTCGCGAGCAGTGTGTGGATGGGGTTGGTGGGCGCAATGTTGGCCGGAGGCCTCATGGCGAGTCTGCTTGCGGTTTTGGCGATCCGCTACAAGGTCGACCAGATTGTGGCGGGAACTGCGATTAACATTCTCGCCACAGGACTGACCGGCTATCTGAACTCTCGCTTTCTGCAGCGCACCCCGGAACTCAATCGTCCGCCTACCTTCAGTGCCTTCCCGATTCCGGGTCTGTCGCGAATTCCGATCATTGGGCCGGCTGTCTTCAACCACAGCTTCGCCGTCTACCTGACGATGGCGCTGATCGTCATCATTCAGGTGATGCTCTTTTATACTCGCTGGGGTCTGCGCACGCGCGCGGTCGGGGAGCATCCTCGGGCAGCCGACACGTTGGGTGTCAACGTCTTCCTGACACGCTACATCAATGTGATGCTCGGTGGGATGGTCGCCGGCTTGGGCGGGGCCTATCTGGTGTTGAGCTCGGTGGCGCGGTTTGATGAACTGATGACAGCGGGCAAAGGGTTCATCGGTCTCGCGGCGATGATCTTCGGTAAATGGAATCCGATAGGCGCACTGGGCTCCTCATTGATCTTTGGCTTTGCAGATTCGCTGCAGACACGGCTGGCGATTCTGTCCATACCTATTCCTTCCCAGTTTCTGCTGATGGCCCCCTATCTAGCAACCGTGATCGTGCTCGCGGGGGTTGTGGGTCGGTCGCGTCCACCCGCTGCCGACGGCGTGCCCTATGAGAAAGAGTAGGGATTCTCATGCGCAGTTCAGCCTCGGCCCCCTGGCCAGAGATTTTCGTCAGACGTATGAAGAGGTGGTTGGGCGAGGAGGCGGACGCCTTCTTTCGGGCCTTAGAAAAACGCGACTATGGGTTGCGGCTCAATCTTAAGCGCGGCGACCTCTGTGCCATCCAGGCTGGCCTGCCCTGGCGGACTGAGACCGTGCCGTGGTGTCCGGAGGCGGTCTGGTTGAAGGCGACGGCACTCTCCGCCGGCCCGTCGCCGGGGGCGCATCCCTATCACACTGCGGGAGCCTATTACATTCAAGATCCGACGGCGATGGCTGCGGCTGTGCTGCTCGATCCCCGGCCCGGTGAGTGGATTCTGGATCTAGCGGCTGCTCCGGGCAGCAAGGCGACCCACATTGGCGCGCGGATGCAGGGCGGGGGTGTCTTGGTCGCCAATGAGGTTTCTCGCGGTCGCGCCAGTGTCCTAGCGATGAACTTGGAGCGTATGGGGATCACCCATGCGCTGGTCACCAACGCGACGCCGGATGCGCTGAGCGCTCAATGGGCCGGGCTCTTTGACGCGCTGTTGGTCGACGCACCGTGCTCGGGAGAGGCGACCTTTTCACGGGACTCGCGAGCGCTTAACGCCTGGAGTCTCGACACCCTACGCGGTTATGCGGCGCGCCAACTTCAGATTCTCAATCAGGCAGCGCTACTGGTTCGTCAAGGTGGGCAAGTGCTTTACGGCACGTGCACCTTCTCTCCAGAGGAGAACGAAGGGGTGATCGCTCGCTTTTTGGGCGTCCATCCGGATTTCGAGCTTCTCGACCTGCCCTCATTACCATCAATGGACCGTGGCCATCCGGAGTGGATTGGGGCATCAGAGGAGCTGGAAAAAGCAGGACGCTTCTGGCCCCATTGGGGCCCCGGACACGGCCACTTCTACGCTCTGCTCCGCCGCACCGGCGCGCCGGAGGAGGATCTGCCAGCTGTTTGGGCTGAGCAGCGCATACCTGGTCGCGCCCGACGCCTCTATGAGACAACCCTCGATCAGGTGCTCAGAATACCGCCACCGCAGAAGGGTTTGATCCTAACCGAGGATGATCACTGTTATATCACGCCGGTCGATCCGGCACGCTGGCAGCGCCTTCCGGTGTTGCGTCCTGGGTGGTGGGTGGCTTCTCTTCGACATGGAAAGATCTTTCCGGATCATGCCCTGGCGATGGCACTCACGCCCGAGGATGTAAAAACCACCTTGCGGCTCGCCTCTGATGATCCGCGGTTGAAGCGCTTCCTGGATGGCGGCAGTTGGCCGGATCAAGGGCCGCCGGGCTACGTACTGGTGACCGTGGATGGGTACCCTCTAGGCTGGGCTAAACGGGGCGGGGGTAGGTTGCGCAGCCGCTATCCAGTGCATCTGCGACGACGCCGGGCGCTGGCCTGAAGGTCCACCACAGTTAGGTCGCGATCAGGCTGGCAACGCGACTGTAGATGACCAACGGGATCAATGGCCCCGAGGACAGTCAGTCCTCATCCTCCTCGCCGAGGATGACGCGCCGTTTTCGGCCGGCGGCGACCTGAGGGCCGACAAGGCCCATCTTCTCCATCTGTTCCACGAGGCGTGCGGCACGCGGATAGCTGATGCGGAAACGGCGCTGGATACCCGAGGTGGAGATTTTGCCGCGATCCTTGGCATATGCAATGGCCTGTTCCAGCAGGTCGGCGTCCTCGTCCAATCCCTCGATGCGCCAGTGCTCTGGCCCCTTCGTCTCGGCGATCACTTCCCAGGGCGCCTTGGAGGGCGTAGCTCCGGCCTCTTGCTGCCAGAACCGGATGATCGCTTCGAGCTCGTCGTCGGAGATATGGCAACCCTGGATTCGCATCGGCGCAGAAGCATCGGGCGGCAGGAAGAGCATATCGCCTTGACCCAGGAGTGACTCCGCGCCCGGCGTGTCGATAATCACGCGGGAGTCGGTTCCGCTGGCGGTTGCAAAACTCACACGAGCGGGAAAGTTGGCCTTGATCAGTCCGGTGACCACATCCGTGCTGGGCCGTTGGGTCGCAACAACGAGATGAATGCCCGTGGCCCGCGCCATCTGTGCGATCCGGGTGAGGGTTCGCTCCGTCTCCTCCGGCTCCGTCATCATGAGATCGGCCAGCTCGTCGATCAGGACCACGATACGGGGCAGAGGGCTTTCTTCACCATCGTCGGCGTCTTGTGATCCCCGACGGCGTGCCAGCCGAGCATTGTAGTCCTCTAGGTTGCGGGCCACGGCTTTGGAAAAGCGCTTGTAGCGGTCATCCATTTCGTGTGCCACCCAGCGCAGGACCCGCAGCCCGTTTTCAACATCAGTCTCGGTGCTGCCCAACAGGTGCGGCAAGCCATTCAGATGGCTTAGCTCAACCATCTTAGGATCGATGGCGATCAGTCGCAATTCCTCTGGCGCATTGTGCATAATGAGACTGGTGGCCAGTGCTTTGACGAAGACGGACTTCCCGCTACCGGTGGTACCGGCAACCAAAAGGTGCGGCATTCGCGAGAGATCCGCGACCTGAGGACCTCCGGCAACGTCGAGGCCGACCGCGAAGCAGAGAGGTCGGCCACACTTGTGGAAGGCTTCACTTTCCAAGACAGCGCGTAATCCTACGAGGCTCGTATCGGCGTTAGGAACCTCAATGCCCACGACGGCGCGACCGGGAACGGGCGCTTCAACGCGCAGTGCTCGGGCCGCCAGAGCGAGTGCCAGATCGTCGGCCAGTGTGGCAATTTGACTGACCCGTACCTTGCGCTGCCGTTCGCCCTCAGTTCCGCGGCTGATGTATCCGGGCGAAACACCGAATTGGGTGACCGTTGGCCCCGGCCGAACCTCTGTGACACGGACCGGTACGCCAAATTGCTCCAGGGTCTCCTCGATGATCCGGCTTTTGCGGTCGATCTCGTCGGGGTTCATACCTGCGGTTCTTGATGCTTGCAATAATGTCAGCGGTACAAGAAATTCGTCCAATCTGGCGCGTCGGGGCTTAGCAATCGGTTGTGATGGATGGATTTTCGGCTTACTCCGCTCTCGCCCGTTGATGGATGCGGCTATTCGGCGTACCGTTGCGGCTGCAGGAGTCTCTGTTGAGGAGGGGGCCCTCGCGGACGAGGAGGGCTTCGCGCGATCGCGCACAATCGGCGACACCACGACCCCTTCTGCCGGACTGTAGCTTTCGGATCTGGCCTGACGTTCTGCCGCCCGGGTTTTGGCCCGCGCAGCGCGGGCGGTCCGCCAAGCCGTCCATACTTCTGATAGTCGCTGGCCCAGAATCTGCAGGTCCTTGCGGGTGAGATCAAAGGCCAGCGCAATGCCGAGCATGACCACCAGACCCATAAAGAGGCCCGTTATCAAAGGTCCGAAGTAGTCGTTAAGGAAGAGGTGGAGTGCCCATCCCACGACGCCGCCTCCTTTTCCCGACTGAATGAGCGACCAACTCTGGCGGCTGATAAACGAGAAGGTGAGGGTCTGCAGGCCCAGCAGCGTTAACTGCAGCCCTAGCAGTGGGCGCCACCGCCACGCAGTGGCTCGATGGACGAGATGGCGCAACCACAGGAGGCCGGTTGCTGTTATAAGAGCAGCGACAGGATAGGCCGCCCACCCAAAGGCGAAGACAAGCGCACGGACCCAAGTACCTACGACGGCACCGGAGTTGACCCCGGGGATGAGGGTGATAAAGGTGACAAGCCCAAAAGCAATCAGGATCAGAGCCAGCACCTGCTGACCCGCGGGACCTGCTATCCAAGCCAGAAGCCACTGGCCCAGGCTCTGCATCCAGGAAGCACCGCTCTTCGTCGTGCCTCGCTTTGTCGGCGTAGAACGGCTGCGACGAGCGGACCCGCTGCGCGGACGGGCCATGCGCTGGTACTTACGCTCGGGCATTCAACTCCTCTGGACCGACCAAAGCCAGGGCGATCCGATGATCACGGGGCACGATGTCGAGGATCCGCACTGCGATTGGGTCGCCGGTTGCATAGGAGCACAGAAGCTCTTCCTCACAGCTGGCGTTCAATTCTGAGATATGCAGCAATCCCTCAATGCCCTCCAGTAGCTCGACGAAGATGCCGAAGCGTTCCACACTGGCGATGGATCCGCGCACCTTATCGCCGGGACCAAGACGCTCTGCGACAGAGGTCCAGGGATTGGGGCACAGCCGCTTCAGGCTCAGTCCAACGCGCCGATGGTCCAAGTCAACGTTCAGTATTTTGCACTCGACCTCGTGACCCGGTTTCACGAAGTCCTGTGGGTGTCGGACCCGGCCCCAGGAGATCTCAGAGATGTGTACCATCCCTTCCAGAGGCCCGATATCGACAAAAGCCCCGAAGGGGCGCACGCTGGTCACCGTTCCTTTGCAGGTTGTGCCCACACACAGCCAGTCAGGCCACTCTGGCTCCTCCAATTCGCACTCAGCCACCTGGCGTTCGGAGAGCAGAATTCGGTTGCGCGAGGGCTCGACCTCAATCAGACACAAACGCAAGGTCTTACCCAGATACTGGGCAAAACAGCCCTCACGGGCTTCGGGATCGGCGGGAAACGGGTAGGCAATCAGGTGGGAGGCAGGTACGAAGCACTCGATGCCCTTCCAATGGGCGATGAGGCCGCCGCGATTGTAGCTATCGATGGAAAGGTTCAACACCGCGTGACGGCGTTGCAGCTCCCGGGCCTCATCCCATACTTCCAGGTCGATGGCCGGCACCTCGATCCACTCCCACGCCTCCTCTATCTCGCCGGCGCTTAACGGACCCTCCTCAAGCAGCGCCTGCCAGTAGCGCTCACAGGGGGGGCAATAGGCCGGAACATAATGTCCCATTCAGCGGCTCCTTACTTGCAGTATTTTGGGCAATCCTAATTCCATTGGTCAACGGCACGAGGTCAACCCGATGAGCCCTGCGCCTCTCGCTCCATCTCGATCAGAATGTCGGCCAGATTCTCGATGGCGATCCGTTGCTTACGGTAAAGATCGGACTCGCTTACGGCGAGCCGTACAGCTACCTGTCGCACTTTCTGACCCCGCAGGAACTTCATCTCAAGGATATTGTATAATAGCCACTCGGGTGCTGTCAACTTTCGTTCACCCTCAGGGCGAAGTCGCTCAATCGCATTGGCCAGGACCGCGCGCAATCCTTGCACCACATTTCCTTGGTGCTCCAGAGCAGCCTGGCGGACGACCTCAAGCTCGAGGAGCGGATTTCCGGTCAGGCGCGGGCCGCCCCAGTAATGTGCGAGGGCGTCGTGCACCCACTGAGGTAGCTCAGGTGATTGCACGAGTGAAAAGCCGACCACTGAGTCGCCGTCGTAGCGCAACATCCCGCCACGCATCTGAATGTCTCTGAGCTCAGGAAGGAGCGGCATAAAGGCATCAAAGACGACCTGTTGTAGACGTCGGTCGGCTAACGCTGCTGAGGCCTGCAACAGGAGCTGATCCAGCCTCTCTGTCCGTTCCTCCGATAGCGCTGGACCAGTATCCGGTGCGCGTACCCCGATCATCCCTAGCAGGTCGCTGCCCGTCTTGTCCCGCAGGGGAATGATCCAGTAGCCATCCCACTCGATGAAGTTGCCCTCCTTGCGAGCTTGGGTGACCTCGGTAAGCGGGATATCGGCGATTTCCTCCTCCGACATAGCGAGATCACACCAGACTTCCCACCGAAGCTTACCCTCCTCAAGGATCGCGAGAAATCCTCCGCTGCTGCGCATCAACTCGCAGACTGCCGCCAGGACGTTTTCTAGAAACTGCTGCACATCGGCGGTGGTGAGCAATCGCTGGCTTAGCTCCTGAACTCGGGTGACCTCAAAGGCGCCACCTCGGTACAGCAGCAGGTCGATCACCGGCTTTAACAGCTCTACGCCCAGCTGGGTCAGGATGATCGCAACGGACAGCGCCACGAGCGCCAGTGTATAATCGGCCAATCCCAGGATGGGTTCGATGGTCCGACCAACACCGAAAGCGATCAGTGCCAGAATTGCCGCCAGTGGACCTCGCATCAAAAAGCGTACCATCCGATGTTTGATGACCCGATCCGGCATTAAGGTGCCAGAGAAAGCCACGCTGTAGGCCACGAGCGCGAGCATCGCGCCTACAGCAACGTTGCCTGTGATGAGCAGCATATGTAGCATTGCATCGGGCAGTCCGGCTGGCCACCCAGTCAACAACAGATAAGGAAACACGCCCATAGCCGGCGCCACAAAGCCAATGGATAGATAGGCCATGCGCCGTCTTGCCGTGCGAGTGTGGCAGCGCCTGCGGGCAAACAGCATCTCCCGCAGTCCCCACAGAGCCACAACAGAGAAGAACAGGGCAAAGGGATAGAAGAGCATCCCAGGGCGCATATGATAGGCGCCGGCGGCGGCGATGTCACCCCGGACCACCAGGTCTGTGTAGAGTGCCAACAAAGTGATTAGCCCGCCGAGACCAAAGCCCACCTGCCGCAGCCATCCGGGAAAACGATCCCGCAGGACTGAAAGACGAATTGCCCGTACGAACTCCATATAGAAAGGGGGCGTAAAGGCAATGCCCAGCCACTGGATGCGGAGCAAGGCCTCGGCGGGGTCGGGCCCGGAAATGTTTGTCAACAGTAGATCCGTGAGATAGACCACAATCACACATCCCAACAAACCTACAAAGGTCTGAGCCACCCGGCTCCCCCGATTATAGAAGAGTAGATAGAGCGCCAGCGCCAGTGCTGTCGCGCCAACGCCTGCGGTGAGGACGTCGTTAGCGCGACTAAGAAAGTGTAACCAGTCCATAGCTAACAATGGCGGGACAGTTAACGAATTCTCTGGCGGAAGAAGAGGGCGACTTCCTGACCGGGCCAGTACGCGTCCTGGAAACCACAGAAGGCGAACCGATGGTGCTGCGCGAAGGCGACCGCAGGATAAGCCTTTAGCGGACAGGTCAAAACCAGCTGGTGGATTCGCTGTCTCAGACACCACTCGGTCGCCCGGAGCAGCATCGCGGAGGCCACGCCATTGCGGCGATAGTTGGGTTCGACGACCAGTTCCGCGATATGTGCTTGGTAGCGAGCCTGATCGATGACGAGCCCCAGATAGCTGATGATTTCGCGTTGTTCGACTGCGACCCAGAAACTGTCGCGACGCTGCCAGCTCTTGAGATGGCCGTCATCGGGCTCCATTGGCTGAATGCGAAGCGTGCGCGGTAGCCGAATCTCGCGGAAGGTGATGTGTCGCTCCCCGCTCTGTTGGTATTCGTCCATCTGCCACGCTATGTCAGTCTCGTATCCGGCGTCAATGCCCAGACAGGCCTCCCAATCGCCATCCCGTACGGTACGAACAAGCACGCTTACCTCCCTTCAAATAGGTGCCCATCGGGTCGCTCCGGGCCGAGGGTCTTGCGCCCAGAGTGGACGGCAATTCAGGCACTTGATGTTAGCTCTAATCTACTCGGCTTCGGCCGTTATGTTCACGGGGATGGTACAGGTTGTGGTGTTTCCATAAATATCAACTACCACCAGCTGAAACCGGTAAGGTCCACCAGGCGGATAGCGCGACGGATCGGATACATCCCACGATCCCAGCGGTCCGTTGTCCACCGGCTCGTTTCGTTGATAGACGAAGTTAGGCGCGGTAGATTCCGGGAAAACTACCTCAAATCGGTAGTAGGAAAAGGCGTTTACCTCTGCAGTGCCCAGTACCTCAACGACGCCAGATAGGTCAGTTCCGGCGACGGGTGAGCTAACCTGGGCTCCGGGGTCGGGGCAATCGGGTTGGAGCATTTCGGGGGATACTTGCGCTGGCGCCGCAGGAGCGATGACGGTCCCCACCGGCTCCGGAGCTGACGCTATGGCCTGTGTGAGTGGTTCCGAAGTCAAAAGGGCCTCACTGGACTGAAAGGGCAAGGGTGTCGGTGTGTAGAGGCCGCTGCTGGGCGTGGGCGTCACAGCTCCATTGCCGGCTACCGTTGGTATCCAAAAGACACTGACCATAAATACGGTTCCGGCCAGTGCTAGGAACAATGCTGCCACGAACCAAGCACGGGTCATATGCCGATGGTAGATCTCACGCTCCAGCGAGAACTGTGCCGTATCGCGGCGCCGTTTCGCCGTGATCGCGGAGATGATGTACCCGCCTGCGCCCGCCAGACAGATCAGTGAGACCCACAGGATCTGGCGGCTGAGCCAGTCCAGAATAACGTTCATAGCTGCCTGAGAATGCCTCGGATAATGGTCTCCAGTCTCGGACCCAAGATCTTGGCCGCCTCGAGAACCTCCTCGTGATCTGGGGTCGGCCCGCCGGCCTCTCCTGCCAACGTGTTCGTGATGCCGGAGAGGCCCAAGACGCGCAGGCCGCTGTGACGTGCAGTGATGACCTCCGGCACTGTCGACATACCGACTGCGTCAGCGCCGATGGCACGCAGGAAGCGCACGTCAGCGGGCGTCTCGAAATTCGGCCCCGCTAGACAGATATAGACGCCCTGCTGAAAGGGAATTCGTGCTTCTAGCGCAATGGCACGAGCGGCTTCCTGGAGCTGTGGATCGTAAGCGTCGTTCATGCCGGGAAATCGCGGACCGAATGCCTCCAGATTCGGCCCGCGCAGCGGACTGAGTCCGGCCATCCCGATCAGATTGATATGATCGCGAACAACCATCACTTCGCCGGTTCGATAAGTATGGTTTAGCCCACCAGCGGCGTTGGTGACGATTAGGACCTGCGCACCTAGCAACGCCATCGTGCGAATCGTTAGGGCGATACGTGCCATACTGTAACCTTCATAATAGTGAGCCCGCCCCTGCATAACCACCACGGGCACCCCTTCAAGTAGCCCGATAACCAATCGTCCTTGATGCCCTTTCACGGTCGAGACCGGGAAATGAGGGATGTCGGCAAATCTAATCCGCACCGCATCGTTCACGGCCTCCGCTAAAGGGCTCAGCCCTGAACCGAGAATCAAGCCCACCCGGGGTTCCAGTGCTGTCTGGGCCTTGATCGCGCTCACTGCTTCTTCCACAGCATCTACGGTAAAGAACTCGTCCATTATCGCCCTCCGGTTCCTTCTGTTTACCCACTGTCCGAATCATCGACCGGGTCACGGACTGACTCCTTGTCGTGGACAGCAAACCGGGCTCTGGGGTGTGCGCGATCATAAGCCTCACGCTTACGACGGCTCGACACCTCTGTATAAACCTGGGTGGTCGTGATACTGGCGTGTCCCAGCATTTGCTGGATCTCGCGTAACTCCGCGCCGCCTTCAAGCAAGTGCGTCGCAAACGTGTGTCGCAGCGTGTGTGGCGTCACCCACCCCCCCAGTCCGGCTGACTCAGCATAGTGCTGGACTAAAAACCACAGGCCCTGTCGTGTCAGTGCGTTGCCCCGATTGTTCAAAAAGAGGCTTCGCTCATCGGGATCCTGCTGCAAGAATGGGCGACCTGATGTGAGATAGGTCCGCAACCAGGCAACGGCTTTTTCGTAAATGGGCAGGACGCGCTCCTTTGCACCCTTGCCAAAGCAACGGACCAATCCGGCGTCCAGATCCAAGTCTCCGATCTTGACGTTGATGATCTCGCTGGCCCGCATGCCGCTCGCATAGAGCATCTCGAGCAATGCGCGATCACGCAGCGCCAGAGGCGTATCGTCCAGCGAGGCAGCTGCCAAAAGACATTCTACCTGATCTCGGGAGAGCGTCCTGGGCAGGCGCTTCTCGACTCTGGGTTGCTGGAGCCACTCAAGCAGATCGGATGACACAACTCCTTCGCTATAGAGAAACTTGAGAAATGCACGCGTTGCTGCGATCTTGCGCGCGACGGTGGTAGTCTTGTAACTCTTCTCTTGCAGCCAAGCCAAAAATCCCTGCAGCTGGGACGGGTCCAGGTTGACGAGCTCAGCTCCCTCCCCCTCCTCCTCAAGATAGCTTTGGAACTGCATCAGGTCACGAGTGTAGGCTGCCAGCGTATGCGACGAGTAGCCCCGCTCGAATCTAAGATGGTCCAGGTATCTGTCTAGATAATCCTGCATATAGGTTAATGACCGCCTTAATTATAGCCTTTCATCCCTTATAGCCAACCCCACGGGTTCATTGTGAACCAACGCCGGCCTCCGTTCTCCAGATCGGCTTGTTTTCAGCCCGCGTTTTTCCAACGGCCTCTTCCGAAGGGGTATATCTGCGCGGGGCACCAGTTGTTCAGATGTCAGCCTCCAGAGGTTTTGGGCGATCTGCCTGGTTGCCTGCGGACGCGCAAGCGCGCGAGCGCGTGTTGCCATCGTTTCGCGCATCTCTCCATTGCTCAAGAGCTGCACCACCGCTTCTGCTGTCTGCTGAGGCAAGGGGGCCCAAAGGCCAGCCCCATTCTCCACCACGTGGTTCACGTTTTCCTGCTCCTGTCCTGGCAACGCGGTATAGATGACAAGCGGCAACCCCATTGCGAAGGCCTCTGCAAGAGTGTTGGGCCCAGCCTTGGTGACCAGAACATCTGCAGCTCGCATCCAGACCTCCATATTCGACACGAATCCTTCGATTCGCACGGGGATGGGTAAGTCCATCCGGGTCAGTACCTGCTTTAGGCCGTGATTGTGCCCGGTAATCACCACCACCAGCGCTGCTGGGTGCATATGGGCGATAGCCCGTACTATCTGCTCTAGAGGGCCTATGCCGTCCCCGCCCCCCACGACCAGCACGATGGGCTTGTCGTAGGATAGGCGCAGTTGGGCGCGGGCGCGCGCCGTAGGGAGCTGCATGGCGGTTAGAAATCGTTGTCGGATGGGGATACCCGTCAAGCTAACACGATCCTCGGGCACTCCTGCACGCAGAGCATTGGCCTTGGCCGCCAGCGTCGGCACCGTGTAGAGAGCCGCCCCTGGGACCAGCCATCCGGCGTGGAGCGTTACCATGTCCAGCGCAACGATGGCTATTGGCGTCGATCGATTCATCGCGCGCAGCCCCATCAGCAAGGCGCAGTTTGGGATGGGGTGAAAAGAAACGATCACCTCGGCGGGGTGTCTATCCAGTAGATTGCGAAGCGCCGCTCCCACATACGGCCACAATATCGTTGATGCTGTCTGCATTAGCTTTACGTGGTTGGAGAGGTGAAATCCTATACCCCACGGAATGCCGTTGAAGGCCAAGCAGCTGGGATACCATGTTGGGAAACGGTGCCACGGCCACTGACCAAGCTCGATGAAGACATCCAGCAGCTCCACCGCGGCTGCCTGTCCGTGGAGGCAAAGGAGCTCATCGCCCACGGCCTGCGCTGATGCGCGGTGCCCGCCACCGGTGTCGGAGAACAGAAGCAGGAAGCGTTTCGCCTGGGCTGCAGTGTCGGCTGATCCGCTCACGTCGGGGCCTGTCTTCTGGGCGTTCATTGTTCAACGTCGCCTGAGGAATCTGAGAAGGCTGCCCCGCGTTCAATGAACCGTCGAATTCTGCTCTCAAATCGGCGTCGCTGGACCAACACGTAGCGTCCACAGGTCAGGCACTCAATGCCAATATCCAGACCGACGCGCAAGATCCGCCAGCGAAGTCCCCCGCAAGGATGTGGTTTCCGCAGTTCAACGATATCTCCCAGGTACAGATCAATAGGTTCGGGCATAGCTTTGACCTCGAGTAACTCTGAGGCTCACTAACCGTCCGATAACTCGGTGGCTGAAGGCCTTGTATGAACACTTCTGCTTGAGCGTGCGTCGGGATCGCGTTAGCGTTAACCGCGCCACCTAAAGCCCAGCAGCAGCAGCACTAGCTGGCCAATCAGCAGAAGCAGAATCCGCAGCCGGGCAGAACGTTCCAGCGGCTGGAGCTTAAGCTCCGCGGAGAGCCATTCGGCTTGGACATAATGCGGCAGCAGTACCCATCCCGTTGCGATGCCGGCAAGGAAGCCGCCTAGATGACCCCACCAACTGATGCCAGGCAGTAGCCCAATGCCAATGTTAATCAGCGCCATCCTGCCCAATTGGCCGAGGTAACCTTTCCCGCCGACTAGCAGGTCCCGATAGTGCCAGAAAAAGACAATAAGCGCTCCCAGGACGCCCATAATCGCGCCGGAGGCGCCCACCGTGGGCGTGTGGAAATCTGAGAAAAGCGTCACCAGCACGCTGCAGCCGAGCAAAGACAGGCTGTACACAATCAACAGGCGCTGCTGGCCAGCAAAACGCTCCAGTAAGCTCCCCAAGGCCAGGAAGGCGTAGAGGTTGAAAAGAATGTGGGTCAAGTCTGCGTGCAAGAAACCGGCGATGATCAGACGATGCCAGTGCCCATAGACAATCACCAGACCGGGTACCAGTGCTCCGTGGATCGTGAGCGCTCTTTCCAGCAGCATATCGAGCGCAAAGATGATCAAATTCATCCCGATCAGCAGATAGGTCACCCTGACCGAGAATCGCGGCAGGCTGACCTGTCGAGGTGGCGTTCCGGCAATCGGTTCTATCTCTGCTCTCACGAGAGCGTCACCCGTCGAGGACGCGTGCGATGATGCTCGGCCTCGATGATGCTAAGCACGCGATCTACTGCCTCATCCAGCCGACTCTGAGCATTTATGACGACATAGTCAAACTCCTCAAGCCGCTTCATCTCCAGCCGCGCCGTCTCGATGCGGTGTTGTAGCTGTGCCGCAGTCTCTGTTCTGCGCTCCTTCAAGCGCCCGATCAGCTCCTCTTCAGAAGCAGCGCTCAAAAAAATCAGAATCGCCTGGGGCACCAACTCACGGATCGTAGCAGCGCCCTGGACATCCAAGCGCATTATGACATCGTGTCCGCTCTCCAACGCTTCGCGTACCTGTTGCTTCGGAATACCCTTGTACTGGCCATAGACGACGGCATACTCTAGCAGTTCATCGGCCTCAATCATAGCCTCGAACTGCTCCTGCGAGACAAAGAAGTAGTCGACGCCGTGTATCTCTCCTAACCTTGGGGGACGCGAGGTTGCTGTGACCACGAAATGAAACCGCGCACCGCGGATTTTCATCCGATCGACAAGGCTGTCCTTGCCGACCCCGGATGGTCCAGATATCACAATGAGCAGGGGATAGGTCTGGGGATGATATGGGTTGAACACGACTTGGTCGCTCATCTATTTGCTCCTGACCTCGAATCCCGCTATAATGACGATACTTGAGTTGCGTGTGCCGCGCTGAAGTGCGAAACTGCGTGAGCAGACTCTACTATACCATAGTTGAAAGGGGAAAGGGAAATATGCCGATTTACGAATACCGATGCGGGGAGTGTGGAAGGCGCTTCTCGGTATTCTGGCGCTCCTTTGCCGAAGTCAATGAGGCGAAACTCGTCTGTAAGCGTTGTGATAGCGACGAGATCACCCGGTTGGTCTCTCGGGTGCGGTTGGTACGGTCCGAAGATAGCCGCTTGGAGGACCTGGCTGATCCGAGCGCCTGGGGTGATCTGGATGAGAATGATCCCAAGAGTATGGGTCGCTTCATGCGCAAGATGATGAATGAGATGGGCGACGAGGCCGACGACCTCGGTCCGGAGTTTGAAGAGGTCATCGATCGTCTGGAGGCTGGTCAGGATCCTGAGGAGATTGAGCAGGATATGCCGGATCTTATGGGAGAAGGTCCGGGCGACCTAGGGTCTGGCGGTATGGGCTCTGCTGGCGGGGATGTCTACAGCAGTTCGGATTTCGACGACTGATTTGCCCTTCTTGGACCTTCACTGATGCAGACTTCTGAAAGCTCCCTTGAAGGCCGCTGGGCGCTGATCCTGGGTGCCTCAAGCGGATATGGCGCTGCTATTGCCCGGACACTGGCGCAAGAAGGTATGCACATTTTTGGTGTTCACCTTGATCCTCGTCGCACACTGCGACGCGCCGAAGCGGTGATTGAGGATATCAAGGCCGCCGGACGCCGAGCGGTCTTCTTCAACACCAATGCCGCGGACCCCCGCCGTCGAGCTCGGGTGATCGGCTCCCTCATCGAGTTCCTGGCGGATGATGAGTTTGGCGCGATTCATCTTATGGTACACACCCTGGCATTTGGGAGCTTGCGTCCTTACATTGCTGACGCACCTGATGTTGCTGTAACCGAAAGCCAGATGGAGATGACCCTGCGCGTGATGGCTCACAGTGTCGTCTACTGGACCCAAGACCTGGTTCGGGCCGATCTGCTGCGTTGCGGTAGTCGCATTTACGCGATGACGAGTATTGGTTCGCAGCGTGTCTCGTCACACTACGGACCGGTTTCGGCTGCCAAGGCCGCATTGGAGGCGCATATCCGGCAGTTAGCAGTAGAGCTCGCGCCGCGCGGCATCGCTGCGAACTGTCTGATGCCTGGCGTAACTGACACCCCGGCCCTTCGAGCCATTCCAGGGCATCAGGAGATCCTCCAGCAAGTTCAGGTCTACCATCCTGCTGGCCGCCTGACGCGGACTGAGGATGTTGCGCGGGTTCTAGTCGCGCTGGCTGATCCACGCTTGACTTGGATTTCCGGGGCTGTCATCCCTGTCGATGGCGGGGAGTCAATTGTCGCGGCAGGTTAAGGGCTTGCGTCGCACAAACGCAAGTTTGACTTTATCTATGGGCGTGATACAATAGTCAAAGTTTATCAGAGCCACCAAAGTTGCGTACTATAGGTGGGTTCGCAAAACTGGGTGGAACAGGAGTTGGCTGTGGAAGACTTGAATCATACTGAAGCCTCAACGTCCGCTGAACTCGTAGAAGATCCGGCGGAAAACCCAGATACCGCAGAAATTGCCCCGGACACTTCTGAGATGTCGACTCAGGCGGCCTCCGTCGAAGATGCGGCACTCAGGGACTCAGAAGCCGCTAAGGGAACCAGCAATACGGACTCCGAAGACGCTGTCCAGGATGTTGCTGAAGGAGTTCCAGAGGAAGGCTCTGGCTCGTGGGAGGACCAGTTGGAGGAGTCTCTTGCCGGAACCGCACTGAAGCGCGGGGAGCTGCGCGAGGGTGTGATTCTGGACAAGAAGAGCACGGGCTTTGTTGTTGACATCGGTGCGAAGCGCGATGGCTTCGTACCCATTGATGACATTGAAGAACTCGAGGACAAAGAGTTTCAGATCGGAGATGATGTCCCTGTGGTGGTAACGGATCTTCGGGATTCCGACGGCAATGTGAAACTCTCGATCGCTCAGGCTCTGTTGCAGGAGGACTGGCTGAAGGCAGAGAAGCTGTTGGAGAGCCAGGATGTGTATGAAGCGCAGATTACAGGGTTCAACCGCGGAGGGTTGACTGTCGATTTTGGCCGACTTCGAGGCTTCGTGCCTATGTCCCAGCTTATCGGATTCAACCGTATCCGTCAACCTGCAGAGCGCCAGCGGCGCCTGGAATCGATGGTAGGTCAGGATACCGTGCTCAAGGTCATCGAGGTCAATCGCCGCCGCCGTCGCCTGATTCTGTCCCAGCGTGCCGCCGCTCGAGAGTGGCGTGCGGCCCGTCGGCAGCGGTTGCTGGAGGAGCTCGAGGCGGGTCAGGTGCGTCGTGGTCGCATAAGTCAAATTGCCGACTTCGGGCTTTTTGTCAACCTTGGAGGGATGGATGGCCTGGTTCACATCTCTGAGCTCTCGTGGGGTCGTATAGAGAACCCGGCTGAGATCTACCATCCGGGTCAGCGCCTTAAGGTCAAGGTCCTGAGCGTTGATCGAGACCGCCAGCGTATTGCCTTGAGCATCAAGGCACTGACGCCTGATCCTTGGGAGAGCGTGATGGAGCGCTACGAGGCCGGGAATCTGGTGGAGGGTCGCGTGACGCAGGTCGTTGACTTTGGTGTCTTTATCGAGCTGGAACCGGGTATAGAAGGCTTGCTTCACAACTCAGAGTTGCGGGATATCACCCAACGGGAAGAGCTTGCCTCGGGTGACTCGATTCTGGTTAAGGTGATTCGCATTGAGCCGGAGCGCCGCCGCATTGGCCTTAGTGTCCAACAGGTGCGCCCCGACGAGTGGGAAGAGTGGGCGCTGAAGCAGATCGAAGAAGAGGAGAAGACCATCGAGGCTTCTGAGGATGAGCCGCTCGACGATGACGACCTTGATTTTGACGATGAGGACAGCGAGGATCAGGACGATGAAGGTCAGGCGTCGGAAGCCGGGGTCTCGGATGATGAGAATGTGGTCGTTGAGCAAACCGACGAATCTGATGAGACGTCCGTCGACGAAGTAGAGACAGAAGCCTAGGATAGGTTGATGAGTGCGAAGAAAGACGACAAGATTGCGGTTGAGGGCACCGTGATTGAGGCCCTTCCAGGCACACAGTTTCGCGTCAAGCTTGACGCGGGACACGAGGTCTTGGCTTATCTGTCCGGCAAGATGCGCAAGTATTACATTCGTATTTTGCTGGGTGACCGGGTTCGCGTGGAACTCTCGCCTTACGATCTTACTCGAGGACGTATTGTCTATCGCCACAAGAAACAACGTGCCGCTGATGGTCAGGAGGACGAGACATAGCGCGATCTTCCAGCGCATCGCAGTCTGTTGCGGATTGTAAGTACGCCGACCTCGAGGTCGGCGTCTTGTTTGCTCAACTTGCTTCGAGGGCGGTGAGTTATGGACTTATATTCAGCAATCATCAATCGTGAGTCTGTGCGGCGCTATCGTGGGGAGTCGCTGCACAAACAGCTTCTGGACATGATCGATGAGATCGTTGATCATAGTAGGCCATTGGTCGAGGAGAACCGGTTCCGGATAATGCGCCGCGATGTGGTGACGGGGGAAGACCTAATCGCGGCGATGGGGGGATACGGACGCATTCTGACCCCGCCCCACTATCTAGTAGCCAGTGCGGTGGGCGATCGAGCCCCCTTGGTGGATCTAGGGTACCGTATGGAACAGATCGCGATTCAGATGGTGCAACTGGGAGTCAGTGTCTGTTTCATCGGCAGTCTCAATCGTGAGGCCAACGTGCGGGTGCGATTCCGGCTGAACCGCCAAGCGCGCACCGGTGCCTTTCTGATCTTTGGTCACGCTGCTGAGACGGTGCCTGGCAGAACTATCAATGCCGTCATCCGCAAGGCGTCGGGAGGCGCAGCCAAGCTGGAGGCCAAGGATGTCTTCTATGATGGTTCCTTTGAGCAACCTGCGTTGCCTCCGAAAGCGTTGATGAAGCTGATCGAGGCGGCGCGCCGCGCGCCGTCGGCCAATAATGCCCAGCCCTGGCGGTTCCTCTGGCAAGCGGGAACGCTGACATTGTTTGTGCAGAAGTACAATCCGCGATACGGAAATAAAGCAGAGTTGCAGGAGTACCGTTATTTCGATGGGGGGATCTGTATGGCAAACGTTGCACTTGCGCTGGAGGCCCTGGGGATTCCTGGCGATTGGGAACTCCTGAACACCTCGACTCTGGGGGTACCAGATCACCCGGCGGCGCTGGAACCTTTGGCGAAGCTGAAACTGAGTTGAAGGCTGCAGTTGGCTTGGGCGCGGCGATCAGCATTTCGCCGCGAGTTTTGCAGTAGAGTTAAGGGTCCTTCATATCGCGAGACCCGCTAACGATAGGTATTATGTGTGGCCCTGACAGGAATGGCTTCGGAATGCACTATTGAGGCGTCCGACACGAATACCGCCGCACGCATACCCAAAGACTCCCTAGCGCTTGGCCATCGGGACCTGGTTGATGAGCCCTCCCTCGACTCTGAAGGTGACCGTCCGACGTCGAAAGCTCTCGGGAAACATTTCAGCGTCCGTGGTGGCCAAGATCGTCTGCTCGACTCCACTAAGCAGTTCGAGGAGGAAGCCACGTCGAGTGCGATCCAATTCTGCCAGCACCTCGTCCAGCAGGAGTACGGGCGATTCTCCTGTTGTCTCTTCCAGCCAGCGGAGTTCCGCCAGGTGCAGCGCAAGCACAGCCGTGCGTTGCTCGCCTCGCGAGCCGAACACACCCATATCTCGGTCGGCGGAGATAAAACGTATCTCGTCGCGATGTGGGCCGATGAGCGTCATTCCCCGTTCAATCTCCCGCTGGCGCTTCTGCGCTAGCTTCTCGCGATAGTCATCATATAGGGCCTCAACATCAATCGTTGCGATATCCGCTGGCGCTGCGGGGCCCAAAAACTCATCACTCTGCTTGGTTGCGCTGACCGCTTCGAAGTTGGGCTTGTAGCTGAGCCGTAGTCGGGCTTGCCCTCCCGTCATCTCCTGGTGCAGTCGGTCCATATGGTCTGTCAGCTCCCAGATGACCCGTCGACGGTACAGGGAAACGGTGACCCCGGTACGCACAATGCGTTCCTCAAGCGGCATCAGTTGCAGTGCATCGCCACCGCGAGCGCGCAGGTGGCGCAGTAGTGCATTACGCCGCGAGACCGCCTTGCGGTAGGCGTCATACACTTCGACGTACGTCGGGTAGACTTGTGAGAGTAGATTGTCCAGGTAGCGCCTTCGTCCAGAAGGGGCTCCATTGACCAACGCCAGATCTTCGGGGAGAAAGAGGACCACATTTAGATGACCTGCAAGATCGGTGATCCGCGTCGAGCGCTGATCAATACGCACGCTCTTGTGCATCCGCTGCCGTCCGTTCGTGAGGTGCCGGCGTTCCAGTGCAATCTCCAGGTGTTCGGTCCGATCCCTGTATACGACGTCCGCTTTGAGGTGGGCAAAGGGCAGACTGGCCTCTGCTGCATCCCAGTGAATAACATGCTGATCGACGCTGGTCAAAGGTGAGGAGCCAAGAGCCAGAAAGGCCATCGCCTCAAGCAGGCTAGTCTTGCCTTGTGCGTTGGCTCCGAGGAGGAGCACTGGGGCAGCAGGCAAATCCAGCTCCAGGCGATGGTAGGTACGGAACTGACGTAGGCTCAAGCTTCGGATGTGCATCGGAGGCTCATTGTAGCATGTGGGCGTGGATGCTCAAGACGACGCTGCTCGCTGGTCGAGACTGAGCGACCTGGTAGAGGATGGCTGTTTGCTTGTAGGTACGCTGATTCGTGGTAAGCTCAAAACCCCGAACAGACTCGGAAGGATAGGAGGCGTTATCATATGAAGCCGAAACCAGTTTATACTATCTCCATTATTCCCTCACTGCCGGAGCCATTGCAGCCGCTCTGGAGATTGGCCTACAATCTGCGTTGGGCGTGGAAGCACGACATCATCGAGCTCTTTCTACGCTTGGACAGCGATCTCTGGGAAGAGACGGACCACAACCCTGTTCGCATGCTGGGCACGATCGAGCAGGAGCGCTTGGATAGACTGGCGACCGATGTGGGGTTCCTGGCGCACTTGGAGCGAGCGACACGTTACCTCGACGAGTATATGGCCGAGCGGCGCGGTGCCTGGTTTGATAGGACCTATGAGCAGTCGGAAAGACCTCTGTTCTCCTATTTCTCGCTGGAGTTTGGGATCACCGAATCGCTGCAGATCTTCGCTGGAGGGTTGGGGGTTTTGGCGGGGGATCATCTGAAGTCAGCCAGTGACCTCGACGTCCCGCTGGTCGGGGTTGGGCTGCTCTATCAGCAGGGGTATTTCCGCCAGTATCTCAATCAGGCCGGCTGGCAGCAGGAAGCTTACGAGGACAACCACTTTGACAACCTTCCTGTGATTCTTGAGCGTCGGGACGATGGAGAGCCTGTCAAGATCGAAGTCCAGTTGCCGGGCCGTCGGGTCACCGCTCGAATCTGGCGCGCACAGGTTGGCCGCATTCCACTCTACCTGTTGGATACCAACATCGGGGACAACACGCGCCCCCAGGATCGCGATATCACCGACCAGCTCTACGGTGGCGATCAGGAGTTGCGTATCAAACAGGAGCTTCTGCTGGGCATCGGTGGCTATCGAGCCCTCCAAGCCCTGGGACTCACGCCCGCCGTCTACCACATGAATGAGGGGCATTCTGCTTTCCTCGCGCTGGAGCACATCCGGCATCTCATGGCGACCCACGACTTGACCTTCGCTCAGGCTCGCGAGGCCGCTTCAGCTGCTTTTGTCTTTACGACCCATACCCCGGTGCCTGCTGGGCACGATCGTTTCCCGCCGCATCTAATGGACCATTACTTCAGGGACTTTGCGACTCACGAGCTTGGTCTGGACTGGAATGAGTTTATGGCCCTGGGACGTGAGAG